>JASFKL010000196.1:0-7802 GCA_050118655.1 Gammaproteobacteria bacterium | reverse complement strand
ACGGCCATAGAAAATGGAGAATAGGTTTTAAGCGTTTCGCGGTCTGACGCTGCAGCGACTCTGGATTGCCTTAACGCGACACCCGCTATTTCAGGGGATATCGTTGATTATTAATCGGTTTTTGGATGCCGCCGACCGCGCTGCCCGAATTCGCGACATCAGGCGGGATGCAACTCTCCCTGCTGGTGGTTGCCGATGTAAATATTGTAGTTGCCGAGCCTTTTTTCGCGGATGAATCGTTCCAGCATGTTGATGGTCACGGTGTCGTTGATTTCTTCCCAGGTGATGTGGTCGAAATCGTAAAATCGAAGTCCGCGCGTTTCGATCGCTTCGCTCACCGACAGGAGTTCGCCGAGGTAGTAGACCACGCGCTCTTTTTCACTGTGATAGGCCGCGTAGATGAACGGCAGGTCGACCTCGATACCGGCGGATGCGAGTTTGCCGAGCAGGCTGTCGGGGGTGTCGGCATCGCCGACGTTATCCGAGCTCGGCGGCATCAGCTGGCCGCTTTGCGGATTCCGCTCGAGCAGCACCCGGCCTTCGGATTCGATGATCGCGCCGACCCGCAGGTGTCCCGGAGAAGCCAGCAGCTGCAGCATCGTCGGGGTCAGGCCGTAGGATACGTACGCGCCGCGGCAAAAACCCAGCGGCGAGTGAGTATTGTAACTGTACTGCATGACACGGCCGATCAGAATGATATGGTCGCCGGCATCGACCTGCTGGAAATGGGTGCAATCGAACCAGGCCACGACGCCGTCGATAATCGGCGAACCCGTGGCCGCGGCATGCCAGTCGAGATCGGCGAACTTGTCCTCCCCGGCGCGTGCGAACCGATTCGACAGGCTGCGTTGATCCTGCGCGAGTATGTTGACCGCGAAACCGTTCGAAGCGGTAAATATTCCGCAGCCGTAAGCCGACCTGGCGATGCTGACCAGCAGCAGCGGCGGGTCGATCGAAACCGAGGTGAACGAGTTGGCGGTGAAACCGCAGGGCGTACCCTCCTTGTCCAGCGTGGTGACAATCGTGACCCCGGTGGCGAAATTTCCGAATGCGCGGCGCAGATCGCGTGCATCGAATCCGGTTTGATCGGTTTCGGTCATGCAATGGTTTTCCGGTCAGTAAATTTGCGATTCCAGGTCCCGGGTTTGCTCGAGCAACTCGGGAATGCCGCTATCGTTATAGATCAGGCCGGCCTTGTCGAGATATTTTCGCGCCCGGTCCATCGCGAAGTTGGAATTGAACAGCACCGCGATAACGTCAGCCTGACGCTGGTAGACCAGGCGCTCGCTACCATCGGCGAGCGTCGCGCTGGACTTGATTCTGAATTCCCAGGCGCGCTCGATCTCGCCGAGCCGCAGGTAATGACGGTAGAGCATCTGGTAGTCGCGCGCCTGCGACGCCTTGATCAAGTCCTGCTGGTGCCGGTCGAACAGCGCATTGAGCTCGGTTTCGACCTCGACGTAGCCGGCGTCGCCGATCAGGCCACGGTCGAGGCTGTCGAGAATACGGTGCACGTGGCTCATCTGCCCGATAGACGCGTAAAGCCTGGCAGCCTCGATGCGTGCCTGTTGCGCCTGGTATCCGTCGCGCATCTTGTCGTGATACGAAGCCATGGCTTCCCAAGCGCTGGCCGCGGCGCCGTAACGGCGGATATCGAGATCGTCGCGAATCACGCGCTGCAGCCGATCCTGCACGCCGCGATAGTAGCCGCGCGAAATCGCGTTGCGCGCCTGCCAGAGTTCGTCGTTACTGTTCGACGCGTAACGCGCCAGTTCGCGCGCGCGAATGTTCAACCGGCCGAGCAGCCGGTAACTGTTCGCGGTCGCCATCGGGTCGTCGCGTTCCATCGACAGGTAAAGCGCCTCCTGCAGGTAAATCTCCGCGGCCGACAGTTCCTGCTGGTTGATCGCAACCTCGCCGAGCAGCATCAGCGTATCGCCGAGACGCACCTCGTCCTCGCGGCTCACCGCCGCCGCGGCGACTTCGAGCAAGCTTGTTCGGGCCTGCTGATACTTGCCCTGCCGCAGTAACTCTCGAATCAGGCGATCCTGTTTTGCGTCGTCGATTTCCAGGCGCTGCAAGCCGGCGTCGATATCGAGCTCGCCCTGTTCCAGCGGCCGCTGCCAGTGCTCGTAAAACGCCGGGGCGCCCTCGACGAGCTCGATACCGCCCTTTGCCGGTTCGTCGCGCGAAAAGAAGTAATGCGCCGAGAACAGCAAGGCCAGGATCGGCACCGTGGTGGCCGCGTGATCGGGGATGTACTTTTTAAAGTCCATCTTGATCAGAAGTTTACGCCGCCGGGGAGGTAATGCAAACACGACACCGACTGTCTTCCCGACTTTGGGAGGCTCCGGGACTGACCTGGCGTCGCCGCGCTTCGCCTGTTGCCTCCAACGATACCGACGCCAGCTCTGCCCCCCCGCGAAGAGAGCGAAGCATCTCGACGACTTCTCTGGGGGTGGCCGAAGACCGCACCGGGCGGATCCTTGCGGCTATTAGGGAGAGCCGACGATCTGGAATGAATTTTCCAGACCCGGGACCAGTTCGGCAAGATCGAAAAAGCTCCAGTTTACTGAACCGGTATCCCGGAGTTGGCTATTCGAGAAATTGACGTCTTCGGCAAGCCCGCCTGAACGGGCCTGCATCGCGGGCATCGATTGGATCGGGACCGCCATGGAGGGGGTCAGAGCAAAATTCCCCCGAACAGCACGGGGACAGGCAAGTCATCGTGAAATATTTGCTTTGAGCAAATATTTCGCCTGCTATCAGTGGTGTAGAAAAGCCGTTCCCGGAAAATTTTGCTCTGACCCCGGCTTTCCTAGATATCGCAACCCATGGCGTCGACGTAGAGTTGCTGGAAGTGGTGGACGCCGTGCTCGGACAATTCACTACGCTCGGCATCGACCACGAAGCGTCCCTGGTTGTAACCCTTCGACTGCAGGCCGCGGAACACGCTTTCGCAAAGACCGACGTCCTCGGGCTGCAGCACGTCGCGCTGGTAGTCCATCGCATCGCGCTGTTGCCGGCTCGGCTCGGGATTCGGCAGATACCAGTCCTGGTACTCGATCGTGCGGCCGGCTCCGGCCGGGATAATCTGCAGGGTCGAGATATTGGGCTCGCCGGGATAGATCCAGATTGTCAGGTTGGGCCACAGGAACCAGCCCGCGTAACCGAAATCGACCTCGCCCTTTTCGAATCGATAGGCATTGTTGTCGGTCGATTTGGCCGCCTTAGAAACGTGGCTCGAATAGATCTCGTGGGTGGTGATGCGGTAACTGTCCATGTCGACCAGCGAGACGAAATCCTTGTGCGCCGGGTGACAGTGATAACACTCGAGAAAATTGTCCACCAGCACTTTCCAGTTGCAGGCGACGTCGTAATCGTCGCGCTGCGCGAAGCTGACTTCGTCGACACGCGGGCAGAATTCGCGGATCTCCTTTTCCAGCCCGGCAGCCTGCTGCCTGAGCGGCGCGGCATCGGGATCGAGGTTGACAAAGACCAGGCCGCAGAAAACCTCCGCCTGCACCGGCTTGAGCGAAAACCGGCACTTGTCGAAGTCGACCAGGCGCTCGGTGTTGCGCGCCGCCTTCAGTTCGCCGTCGAAGCCGTAGGACCAGGCATGGTAGGGGCAGGTGATGGTGCGCACCTTGCCGCTGCCGAAGAGCAGTTCGTGGCCGCGGTGCTGGCAAACGTTGTAATAGGCGTTGAGGTCGCCCGACTTGTCGCGAATCACGATAATGTTCTGGTTGCAGACCTGCACGGTCAGGTAACAACCCGGCTCCGGCAGCTGGCTCTGGTGCCCGGCATACCACCAGTTGCGATAGAAAATCGACTCTTCTTCCCGGGCCAGGATATCGGCGTCCAGGTAATAGCGCGCCGGGATGGTATGGGATTGCGCGGGATCGCGGTCGAAGGGCGCGTCATCGGCGCGTTTCCGCAAGGCTGCTGGCGACATGTTCGACTCCTCGAATTAGAGCTATTGTTTTGTAGATAAATAATTTAAATTAATGCAACTAACGCCTCAAACGGTAAATTTTTATCTAATTGCATTAATAGCCCTTATCCATAGATGATAAAAAACCGCCTGCCGCCGCTCGACACGCTGATCGCCTTCGAAGCCGCCGCGCGCCTGTTGAGCTTCACCCGCGCGGGCCGCGAGCTGCACCTGTCGCAGGCCGCGATCAGCCAGCAGATTCGCAGCCTCGAAGACAAGCTGCGGGTAAAGCTGTTTACGCGTTCCCATCGCGCGGTGCAGTTGACCAACGAGGGCCGCGAATACCAGCACACGGTCAGCGCTATCCTGAAGCAACTGGCCGGCGCGACGACGGATATCCAGAACCTGGAAGTTGCATCCTCCCTCGTCGTCGGCTGCGACCTGTCCTTCGCGACGCAATGGCTGAGCCCGAGGCTCGGGCAATTGAGAATCCGAATGCCGAACGTGGCCTTGCGAATCGTCGCCTCCGACGATTACGCGGAGAGCCTGGGCCCGGAGGTCCAGGTCGCGGTACTGCACGGCGATGGCAACTGGCCGGGCTACGGGTCGATCCGGCTATTCGAGGAAGAAGTGTTCCCGGTGTGCAGTCCGTGTTACGACCATCGCGGTGCCGGCGACGACTGGGCCGGCTGGCTGCTGCAGGCGCAACTGATCGAGCTGACCGACAACCACTGGAACTGGATGAACTGGCGCCTGTGGCTGTCGGGCAACGACATCGACGAACCGATTGCGCACCGCATGCTGCAGATCAACAATTACCCGCTGGTCATCGAGGCTGCCTGCAGCGGCGAGGGTGTGGCGCTCGGCTGGGGTCATCTGGTCGACGACCTGCTCGCGGCCCATCGACTGCTGCGACCGGTCGAGCAATCGCTGGTCAGCGATTTCGGTTACTACCTGATCTACCGGGAAAACACCGGCGAGGACGAGGCGGTCGCGGATTTTCGCGACTGGCTGTGCGGGCACTTCCCGGCGGCTACAGCGAGTAGTAGTGGACGATGATGCCGGCGAATACCAGCGCACCGACCCAGTGGTTGTTGATAAAGGCCAGAAAACAATGCGCCGGCACGCGGTCGGCGATCAGGAATTGCTGGTAGACGAGCAACAGGGCCGCGGCCGCGAGACCCAGGTAGTAGGGTGTCGTCATCTCCAGATCGAGTCCCGCGAGCAGCAGTGCTAGCAGGAACAGCAACTGGAACAGCCCGACCATCAGGCGGTCGTAGTCGCCGAACAGGATGGCGGTCGATTTCATCCCGACCCGGAGGTCGTCTTCGCGATCGACCATGCTGTACATGGTGTCGTAGGCGACCGCCCAGATGATGGTCGCCACGTAGAGCAGCCAGGCCATCTTCGGCAAACCGCCGGTCTCGGCCGCGAAAGCCATGGGTACCGCCCAGCCGAAGGCGGCGCCGAGATGCACCTGCGGCAGGTAGTGAAAGCGCTTCATGAACGGGTAGCTCGCGGCGAGCGCGATACCGATGAAAGACAGTTCGATGGTGAAACGATCGAGGGTCAGCACCAGCGCGAAGGCGGCGAGACTCAACACGGTGAATACCGCGAGCGCCTCGCGGGCGCTGATCTTGCCGCTGGTCAGCGGTCGATCGCGCGTGCGCGCGACGTGCAGGTCGAGATCGCGGTCGGCGTAATCGTTGATCGCGCAGCCCGCGGAACGCATCAGCAGGGTGCCGGCGACGAAGACGAACAAAACCCACGGGTCCGGCGCACCCTCGGCAGCGATCGCCAGCGCCCACAGCGTCGGCCAGAGCAGCAGGTAAAAACCGATCGGTTTTTCCAGGCGGATCAATTGCGCGTAGAGCCACAGGCGCGCCGCCAGCCTCGAGGACAGCGGGAGTGAGGTCTGTGCCGGAAGTTTCGCCAAAAGATGCGCCGCGGGAAAAAATCGTTACTATACGCGTTTCTCGTGTCGGGAAGAAACCATGATTCGCAGTTACCGGGAGAAAACGCCGAGCATCGGCAAGGGCAGTTATATCGACGAAACGGCAGTCGTCATCGGCGACGTGACGCTCGGTGAAAACTGCTCCGTCTGGCCGCTCACCGTGATTCGCGGCGATATCAATCGTATCCGTATCGGCGACAATACCAACATCCAGGACGGCAGCGTATTGCACGTCACCCACCGCGGGGAGTACAGCCCGGAGGGCGCCGAGCTGATCATCGGCGACGAGGTGACCGTCGGGCACAAGGCCTTGTTGCACGGTTGCCGCATCGGTAACCGGTGCCTGATCGGCATGGGTTCGATCGTCGCCGACAACGCGGTAATCGAGGATAACGTCATCATCGGCTCGGGGTCGCTGGTGCCGCCGGGCAAGCACCTCGAATCGGGCTATCTTTATCTCGGCAACCCGGTGCGGCAAAAGCGCGCGTTATCGGAGCGCGAAATCGAATACTTTGCCTATGTCGCCAGGCACTACGTCGCGATGATCGAACACTACCGGGGCTGAGCCGATGAAGCGCTGGGAATGCATCGTCTGCGGATTCATTTACGACGAGGCCGAGGGCTGGCCCGAGGACGGCATCGCGCCCGGCACGCGCTGGGAAGACGTGCCCGACGACTGGCTGTGCCCGGATTGCGGCATGGCCAAGGACGATTTCGAAATGATAGAGGTTTAGCCTGCGGCTAAATCTCTACCATCCCGGACCGCGCACAGCGCGGGTCCGGGATCTCCCGAAACCTGATCACCGCCCTCAAAATTCGGGTCGGATCCAAGTTTAAATTCGAAGAACAATTTAGATCTGACCCGAGTTTAAGGGGATTCCCATTGGCGGGCGATTTCCCGGAGGCCGTTGAGCGCGAGTTCCTGGGTCTCCTGCTGGCGCGCGAGTTCGGGGTAGACGATATAGGCAGGGCGCTTCATTTCCGGGGCGCCCTCGACGCGGAACAATTCACTTCGCTCGATATAAGGCTCGACGACGCGCAGCGGAAAATATCCCGAGCCGCCGTTTTGCAAAATGTATTCGAGCCCGAGGGGGCCGAGTCCCACCGATATCGCGGGGGTATCCATATCCGGGAAAGCCTCGCCGTGGCGGCGGCGGAATTCGCCGCCCCAGTCGACGTAAACGTAATCGTCGACCCAGTGCTCGCTCAACTCCCGTGGATTGCTGGCGACCAGTACCAGGGTTTCCTGCAACAGGTCCTCGATGACCAGACCGGGTGTTTGCCGCGGGTTGTACATCACCCCGATGTCGAGCAGGCCGTCGGAGAGTTGCCGCATCAGGCTCGGCGAGTAGTCCGCCTCGACGTGAACCGCGACCGCCGGCGCGTGCTTTCGCATCCATGGAATCCATTCGAGAATCAGGCTGTCCCAGAGGCTGACCTGCGAACCGAGGCCGATGCCGTGGCTGAAATTCTCCGGCAGCGAAATGCGTTGCTGGGCCTGTTGCCAGAGACGCTGGATGTTGAGCGCATACTGGCGAAAGTGCTGGCCCGCCGAGGTCAATTCGACCCCCGAATGACCGCGCTTGAATAAGGTCCGGCCGAAACGGTCTTCCATCGCCTTGACGCGCGCGCTGACGGTCGACTGGGTGACGTTGAGGGTTTCCGCCGCACGGTTGAAATTGCCGCAGTTGGAAATCTCGAGGAAAGTGCGGATATGGTCGATTTTCACACGTTGCTCCGGATATGTAGGTATCGAAAAACTCGATAATACTAACCATATTTATTCGCTTTTCAAATAGCTAGCAGCCGCTAAACTGAATTTAAACTCGTCTGGCTATTCCCGATGCGCTCTACTTCGGTCATCACTACACACGATGCGGCCAACGCCGCGATCATCCTGGTCTTCGGCCTGTT
>JASFKL010000195.1:0-7804 GCA_050118655.1 Gammaproteobacteria bacterium | reverse complement strand
CCGATCGCGGCGATGGCTGACTCGATATCGACGGTCTCCGCGGCCATCGGATTCAGGCCATGGGCAGATCGAGTTCGGCGGCGAGCGCATCGAGGCTCGCGCGCAGCGTGTCGATGATTTCGTCGATCTGTTCGGCGGTCACGATCATCGGCGGGCAGACGAGGAAATGATCGCCCTCGAGCCCGTCGCGCGTGCGCCGCGAGTAAATGATCAGGCCGCGCTCGTAGGCGAGATTGACCAGCCGCTCGTAGGCCTTGAGCCCGGCCGGCAGCGGCGTCAGGCGATCGCGCTCGGCGACCAGTTCGAAGGCGAGCAACAGGCCCTTGCCGCGCACGTCGCCGATAAACGGGTATTCCTGCATCAGCTCGCGCAGCCGGCTCTCGAGCAACTCGCCCATGGTACCCGCGTTCAGCAGCAGCCCCTGGGATTCGATTTCGTCGATTACCGCGAGGCCGGCGGCGCAGGCGAGCGGGTTGCCGGCATAGGTGAAGCCGTGCGCGAAACCGCCGGCATCGAGCACCGCCTCGACGATGTCCTCGTGCGCGATCATCGCGCCGAGCGGCATGTAGCCCGCGCCGAAGCCCTTCGACAGGGCGACCAGGTCCGGCGCCACGTCCCAGTGCTCGGCACCGAAGAAGCGGCCGGTGCGCCCGCCGCCGCACATGACTTCGTCGTGGATCAGCAGCACCCCGTAGCGATCGCAGATCTCGCGAATCCGCTTCAGGTAACCCCTCGGCGGCACCAGCGCGCCGGTCGATGCGCCGCCGATCGGCTCGACGATGAAGGCGAGCACCGATTCGGGGCCCTCGGCCTCGATTTGCGCGGCCAGCATATCGGCGTAGTGCAGCCCGGTGGCCGGGTCGGCGGCATCGAGCCCGTCGAGGTAGGCGCGCGGCGCGGGGATCTTCGGCATTTCCCGCATCATCGGCGCGAACGGCGCGCTGAGCGGCGTATAGCCGGTGACCGCGAGCGCGCCCAGCGTGCAGCCGTGGTAGCTCGGCTGGCGCGAAATGATTTTCCAGCGCCCGGGTTCGCCCTTCGCGAGCGCGTACTGGCGCGCCAGCTTGAGCGTGCTTTCGACCGCTTCCGAGCCGCCGGAGACGAAAAAGCAGCGCTCCAGCCCCGGCGGGCTGAGCCCGGCGAGCTTTTCCGCCAGCGCCTCCGAGCTTTCGGTTTCGAAATGCAGGCGATAGCCGAAGGTCGACTTTTCCATCTGCCGGCGCATCGCCGCGAGCACGTTCGGGTTGGAATGGCCGATGTTGCTGACCATCGCGCCCGACGAGCCGTCGAGATAGCGTTTGCCGGACTGGTCCCACATGTACACGCCCTCGGCCCGGTCGAGCAGCGGGCGGCGCAGGCGCGTCTGGTAAAACAGCCTGGATTTAGCCGTCATCGATCAGGCTCCGGCGGGCAATACCACGCAATCGCGCGGACGAATGCAAACCTCCACCGGGGCGCCCTTCGGACGGGGGCGCTCGTCGATCGCGGCGATGACCTGTAACTGTAAATCGTCCACGCGGACGAAATATCGCACCATCTGTCCCTGGTAGTCGACGGCCTCGACCGTGCCGGCCGCGCAAACCTCGTCGGCCGGCGCCGATCCCGGTTCGACGAGACGGATCTTTTCCGCGCGAACGACGAGTTTGGCGTTACCGTCCTGGCGAAATTCCACGTCGTTGTGGCGTGTGACCGGGACACGGCCGAAATGCGGCGTCTCGACCGTGATCCGGTCGCTGTCCGTTTCGTCGACCCGCGCGTCGAGCAGGTTGGCGGCGCCGAGAAAACCGGCGACGAACTCGCTCGCGGGCTTGTTGTAGACGTCTTCCGGCGTGCCGATTTGCTGGACGTTGCCGGCACTCATGACCACGATCTTGTCCGACATCGCGAGCGCCTCGGACTGGTCGTGGGTGACGAATATCGTGGTCACGCCGATGCGATCCTGGATCGCGGTCAGTTCCACGCGCATGTCCTCGCGCAGGTTGGCGTCGAGCGCCGACAGGGGTTCGTCGAGCAGCAGCACGTCGGGCTCGATGACGATCGCCCGCGCCAGCGCGATGCGCTGCTGCTGCCCGCCCGACAGCTGGTTCGGATAACGATCCTCGACGCCGGGCAGGCGCACGACCTCGAGCGCCTCCTTGACCTTGATCTCGGCGTCGGCCTTGTTGACGCCGCGGTATTTCAGCCCGAAGGCGATGTTCTCGCCGATCGTCTTGTGCGGGAACAGGGCGTAGTTCTGGAACACCAGGCCCAGGTTGCGCCTGTGGATGGGGACGTCGTTGATCCGCTTGTCGCCGATGAAGATATCCCCCGCAGTTACCGTTTCGAGACCCGCTACCATGCGCAGGATCGTCGTCTTGCCGCAGCCCGACGGGCCGAGCAGCGTCGTGAACGAACCTTCCTCGAACACGATATCCGACTTCTCGACCGCGGTTACCGCGCCAAAGCTTTTCGTTACGCCTTTCAGTTCAACGCCTGCCATACCTGTAGCCTCCGCTTCGAATAAGACTGCCGCCGGTCAGCGCGCCGACCCGGGCGGGCCGGCGCGGCAACCGCGTGCAGGATCGGTTCAGGCGCCCTTCTTGACCCGGTTCCAGATCTTGGACTGCTTCTTCTCGACCGGATTCCATGTCGACGGATCGCGGAACACGAGACCGTCGAGTTTGCCGGTCGGATCGAACGCGGGCAATCCCTTGACCATGTCGCTCATTTCCACCTTGGTCGGATCGAGCGAGGACGGGTATTTCTGTCCCTCGGCGACCGCCAGCGCGGTTTCCGGTGCGAGCATGAAGTTCAGCAATTCCTCGGCCTCGGCCATCGGCGAGCCCTTGAGTACGAACATGGTTTCCATCCACGCCAGGCCGTTCTTCGGATCGACGTAGCCGATCGGGTGGCCCTGCGCCTGCAGCGCGGCGACCCGCCCGGACCAGGCCTCGGTGATGTAAATCTCTTCCTTGGCCAGCAGGTCCATGAGCTCGGCGCCCGAACTCCAGTACTTGGCCACCAGGTCGCGGTGCTCGCGCACCTTGTCCCAGACCGCGTCCCAGTCCTTGATATGGTTCGGATCCTGGTTCGATTGCAGCGCGCCGAACCAGGCGCGGTTGGCCCAGTCGCCGCCCCAGCCGCCGATCTTGCCCTTGAACTGCTTTTGCAGCAGCAGGTCAGCGCCGAGCGACTTGGCCTCGGATTCGGAAATGTACTTGGTGTTGTAGGCGATGCCGGTGGTGCCGTAATCGTAGGGTACCGCCGAAAGCTTGCCCGGGGTGATCGCGTCGAAGGGCGCGATGATCGCCTGCATGACGTTTTTCATGTTGGGGATGTTCGCCAGGTTCAGCTCGCTGTTGTAGCCGTTGTCGACCCAGCGCTTGTACCAGGTGATGCCGGATGAGTGCAGGACGTTATGCCCGTCGGTCGAACCGGCGGCCTTGATCTTGGTCAGCACCTCGTTCTCGCCGCCGAAGGCCGAGTCGATGACCTTGTTGCCGGTGGCCGACTCGTAAGGATCGAAGGCGTTTTTGCGCAGGGCCTCGCTGACGACCCCGCCCCAGCCCTCGAAGTACAGTTCCCTGGCGGCGGCCATCGCGGAGCGGCTGGCCGCCATCATGAAACTGCCGGAGACTCCGGCGACTATTCCGGCGCAGCCGAGCAGTTGCACGAAGGTGCGGCGGTCGACGTCGCCGTTGCCCATGCGTTCACGTAATTTTTCGTACCTTGTTGTATCGTCTAGTTTTTTCACTGTATCTACCTCCGTCAGGTTGTCTTGGTATTGGTTGCAGCGCAAAAAAATCCGCTTGTATCCCGCGGCGCTGAAGCATTCGTTGAAAAACAGGCCCGTCCAGCCATGACGCTAAGCCCGCCGCCTGCGAAAATAGAAACGGGCCAGGCTGCCGAAGAGCACCGGCACGCCGACCGTGACCACGATCATGACGAAACCGAGGGCATTGATCTCGGGACTCACGGAATTCCGCAGCATGCCGAAAATCTGCGTCGGCACGGTTTCCGTTCCGGCCGGGCGCCAGAATATGGTGGCGGTGATGTTGTCGAATGAAATCGTGAACGCGAACAGCGCGCCGGCGAACGCCGCCGGCATCACCAGCGGCAGCGTGATCTGGAAAAAGGTTTGCACCGGGTTGGCGCCGAGACTGCGCGCGGCCTCCTCGTATTCCTTGCGGATGCCGACCAGGCGAGCCTGCACCACCAGCACCACGAACGGCAGGGCGATCATCGTATGCCCGAGCAGCAGCAGCAGGAACGACCGCGGTATCGACAACCAGCGCAGGAATATCAGCAGGCCGACCGCGAGCACGGTCTCCGGCACCAGTACCGGCGAGATCAGCAGGGTGGTAATTAATTCCTTGCCGCGGAACGGGTAACGCACCAGCGCCAGCGAGGCGAGAATGCCGAGCGAGGTCGCCAGCAGCGCGGTGCAAAGGCCGAGCGCCAGCGAGGTCTTGAAGGCGCGCACGATGGCCTCGTTTTCGGCCAGCGAGTAGAACCAGCGCAGGCTGAAACCCTCGATCGGGAATCCGCCGAACTGCGAACTGTTGAACGCCAGCAGCAGCACCACGGCGACCGGCGCGAACATGAAGAAATAAACCCCGATGGTGTAACCCTTGATGAGGTTCCAGACGCGCATGACGTTCTACTCGAAAGCCTTGTACAACTGGTTGAGCCCCATCAACCGGCTGTAGAGCACGACCACGACGCCGAGGATGACCAGCAGCGCGAACGACAGGGTCGCGCCCATCGGCCAGTTCAGCTCGGTGATCACCGCGTCGTAAATCAGGTTGCCGAACAGGAAGTCGCCGGGGCCGCCGAGGATCAGCGGGGTCACGTAACTGCCCGCGGTGAGCACGAACACCAGCAGGCTGCCGGCGCCGAGCCCGGGCAGCGACAGCGGCAGCGTGACCTCGCGAAAGGCCTGCCAGGGCGTGCAGCCGAGGGTGCGCGCGGCCGGTTCGAGGTTCTTGTCGATGCCGTCGAGGCTGACGTAGACGTTGAGGATCATGAACGGCAGGAACACGTGTATGAAACCGACGATGACCGCGAACTCGTTGAACATCATCGACAGCGGTTCGTCGATGATCCCGAGCCATTGCAGCGAGACGTTGATCACGCCCTGGTTGCCCATGATGTGGATCCACGACAGGGTGCGGATGATGAAGCTGACCCAGAACGGCAGGATCAGCAACAGCAGCAACAGCCACTTGTGCTTGAACCTGGTGTGCACGATGTAATAGGCCGGTATGTAACCGAGCACCGCGGCGATGGCGGTCACCACCACCGCCATGTAGAGGGTTTTCCAGATCGCGTAGTGATAATAGTTGTCGGTGAACAGTTCCTGCCAGTTGCCGAACTGGAACGCGACCCGGTCGACGGCGAGGTCGATGTTTTCGTAAAAGGAATAAATCAGGATGAAGCACATCGGCACGACGATCATCAGCGTGATCGCGAACAGCGCCGGCGACAACAGGTACCAGGGCCTTGGATCGAACTGCTTCGTCGTTTCTGTCACGGGGTCCCCTCAGTTAGCCTGTCCCGGCTCGATCGGTTCGGTCGTTATTGTCGAACGATTCGAGGCGCTACAGCCGGATCCGGTTATAACCACATTTCGAGTATTGTTATTGGTGGCCGCGCCATTATAGACACGCAATCGAAACTATATCAATATATGATAATTTCTCCTCAAATCATGACTTTTAATCATGGATAAAATCGACCTGCATTCGCTCAAATCGCTGATGATTTTCAAGACCCTGGTCGAGAACGGCACCGCGACGCGCACCGCGAAAGTGCTCGGCATCACCCAGTCCGGGGTCAGCCGCTCGCTGTCCCAGCTCGAGCAGAACCTCGGCATGCAGCTTTTCATCCGCCAGAAAAACCGGCTGCTGGCGACGCCGGAAGCGCAGGAGCTGCACGACGAAATCCTGCGCCTGGTCAGCAACCTCGACGAGCTCGAGCACAGCGTCATGGCGCTCAGGGAATTCGGCGCCTCGCGGATCGGCATCGCGGTAATCCCGGGGCTCGGCTTCGGTTTTATCCCGGCGCTTATCGGCCGCCTGCGGCAAGTCAATCCGCGGCTCGCGATCTACCTGGATATCATGTCGAGTCACGACGTGGTGCACGCGGTCGAAGCGGGCGCTTTCGACATCGGTTTCGTCACCCTGCCGATCACCAGCAACCAGCTCGTGGTGGAAGAACTCATCGAGACCGAGGCGGTCTGCCTGCTGCCGAAAGACCATCCCCTCGCGGAGTCCGACTCGATCGGTCCGGAGCAGCTCGCGGGACAGCACCTGGTGGTGCCGAACCAGCCCAATATCGCCGCCGACCAGCTACTGCGGCTGATCGCGAGTCACGGCATCCGCATCGCCGGCAAGACCGAGGCCAACATCGGCAGTATCTGCAGCCTGGTCGGCAACGGTGTCGGCCTCAGCGTGATCAACCCGATCACCGCGCTCGACCTGGCGCACGAAGGCATGGTCGCGAAACCCTTCGTGCCCGCGATCCATTACGCCTTCGGCATGGTTTACCAGGAAAAATGGCGCGACAACAACACCGTCGCGCAGATCCGCCAAAACCTGCCGCCGGTATCGGAGTATCTCCTGCCCGCCTGACGAAACCGGGCGGATTATTCCGGGTTGCCGATCTCGAAAGCGGACGCCCGAATGCAAAAGCCGGGCGGCGATCTTCGGCCAGTTTCTGACCCTCGCAAACAAAAAAAGCTCCGCGCTGTGGCGAGGCTAAATCTATGCTTTAAAAAATTCTGTCCCGTTTTTTCACTTAGACTTATCCTTGTTTTCAGCTTTGGAATTGTCGCGGTAGGAAATAGTCGATATCCCGCATTGGACACTTGGATTACCGTAGCAGGTTCCGACAAGATCGACTTCAGCAAAAGATCGAGTGACGAAGGGACCTCGATCTAGCTCGAATTCCATTCCGTCAGCAGTAAACGGAACCGAGGCCGCAACTGTACTTTGTCCTTCCGCTATCGACACCTTGCCGTCGATACGTAGGCTATGTTGTATAAACGTATCTCCCTCAGCTATCACCAGCGCATTCGGGTCGCGGCAATCCATCACACCTGAACTATCAAAGCACACGCGAAACTTTGTTCTGCTATTGTTTACCCGCAGGTTGCCGACATCATTTGACACCACTCCCGCCCCTGGCACAGCACATGCTTCGGTAAGGCTAGTAAATCGACCAGCACAAGCTGGAAGCGAACCAGAATCGTCACAAATCCCTTCAAGGTACGTATAAGACTCTACGACTTCGGTAACGATTTGCCCGGCGGAGCAGGAAACAAGTAAACCGTTTGGATCACCGGAAAACGTTGCGCCGCCTAGCCGAAACTCTCCGAACGAAAACGACGCGACCTGATCTGCAAATGCAGGAGTCGATGAAATGCAAACGAATAATATGGCAACAGCCCGAACATATAGATGATGAATTCTCATAATTTACCCCCCCAAGATCATTATCTAACGATAGATAAGTTTAATGGACTGCACTTTGTAGCGCTACATTCCAAAGTGATTCGCTAGTCGGAAATGGGTCGATCCTTGCCCCTTATCCAATGATTTTGTGAGTTTGCTTTCTTTAAAGCAGACGCTCGTAACCTCGCATCAGACGGCAATCTTCGGCCAATAGCGGACGCTGAAGTGGCTTGTTCAATTTATTCCTGCTTAAGTTATCGATTCTCGGCTGGTATGATCGATTTCAGAAACAATGCATGGGCTGATAATGAAACGAAGATTATATCTAGCTGTAATCATATCTTTAGCCACTATTGTCTCGGCTTGCGAGT
>JASFKL010000194.1:0-7826 GCA_050118655.1 Gammaproteobacteria bacterium | reverse complement strand
TGGGGCAATCTGGAAGTCGGTCCACAAGCCAGGCATCCTCTCGCCGTCGCAGGCCGGGTTGCGCTCCCGGCGCACCCGGCATGGGTGCATCCCTGCACCCAAGCGCCGTGAGTGCAAGGCGGGTTTTTGCGAGTGGCCGTGAGCGTACTGCAAAGTACGCGATCGGTCCGAGCCAAAATCCAACGCCGCAGATGGGCCGCGCAGCAGGTTCATTCCCCTTCAACGCAAGGTTCTCGCCGTCGCGAGCGGCCCATATGCAAGGCGGATTTTTCGCCGGAGGCCCGAGTGCACACAAAGTGGGGGGTCCCGGCGCAAAATCCAACGCCGCAGATGGGCCGCGCAGTAGGCGAGGAGTCAGCCTGTAAGCCGGGTTCTGTCGTGGATAATCATTCATCTGGACCGAAAGTCGCCTTCCGGCCTCAAGCAACCAACCCGAAAACGGCGCGGGCAACGCCATGGTTTTCCTATTTGGTCTTGCTCCGGGTGGGGTTTACCCTGCCGTCCGCGTTACCGCGCACGCGGTGCGCTCTTACCGCACCATTTCACCCTTACCGGGTTTCCCCGGCGGTATACTTTCTGTTGCACTGGCCGTGGGCTCGCGCCCCCCAGAAGTTATCTGGCACCCTGCCCTGCGGAGCCCGGACTTTCCTCCAGTTCCCGTGGGAACCAGCGATTATCCGGCTGACTCGCCGACATTTTATCCGTACCCCGGCCGGCGCGCCAGACCCGGCGGCGATATTTTACGCCTCCCGGTCTAGGCTCCTTCTACGCGGTGGTAGGTCAAGCCCTGCAACAGCGTGAATTTTTCGTCCTGCTGCAGAAACGGTCGAATCGCATTCAACAGCTCCTGGCGCTGCTCCGAATGGAACCAGCGATTCCAGGCTTCTTCGCTGGTCCACCGGGTCAGTACCACGTAATGGTTGGGACGACGAATTTCGACCAGCGATTCGCCGGACAGATAACCCGGGGCGGCGGTCATGACCTCGAGCAGATTCGCGATTGCGGACTGGTAGAATTCCTCCAGGCCCTCGGCGATTTCCCGTTCGATAATTACCCTGATCATGAATATTTTTCCTCGTTTTCAGCGGCTTTCGCGCGGTCAACGTGTATTAAAACAGAACGGCAGCATATACAATCCTCTCTGGAACTGAAACCTTAGAACAGAAACCTCCCGGAGGATTCCAGATGACCTGGCAAAGACAGATTCTGCGTGTCGACCTGAGCTCGGGCAAGTGCGACGTCGAACCCCTCAACATGGCCTGGGCAGATGCCTACCTGGGTTGCCGGGGTCTCGGCAGCAAGTATCTTTACGAGGAAATGGATCCCGCCGTGGATGCCCTGTCGGCAGAGAACAAGATCGTCTTCGCCACCGGCCCCATGACCGGCACCATGGCCTCGACCGGCGGTCGCTACGCGGTGATCACCAAGGGTCCGCTGACCGGAGCCATCGCCTGCTCGAACTCGGGCGGCAAGTTCGGCGCCGAATTGAAAATGGCCGGCTACGACATGCTGATCATCGAGGGCGAGTCGAAAAAACCGGTCTACCTGCACATCGAAGACGACAAGGTCGAGCTTTGCGACGCCAGCGGGCTGTGGGGTAAATCCGTCTGGGAAACCGAGGAATTGCTGGCTGCCAGATATCGCGACCCGCTGATGCGCTTTGCCGGTATAGGCCAGGCGGGCGAAACCCTGTGCCGCTTCGCCTGCGTGGTCAACGACAGGCACCGCGCGGCGGGCCGCTCCGGGGTCGGCGCGGTGATGGGCGCGAAGAAGATCAAGACTATCGCGGTGCGCGGCACGCGCGGTGTAAGCCCCGCCGGCGACCCGAAAAAATACTACGGCATCATCAACGAGGTCAACGCGCGCCTCGACGATCGCGAGGGCATGGCGCGCGACGGCACGCTGGCGATGATCGATGTCACCAACCGTTTCGGCAGCCTGCCGACTCGCAACAATCGCAGCGTTCGCTTCGAGGGCGCCGAAAAGCTCAACCCGGAAGCCATGCATACGCCGAACCAGAACGGCCACACGAATATCGTTACCAACGGCGCCTGCTTCGGCTGCACCATCGGCTGCGGGCGCATCTGTCACATCGACCCGACGCATTTCTCGGTCAAGGACAAGCCGCAATACCACGGCGCCTCGGGCGGCCTCGAATACGAGACCGCCTACGCGCTCGGCGCGGCTTGCGGGGTCGACGATATCGACGCGGCTACCTACGCCGGTTTCCTGTGCAACGAGAACGGCATGGATCCGATATCGCTCGGCGGCTCGATCGCGGCGGCGATGGAATTGTTCGATATCGGCGCCATCGACGAAAAAACCACCGGCGGAATCAAGCTGGAGTTCGGCAACGCCGAGGCCCTGTGCCAGATCGCGGAACTCGCCGGCAAGGGCGAGGGTTTCGGCGCGGACATCGCCCTGGGCTCCCGCCGCCTGTGCGAAAAATATGGCCACCCCGACCTGTCGATGACCGTCAAGGGCCAGGAGTTCGCCGCCTACGACGGCCGCTCGATGCAGGGCATGGGTCTCGCTTACGCGACCAGCAACCGCGGCGCCTGCCACTTGCGCGCCGACCCTTACGGCCACGATTTCGAAACCACCGAAATCGAGGGCAAGGCGGAAATCGTTGCCCAGACCCAGCGCGACACGGCTTTCATCGATTCCAGCGGCCTGTGCCTGTTTCCCGGCGGTTGCGGCTGGGGCCTCGACGATTACCGGGCGCTGGTCGACGCCGCCTGCGAGGGCGACTGGAGCAGCGAGGAGCGAATGAAGGAAACCGGCGAGCGCATCTGGAACCTCGAGCGGCTGTTCAACCTGAAGGCCGGTCTCGGCAAGAAAGACGATACCCTGCCGAAGCGCATTCTCGAGGAACCCGCCGATGTCGGCACCGGCAAGGGTCTGGTCTGCCGGCTCGACGAGATGCTGCCCGAGTACTACGAGCATTGCGGCTGGGATGCCAACGGCGTGCCCAAAAAGGATACCCTGAGCCGCCTCGGACTCGAGTAACGCCGGGCGTCGAGCGCGCGATGGAAATTTCGGTCACCCTGTTCGGCGGCTTGCGTCATTTTCTGCCCGCCGGCAGTTCGTTCAATAAATGCAGCGTCCAGGTCGACGACGGCGCCAGCCTGGACATGCTGCTGAGCAAGATTCCGATACCGGCCGACAAGCCTTACCTGGTGATTCTTAACGATGAAAAGGTGGATGCCGAGGATTACGCCGGCATCCGGGTAGGAGCCGACGACGACGTGGTGCTGTTACCGCCGATCAAGGGCGGCTGAAGTCCGGGCCTAGGCCGCGCATTCCTCCGTATTGATCACCTCGCCCTCTTCGTCGAGGCATTCCAGCTTGACGCCGAAGCCCCACAGGCGGTGCAAATGCTTGAGTACTTCCTCGCTGGTTTTGGCCAGCGGCACCGAGTTGTGCGGTACGTGCCTGAGCGTCAGCGAGCGATCGCCGCGTATGTCGACGTTGTAGACCTGGATGTTGGGCTCGTTCATGCTCAGGTTGTACTGATTCGACAGCGCCTGGCGAATGTGCCGATAGCCGGCATCGTTGTGGATCGAAGTGACCTCGAGTTCGCTCTGCGCCTCGTCGTCGAGAATCGAGAACATCTTGAATTCGCGAATCAGCCGCGGCGACAGGAACTGCGAGATGAAGCTCTCGTCCTTGAAATTGCGCATCGCGAAGTCCAGGGTTTCCTGCCAGTCGGAGCCGGCGATGTCGGGAAACCACTTGCGGTCTTCCTCGTCGGGATCGACGCAAATGCGCTTGATATCCGTCATCATCGCGTATCCCAGGGCGTAGGGATTGATCCCCGAATAGTACTGGCTGTCGAAATCGGACTGCGCGACGACGTTGGTATGGCTCTGGATGAATTCGAGCATGAAGCCGTCGGTTACCTTGCCGCGATCGTAGAGCGCATTCATGATGTGGTAGTGCCAGAAGCATGCCCAACCCTCGTTCATGACCTGGGTCTGGCGCTGCGGATAAAAATACTGGCCTATCTTGCGCACGATGCGCACTACCTCGCGCTGCCAGGGCTCCAGCAACGGCGCGTTCTTTTCGATGAAATAAAGAATATTTTCCTGCGGCTCCTCGGGGAAGTTATCCAGTTTCTCTTCTTCTTTCCTGGCCTTCTTTTTCGGTACGGTCTTGCTCCACAGGTCATTGACCTGGGATTGCAGGTAAGCCTCGCGCTCCTTGAGCCGCTCCTTTTCCTCGCGCATGGAAACCGGATTCGGGCGCTTGTAGCGGTCGACACCGTGGTTCTGCAGCGCATGGCAGGAATCGAGAATATTTTCGACCTCGTCGATGCCGTAGCGCTCTTCGCATTCGGCAATGTAGCGCTTGGCGAACACCAGGTAATCGATGATCGCCTCGGCGTCGGTCCAGGCGCGAAACAGGTAGTTCCCCTTGAAAAACGAGTTGTGACCGAAGCTGGCATGGGCGATGACCAGCGCCTGCATCATCATCGTATTTTCCTCCATCAGGTAGGCGATGCAGGGATTCGAATTGATCACGATTTCGTAGGCCAGCCCCATGTGGCCGCGGCGGTACTGTTGCTCGTTGCGGATAAAATGCTTGCCGAAAGACCAGTGGCTGTAGCCGATCGGCATGCCGACGCTGGCATAGGCGTCGAGCATCTGTTCGGCGGTAATCAGCTCGATCTGGTTGGGATAAGTGTCGAGCCCGAATTCCTCGGCAATATTCTCGATTTCAGCGTGGTAAGCCTCGATCAGTTCGAATGTCCACTCGGCTCCGGTGGAGATCGGTTCTCTCATTGGGTCTGCTTCCTGAAAAATTCCCGGAATACGGGGTAGATATCCTGGTGCTCGCGTATCTGGCGCATGGCGAAATTGTCATAGCTGTCAAGCAGGTTTTCGTAATGCGTCCAGAGTCCCTGGTGCTCGCGCCGGGTGATTTCGACATAGGCATAGTAGCGCAGCTGAGGCAGCAGCTGCTTTGCCAGGATTCGCTCGCAAACCGGTGAATCGTCGTTCCAGTTGTCGCCGTCGGAGGCCTGGGCGGCGTAGATATTCCAGTCGGAGGGCGGATAGCGCTGGGCGATTATATCGCGGGTCAGCTCGAGCGCGCTGGAAACGATGGTTCCGCCGGTTTCGCGCGAGTAGAAAAATTCTTCCTCGTCGACTTCCTTGGCCTGAGTGTGGTGGCGGATATAGACCACGTCCACGTCGCGGTAGCTGCGGCTCAGGAACAGGTAGAGCAGGATGTAAAACCGCTTGGCGATGTCCTTGGTATCCTGATCCATCGAGCCCGACACGTCCATCAGGCAGAACATGACCGCCTGCGAGGTGGGCTCGGGGCGCTGCACGAAGTTGTTGAAACGCAGGTCGAAGGTATCGATAAAGGGAATGCGCTTGATGCGGGCGCGCAAGTGCTCGATTTCCTCGCGCAAGGCAAGCAGCCCGGCGTCGTCGTCGCCGACTTTTTGCTCGAGTTTCTGCAGTTCGGCTTCCAGTTCGCGCAACCGGCGGCGCGGTTCCGCGCCCATTGCCACGCGCCTGGACAGCGCCGAGCGCAGCGAGCGCACGATATTGATATTGGCGGGTACGCCGTCATTGGTAAAACCGGCGCGCACGGTCTTGCTCTTGGTCATCCTGCGCAGCTGGTTTTTTTGCAGGTTGGGCAGTTCGAGATCGTCGAACAGCATGTCGAGATACTCGTCCTTGGAAATTTCGAAGCTGAAATCGTCCTCGCCCTCGCCGCTGTCGCTGGCCCGCCTTCCCTTTCCGCCGCCGCCGCCCGGCGGGCGCTTGATGCGGTCGCCGCGGTCGAATTCCTTGTTGCCCGGGAATACGCCCTCGCGTACCCCGCCCTGGTCGTTGCGGAAGGTCGGCTCGGTGATATCGCGCGTCGGTATGGAAACGCTCTCTCCGCCGTCGATATTGGTGATCGAGCGCTCCGATATCTGGTCGGATATGGCTCGCTTGATCTGGGTCTTGTAACGTCTCAGGAATCGCTGCCGGTTGACGGTGCTCTTGCCCTTGGCATTCGGTCTTCTGTCGATGAGTTGCGCCATGCTAATGTCCCGCCAGCTCGATCAGGAAGCCTTCCTGACGCGCAGATACCATTCGCAGAGCAGCCGAACCTGCTTCTCGGTATAGCCTTTTTCGACCATCCGGGAAACGAAGTTGGCATGCTTCTTCTCGTCTTCCTCCGAAGCCTTGGCGCTGAAGGAAATCACCGGCAGCAATTCCTCGGTGTTGGAAAACATTTTCTTTTCGATCACGGTACGCAATTTTTCGTAGCTGACCCAGTTGGGGTTATTGCCCTCATTTTGCGCCCGCGCCCTTAACACAAAATTAACGACCTCGTTGCGAAAATCCTTGGGAT
The DNA here is from genome assembly GCA_050118655.1 of Gammaproteobacteria bacterium. Taxonomy (GTDB): domain Bacteria; phylum Pseudomonadota; class Gammaproteobacteria. The sequence continues at coordinate 1,469 of JASFKL010000194.1, read as the reverse complement.
TCGATATTCCGGCCGGTTTTTCGATCTTTTCGAGCTCCTCGTTGAGCGATGCACGGCCGAAGTTTTCGCCGGTCTCCGGGTCGCGGTACTCCTGGTCCTGGATCCAGAAATCCGCGTAGGTGACGTAGCGGTCGAAGATATTCTGGCCGTATTCCGAATAGGATTCGAGGTAAGAGGTCTGGATTTCCTTGCCGATGAATTCGACGTAATTGGGCACCAGGAAAGCCTTGATATGCTCGAGGTAACGATCGTGCAGGTCCTGGGGGAACTGTTCGCGCGCGATCTGCTGCTCGAGCACGTAGAGCAGGTGTACCGGGTTGGCCGCGACCTCGGTCTGGTCGAAATTGAATACTCTCGACAGGATCTTGAACGCGAAGCGGGTGGAAAGGCCTCTCATGCCCTCGTCTACGCCGGCGTAATCGCGGTATTCCTGGTAAGACTTGGCCTTCGGATCGGTATCCTTGAGGCTTTCGCCGTCGTATACCCGCATCTTCGAGTAGATGCTGGAATTTTCCGGGGCCACGAGGCGCGACAGGACGCTGAACTGTGCCAGCATCTCCAGCGTGCTCGGCGCGCAGGGCGCCTCGGACAGCGAACTGTTTTGCAGCAGTTTTTCGTAAATCCGGATTTCCTCGGAAACCCGCAGGCAATAAGGCACCTTGACGATATAGACGCGGTCGAGAAATGCCTCGTTGTTCTTGTTATTGCGGAACGACTGCCACTCCGATTCGTTGGAGTGGGCGAGGATGGTTCCCTCGAAGGGCAGCGCCGACAATCCCTCGGTACCGTTGTAATTGCCTTCCTGGGTGGCGGTCAGCAACGGGTGCAGCACCTTGATCGGCGCCTTGAACATTTCGACGAACTCCATCAAGCCCTGGTTGGCGCGACACAGCGCGCCCGAATAGCTGTAGGCGTCGGCGTCGTTCTGCGCGAAATGCTCGAGCATGCGGATATCGACCTTGCCGACCAGCGCCGAGATATCCTGGTTGTTTTCGTCACCGGGCTCGGTCTTGGCGATCGCGATCTGGTTCAGGATCGACGGCTGGACCTTGACTACCTTGAATTGGGTAATGTCGCCGCCGAACTCGTTGAGTCGCTTCACCGCCCAGGGCGACATGATCTTGTTCAGGTAGCGCCTGGCGATGCCGTAGTCCTGTTCCAGGATCTCCGCGTCCTCGTTGACGTCGAACAGCCCGAGCGGCGATTCGAAAACCGGCGAATCCTTGATCGCGTAAATCGGCAGCGATTCCATCAGCAGCTTGAGGCGATCGGCGAGCGACGACTTGCCGCCGCCGACCGGGCCGAGCAGGTAGAGAATCTGTTTCTTTTCCTCGAGGCCCTGCGCCGCATGCTTGAAGTAGGAAACGATTTGCTCGATCGAATCCTCCATGCCGTAAAACTCGGAAAACGCCGGGTAACGGGCGATCATTTTGTTGGAAAAGATGCGCGAGAGGCGGGGATCCTGGGAG
>JASFKL010000193.1:0-7854 GCA_050118655.1 Gammaproteobacteria bacterium | reverse complement strand
GGTTCCTGCCGGTGATCGGCAACTGGTGGCGCCTGCGCGACTGGCTGGAAATCCGCCGCGCGCGGGCCTCGAAACCGCGCGGAACCGCGGCTGCCTGATCGCCGGGCCCGGGATTCCGGGCCGCGACCGACTTGCCGATTCGGTACGGCGATATTCCGTTCGGATATGGCTGAAAAGCCCGAGCCGATATGAACCTCAAATGTGGCACAAACAGCACTATTTAGTCATTTTTGAATCTTAAATAAACGGTTGCCGCAACCTATCATGGCTCTCGACAAGCGGCATCCGGCCGCGGACAGGCGAAATCCGATTGTAGAGGCGGCATGGCTGAAAGATACGACATCGACACGTCGGGCGCGCACCGCGCGACGGCAATGCGCGCGTTTGCCGGGAACGGCGGAGCTTCGGCATGGAAACGCTGATCACCCTCGCCAACCTGTTGTACCTGCTGTCGTATTTCGTGCGCGACATGCTGCGACTGCGCCTGCTGACCATCGTCGCGGCGAGCATACTGGTCGCCTATTTCTGGATGCGCCCCGAGCCGATCATGACGGTCGTATACTGGAACGGCTTCTTTATCCTGTTGAACCTGTGGCAGGTCTCGCGCCTGGTTTTCGAACGCCGTGCCGGCTTCGATCCTTCATGCCGCGTGATCGAAGCGCTTCGCGCGCGTTTTTGCACCAGGTCGCGGCCGCGCGTGGGGATGTTTACCCGCTGCGCGCCGAACTGAGGTAGACTCCGCCCAAAGCCGGGCCGACAACGGCGCGAGGTAGCGCCTGACGGCCGTCGCACGGGGGAGGGCGGCCATGCTCAAAAACTGGAACCGGGCCGAGTTGTCGTGGGCATTCTACGACTGGGCGAATTCGGCTTATGCCTTGATCGTAATGACCGCGTTTTTCCCGCTGTTGCTGGGTCATTACGTGAAAGTTGCGGAAAGCGACATGACCGCGACTACGATTCTCGGCTTCGCCAACTCCGCCGCCAGCCTGGTGGTCGTGGTGCTGGCGCCCGTGCTCGGCGCGCTCGGCGACCAGTACGGCGCCAAGCGTAAACTGCTCTGCGCCTTCGCATTCCTCGGCGTTCTCGCAAGCCTTTCTCTCGGCCTGGTCGAAAGCGGGCAACCGTTGCTCGCTGCCTTCGTTTTCGCTTGCGGAAACATCGGCTTTGCGGCCGCCAACGGCCTCTACGATGCGTTGATCGTGGAAGTCACGCACCGTGATCGTTTCGACCGCCTGTCGGCGCTGGGTTTCGCGCTCGGCTATGCAGGCAGCCTGCTGCTGTTCCTGCTCTGTATCGCGATGACCTTGCAGCCCGGCTGGTTTGGACTGGCCGAAGAGATAACGTCGATACGCCTGGCATTCGGGCTGGTGGCCCTGTGGTGGCTCGTTTTCACGATTCCGTTGCTGAGAGCAGCCATCGACGAGCGGCCGCTGGCCGTTCCGGGAAGCAGCGCCCGGGGACATGTGCGCGCGGCTTTCGGCGAGCTGCTCGATACGTTGCGCGAGGTGCGTCGATATCGCCAGGCCGCGATTTTCCTGCTCGCTTACTTTCTCTACATGGATGGCGTCTACACCGTGATCAAGATGGCGGTGATTTACACGGAGCACCTGAATTTCCCTCCGCAGGTACCAATGATCGGCATCGTGATCGTGCAGGTGGTGGCAATTCCGGCCACGCTGGCCTACGGCCGGCTCGCCGGGCGCTTCGGTGCAAAACGCATGATCATGCTCGGTATTGTTGCCTATATCGTCGTGATCTCGGCGGCCCCGCAGATGAGCATCCCGATACATTTTTACGGGCTGGCGCTGCTCATCGGTCTCGCGCAGGGCGGTCTGCAATCGATCAGCCGTTCATTCTACGCACGCCTCATTCCCGCGTCGGAATCCGGCAAGTACTTCGGCTTTTACAACATGGTCGGCAAGTTCGCCACCGTGCTCGGTCCGTCGTTGATGGCGGTCACGGCCCTGTATATCGGCGACAGATACTCGATACTGGCGATACCGGTGTTGCTGATTGCCGGACTGATCCTGTTGTTCTTTCTCGACGACGATTGACCGCGGTTCTTTCGGTGAACCGCGGTCGGTGCTTTCGCGAGTTCGGCTGCGTCAACCGCGCCGGTCTCTACGCAACTGCATCATTCGCTCGGCAGGAACATCGGTTCTGCGCGCCTCGGCTTTCGCCTCTTCGCGGCTGATGCCGAGATCGTCGAGCATCGCGTCGCTCAAATACAGCAACTGCCGGCGTTCCTCGCGGAGTTGCCGCCGCAGCGATTCCTCTCTCGCCCATTCGCGGACCTGCCGAAACAGGCGCTCGAGGGTGCCGGCGTGGTCCGCGCCGACGACGGGTTCGAATTTTTCGCTTCGAGTAGTCATATCGTCTCCTGTCGTCAAAACGACTTGTCTAGTGGTCCAGGGTGCCGATCAACTGCCGGGTCGTATAGATGCCGATCGGCAGCCGACGGGAAGGGTCGAGCAAGATCATGGTTTTACTCCGTCAACGAATCGGGAGCGCTATTTTGCAGACTTCATATATGCAAATAAATTAGCTAATATTGAAAAATCAACTTGCATAAATGCAATGTCTCGAAAATCCTCCAAAACCTTGCAATGGGACGATCTGTCGGTATTGCTCGCGATTTGCCGGGCCGGCACCCTGTCCGGTGCGGCGAAAACGCTGCAGCTGGATCACAGTACCGTGTTCAGGCGCCTCAACGGTATCGAGGAAAAACTCGAGGTGCGGTTTTTCGAACGCCTGCCGCACGGCTACGTGATGACCGAGGCCGGCGAGGCCGCGATGCGCGCCGCCGAACGTATCGACAGCGAGGTGCTCGGCCTGTCGCGGGAACTGCTCGGTCGCGACCTGCGCCTGAAGGGCAGGATCCGCCTGACCGCGCCCGAGGGCGTTGCGCTGCACCTGCTCGGACCGTGGTTGAACCGGTTTTGCGAATTACATCCGGATATTCATATCGAACAGGTGATCACCAGCAGCGATCTTCAGCTGGCCCGGCGCGAGGCCGACCTCGCGGTGAGGGTGACCCCGTCGCCGCCGGATACCGCGCTCGGCCGGCGGCTGTGCCGTTTCGCGGTCTCGGCCTATGCGAGCCGCAAATACCTGAAGCGGCATCCGCACGGCCGGCTCGCCGACTACGACTGGCTGTTACCGAACGACAGCGTGGAGTGGTTTTTGCCCTCGGTGATGAAAAAGGACGGGCAGCCCCGGGTCCGGCAGGTGATGAGCAGCAATAATACGACGATGCTGATCGAGGCGGCCCGGGCGGGCCTGGGCGTCATCCCGCTGCCGTGTTTCTGGGGCGACCGCGAAAAAAAACTTGTGCGCGCCATCCCCCCGCCCGAGGAATCGAAACTCGAGCTCTGGTTCCTGACGCATCCCGATCTCCGCCACACCGCGCGCGTGCGGGCGTTGATGACTTTTCTCCACGACTCGCTGCAGGACAGCATCGATCTGATCGAGGGGCGACTGCCGCAGGGGTCGTGAAACGGACCCATTGATTCGCGGTTAAAGCGTTTTCAGATACTCGATCACGGCGCGGCGATCTTCGTCGGACAGGCCATCCCCGAAGCGGTGTCCCGAATTCGAGTAACCGGGCAGCGTGGTGTCGTACAGGCGCTTGCGCTCGACAGGGTCCTCGATGTCCTGCTTGCCCTTCGACAGGCTGCGGTATTTCCAGCCGAGTGTCCGGGGATCGAATTCGGGTTCGTCGAAGTCGCGCAGCCAGTACTTCGGGCGCTTGCCGCTGTCGAGAAGCGTCGCCACGTCGGGCACGGATCCGTTGTGCAGCAGCGGAGCCGTGGCCCAGACGCCGTCGAGCGGGGGCGCGATGTAGCCGGGTGCCGGCCGGGCGGAGGCGAGCTCGCCGTACCAGGAGCGATTGAACCAGTCCATGAACCGGTCCGAGTCGGCATAGGATTTCAACGCATAGGCCGGGTCGGTGCCGATAATGTCGAGGCCGACCACCAGGTTGGGGTAACTGCCGCCCGGGCCGTAAGTGCCATGGCAGGCCGAACAGGTCTTCTCGAACACGGATTTGCCGCGGCCGGCCAGGTCCGAATCGACCGGGAACGGGTAGCGCGGGGGTTTCAGCGAGGCGAGCCAGGCACCTACATTGACGAATTGCCGGTCGATCGCTTTTGCCTCGGTCAGGCTGTCGGCGCACAGCAGCGACTTCATCATCATGTAGCGCGCATGGTCGCCGCGGCCCATCGCGTTATAGAACATCGCGTGCTTCTTGCCGACCCGCCACCAGGGAGGCACGCTGACCGGCAGGGGTTTTTGCGGCGGCGGCTCGAGCAGCGGCTGGTTCGACCAGGCCAGGGTTTTCGGGTCATGATGGGCGATCAGCGCGAGGGTAATATTCGGCGCCGGGTTGACGCCGACGGTATCGGTCATCGAGTAGGGGGCGATCGCGGCGACGCGGTCAGACCATTTGCGCCAGGCCGCGGTTTCCGCGTCGCCCGAGACATAGGCGCCGACCGCGTTGACCAGCGCGCGCGGATCGCCGGTGAAATCGAGCCACTCGTTGCCCAATCCGATCACCAGCCGGCCGTCGAAGTCGGCCGCGTGGCAGAGCAGGCAATTCGCCGAGACGACCTCGACCCCGCGCGCGTCCCGGTTCAGGCTCAGTGAATAAGGCAGCTGTGAATTCTTTTCCTCGCGCCCCGGCAGGGATGGACCCGGGTCGGGTGCCCCGGCCGCGCGCCGCCAGGCGCGGTAAGGCAATCCGCAGCTCATGTAGTCGCCGTTGACGACGATTTCGTAGCCGCGCTCGGGGTCGCCGGCGCGCTGTTCGTCTGCCGCGACGGGCCCGGCGGCAGCCTTGGCCACCGGCGGGCGCGGTTCGTCGCTGCAGGCGGCCAGGCCCAGCAGCGACAGCAGTACGACCGCCAGCGCGCCGATCGTTGCCGGACGGAATGCATCGCCCGCTGCGCGCGACTGCCTGCCCTGCATTATTCCGGGTACCCGTTCAATTGCATGTAACCGTCGCCCGCCGCGGGGCCGGAAGCCTGCACCAGGCGTACGGGCCCCGACCAGAATGGTGCCCAGAGCATGCCCTCCTGCCGTTTACGGTCGGTGATGAGTTCGAGTTCGATAGCCTGGCCCGGTACGCTTAGCGACCAGCGTAGCGGGTAGCGCGACCCGGTTCGTTCGCTGGTCCAGAAACCGCCGGCGCGCAGGTCGATTTCGGCGCCGTCGAGCAATACCGGTGTGTCGTCGGCGCGGATCAGCAACCCGGCCGTGGTCGGCGCTCCCGAGCCGTCCCGGCGGTGCGATCGCACCAGGAAAAGCTCGCGGCCGTCCGCGAGGTAGAGATTGAAGCGGTCCTGCACCACGGGCCCGCCGGGCAGCGGCAGCTCTCCCCAGGCATGCTCGATCGAGACCCTGCCGGAGAGCTCGATGCTGCGCTTGCCGTCGAACAGGATGCCGCTGGCTTCAAGCCGCGGTTCGACATAGTAGACGAAAGGCGGCGCGGCCCCGTCTTTGCCGTTGCGGATCCGGTTATGATCGACCAGTGGCTTGCGCTGGCGCAGCTCGAGTTCGAGTTTCAGATCGTCCGCGGATAACTGTATCTCGAGTCTCGCCCCGGTTTCGTCGCCACTGCGTTTTACCTGCCAGTCCTCTACCCAGAGCTGCATCGGCCGGGCTTGCCAGCCGGCCAGGCCGATGCCGCCCCGACTCAGGCGCCGGCCGGTGTGCAGGTCGCCGTCGGCGGGATCGGAGAGCGAAAACAGCGCCGCGTAAATCTCGCCCGACGCCCAGTCGGTGGAACCGGCGTGCGGCGGTTGCGAACCGAGCGCGATGCGAATGATCGCCAGTTGCAGCCCGAGTTGCGGCTGGTCTTTTGCCTGCAGTATTCCCGAAAGATGCCAGGTTTCGGTGCGGTATTCGCGATGACTGCCGTAATCACGGGGAAAACTGAACGGGTAAGGCAGCTTCGCGCGCGCGAAATCGCCCTCGTTCGCCGCGGCCAGCAATTCGGCCGGCGAGAGGATTTTCGCGGTCTCGGAAAGATTCTCGGAAGCATTGCCCGGCGTGGCGGCGAACAGGGCGAACAGCAGCGCGATCGACACGGTGCCTGCGACAGTAAGGTTTCTGGTCATCCCGGTAATGGTACGAATAGCGCTTGCGGAATGATAGTTCGACTCCGGTGCGAGCAGGACTGCAGAACCCGCTTCCGCTTCAGACTTCTTCGTGGTGCAGATAATCCTGCAGCAGGTGGCAGAGGCAATCCTGGCGCACGACCAGCTTGTCGCGCGTGATCATCGCCGGCATCAGCGTATTGTTGAGATAAACCCGCCCCTGCTCGACACGCAGGATTTCGTCGGTGACGTCGTGGCCGTCGATATCGGTGGCCAGCAGCGGGCGCTCCACGCGGGTCAGGCCGAAAACCTGCCGCCGATCGAACGGGGTGAAGTTGCGATCCTCGAAATCGGCTTCGAAGCGCAGATCGACATCGGCGTCGGGATCGAACTCGAAACTGACCTGTTCGGGGATGCGCAGCGTCAGGTAGGACTCGACCAGGTGCAGCGCTTCCCGCGAGGGCGCCACGCGCGGCAATTCGCCTGGCGCCATCAATTCCGTCAGGTAACGACAGGCGTGCTCTATGCCGGCCGGGTCTCCCGGCAACCCGCATTCCAGGGTGACCGCCGGACAGATGCCGTCGAATGCCATGGTGCAGACACCGCGCTCGCGAAACACGATACCGACGCGATTGAATTTCGCCGCCAGGTTAAGGTTTTCGGGGCGCGGGTCGGTAATGCAGGCATAGTGCGGATTGCGGCCGGTATTGTTGTGGATGTCGACGGCCGCGAACAACGGCAGGCCGTGCGCGATTTCTATTATCCGCTGCATCATGCGCGCGCTCGGGTCGGCCACCCGGTCGCTGCCCGGCCAGCAACGGTTGTAATCCACCTGTCCCGGCAGAAAGCGCATGTTTTGCTCGGCGGCACGTACGTTGCCGACGAACAGCAGTATCGAGCAAGGCAAATCGTCGCCCTGCCCGGCGAGCAGCCGCTGCATCACGTCGAGCCCGGTGCGCTCGTTGCCGTGCAGCAGGATAGAGATGAACAGGTGCCGCGGGTCGCGGCCCTCGAGATGGATCAGGGTCGGGTTGGGGAACAGGTCGCGGATATTCGCGCTGCTGATATCGAAAAAACCCTCCGGCAGTGCGTGCAGCCGGTCGAAGGCTTCGATCATCCGGCCTGGTCCTTCCACAGGTGTACCGGGCGATTGGTCTGCGCCTGGGCGATATATTCCCTGACCAGCCGCGGCGCGTCGCCGTGACGCAGCCAGTGGCTCGCGATCCAGCGCGCCCCGGTCGCCTCGCTGTCGACCCGGGCCTCGACGATATCCAGCCAGCGATCGGTGTCCTCGATACCGGTGCGAGCGAAGCATTCTCGCGCCAGGGGCAGCGCGTTTTCCAGCAGCAGTCGCCTCAACGGCGCCTGCTGCCCGTCGGGCCAGTGGGCGTCGGCCTCGAGACCGTGCCGCGCGGCGCGATAAAAATCGGCTTCGAGGGTTTCGAAGGGCAGCCTGACGAGATCGTCGCCGAGGGTTTTCAGTCCCTCGGTCAGGCCGACATAGAACACCAGGTTGGCGAGCGTATCGACGATCGTCGGCCCGGACGGCACGACCCGAAGTTCGAGCCGCAAGTGGTAGCTGCCGTTACCGTTGTGCGCCACGATCGGCCGCACCCAGCGCCAGATGGTGCCGTTGTGCAGGCACAGGTGATGCAGCTCCTCGGGCGGCTGGTCGCGCACCTCGGGTAATATCGGGCTGTAGTAAAAATTATCCTCGAACAGATCGAGCAGGGTATCGATATAGCCTTTGCCGAGATGT
>JASFKL010000192.1:0-7903 GCA_050118655.1 Gammaproteobacteria bacterium | reverse complement strand
CTTCGAACTCGCGCGGGTGCTTTCCGCGGCCGAATCCGCGCAGGCGGCATCGGCCCGGCCGATCGTCGGCCGGCGCTCGGAACTCGCGCAGTTCAGGGGATTGCTCACTACCTGTGTCGAGGACGGCAGCGGCCTGTGCCTGCATGTGCGCGGCGAGGCCGGTATCGGCAAGACCCGCCTGGTCGGGGAAATGATACGCCTGGCGCAACTCCAGGAATTTGTCGCCCACAAGGCGCTGGTTCTCGATTTCGGCACCGGCCGGGGACAGGGTGCGATCCCGTCGCTGGTCAAAAGCCTGCTCGAGATCGACGACAATGCCGCTGTCGCGGCACGCGCGGAAAGCCTGGACCGGGCGATATCCGGCGGTCTCGTGCCCGCGGAAAACCGGGTATTCATGAATGACCTGCTCGACCTCGAGCAGTCGCTGGATTTAAAAACCCTCTACGACGCGATGGACGTCGAGACACGCAAGGAAGGCAAACGCAACGCGCTGGCCGATTTGCTGGATCGCCTCGCCGCGGGCACGCCACGCATCATCTTCATCGAGGACTTGCACTGGGCCGACGCCGTTACCCTCGACTACCTGGAGAGAATCGCGGCCATGGCGACCGAATGCGCCGTGCTGCTCGTGTTCACATCTCGAGTGGAGGGCGACCCGATCGGCGAGCAATGGCGCTCCGGTGCCGGCGGCATCCCGTTCGTCACCTGGGATCTGCGCCCGTTACGGCGCGAGGAATGCCTGCAAATCGTATCCGCATTCACCGATACCGATGCACTGCACATCGAACGCTGCCTCGAGCGCGCGGACGGCAATCCGCTGTTCCTCGAGCAGTTGCTGCTCGGCACCCGCCACGGTGACGGCGGCGATATCCCCGACTCGATCAAAAGCCTGGTGATGGCGCGCATGGACCAGTTACCCGTCGGCGACAAGCGCGCGCTGCAGGCGGCGGCGGTCCTCGGGCAACGCTTCGATATCGAGGGACTGCATTTTCTGATCGAAGATCCCGATTACGATTGCTCCAGCCTGATCGAACACCGCCTGCTCAGGCCCGAGGGGCCTTATTACCTGTTCGCCCATGCCCTGATCCAGGAAGGGGCATACGCCTCGCTGTTGAAGGCGCAGCGCGCCGAATTACACCGGCGGGCAGCGGCCTGGTACCGGGAACGCGACAGGGAGCTGCACGCGGTGCACCTCGACCAGGCCGGCGACCCGGCCGCGGCCGATGCTTACCTGGCGGCGGGCCGCGAACGCCTCGCCGCCTTCCGGCCGGAAAAAGCGCTCGAGCTCGCGCGGCGGGGGTTCGAAATTGCGCCCGCGGAAAAACGCTTCGAGCTGAAATGCCTGGAAGGGGAACTGCTGCGCGTCAGCGGCGACACGACCGCTTCGATCGAAGTGTATCGCGACAGCGTCGAAATCGCCGGCAACGACAGCGAACTCTGCCGGGCACTGGTCGGGCTGGCGGAAGGTCTCGCCATCGTCGAGTCGCACGACGAATTGAAGCAGGTGCTCGCGGACGCGGAAAAAATCGCCGCAAAGCTCGACTTCTGGCACGAACTGGCGATTATCGATCAGCTTCGCGGCGGCATGTACTTTTTCCAGGGAGAGGACGAGAAGTGCCTCGCGGCCTGCAATAATTCCCTCGAGTACGCGCGCAAGGCCGACACCCCGGAGGTCGTCGCGCGCGCGCTCAGCGGTCTTGCCGACGCGATGTACTGCCGCGGCCGCTTTCTTTCGGCAAACCAGTACTACAGCGAGTGCATCGATTTTTCGCGCCAGCACGGCCTCGGCCGGGTGCTCGCCGCCAACCTGTCGATGCGCGGATTCACTTTCCGCTACCGCAACGATGCCCAATCGGCATTGCGCGACTACCGCGAGGCCCTGGACCTGGCCGCCAGGACACGTCACCTGAGGGCGGAAACGGTGGCCTGCTATGCCGGCCTGTATCTGGCCGAGAAAGGCAACCGCGAGGAGGGCGAGGCATTGCTGAGGCGCGGCCTCGCGATCAGCACCAGCCTCGGCTCCGGATTGCTGCGGGCGGCCGCGCTAACCGCGCTGTCGCAATTGATCCTCAAAATCGGCGATCGTACCGAAGCGCAGCAGCTCGCCAGGGAGTCTATCGGGATATTGCGAAATTCGGAGTCCGGCATGGCGTTTCGCGGGGCCAGCGCGCTCGGCGCCCTGGCGCTGTCGACCGACGATGAAGACGAGCGCCGCGCCGCGCTCGCGGAGGGCCGGGACCTGTTGCTGAAGAACTCGATGGGTCACAACCATTTCAATTTCTGCGAGGACGGCATGGAAGCCTGCCTGCAAGCCGGTGAATGGGGCGAGGTCGAGTGGTTCACGAGCCACCTGCATGATTACACTCGCGAGGAGCCCCTGCCCTATAGCGATTTCCTGATCGCACGGGGACGGGCGCTGGCCGATTTCGGTCGCGGCGAGCGCGGCGAGGAACTTGCGGCAAAGCTACGTGAGTTGCGCGACCTGGCCTGTTCGATCGACCTGCAATTCCATCTGCCCGCGATGGACGCGGCACTCGCGGAGCTTGGTTCCGAATCCGCATCCGCGACGAAGCGGGCCTAGGGAGGGCTTCTATCGCGTTCCGGCAGCGCCCTCGAAGCCGTCGTTACCAACCTTCGATAGAGCGCGCCCGATCAAAACCATTTGCGGTGCCGGAAATAGGCCAGCATGCCGATCAGCACCCCGATCATCAGCAGCCAGACCAGCGGATATCCGTAATACCAGCGCAGCTCGGGCATCGCCCAGGGGCTGCCGCTGTTCTGGAAGTTCATGCCGTAAACGCCGACGATAAAGGTCAGCGGAATGAATATCGTCGCGATGATGGTCAGCACGCGCATGATTTCGTTCAGCCGGTAGCTGACACTCGACAGGTAGATATCGACCAGCCCGGTGATCACGTCGCGGTAAGTCTCGATCAGGTCCATGATCTGGATCGTGTGATCGTAACAATCGCGGTAATAGATATGGTTCTCTTCGGTAACGATGCCGCTCTCGTCGCGTAACAGTTTGTTCATGACCTCGCGCTGGGGCCACAGCATCCGTCGCATGATCAGCATGGTTCGCTTCAGGCGGTGCAGGCGCGGCAGAAGGTCGCGAGTCGGCCTTTCGAGCAACTCGTCCTCCAGTTGCTCGAGTTCGTCGCCGAGGAACTCGAGCACCGGAAAGCCCTCGTCGACGATCAGGTCCAGCAGCGCATAGAGCAGGTAACCGACGCCGCGTTCGCGAATCCGCCCCGAGTTATTGCGCAGGCGGCGGCGAACGGGTTCGAACGGATCGCTGCCGCCCGGATGGAAACTGACCACGAAATTTCGGCCGGCGAAGACGCTCATTTGATCCATTTCGATGTCGTCGGTTTCGAGTTTTCTCGCGGCATGCGACAGGACCAGGAATAACTGTTCGCCATAGTCTTCGACCTTGGGGCGCTGGCCGGTATTGATAACGTCTTCCAGCGCGAGGGGATGCAGGCCGAATACTCCGCCGAGCTGACGCATGGTTTCCGGCTCGGCATCTCCCTGCACGTGAATCCAGGTCAGCGAGTCGCGTTCCAGGTAAGCCCTGCTGTCCTCGGCAGTCGCCAGATCGCGTTCGGTAAACTCGGATTCGGTGTAGTCGATCACCTGAAGCCGTAACGGGCTGCCCGCCGGCTCGCGGTCGTGAAGTAGCGTGCCCGGAGAGGTTCCGGGCGGATGATAACGCTTCGAGAAATAGGCCATGTTTCATTCCTCTCGCCAATCGAAACTGGTCGCGACGATCGCCGGCGTCACGGCAGCGGGCCGGATCGCGGCGAAATTCCAAGTTATCACGAACCCGCGATCGATACCATGTCGCAGGAAGCGCGCGGGGCCGGGTTCGAAAAGGGTTTACTGCGGGGCTTTCAGTTCGGCGAGACTGGCGGCAAAATTGGGATTATCGGGCTCGAGTTCGATCGCCTGCCGGATCGCGTCGAGCGAATCCGCGCGCCGTCCCTGCGCGGCGAGGGCATAGGCGAGGTTGTTCCAGATCGCGGCCTTGTCCGGTTCGCGCTCCAGCGCAGCGCGGTAGGCCGACTCGGCACCGGCGTAATCGCCCAGCGCGTAAGCCGTGTTGCCGAGCCCGCTATAGGCAAGCAGGTTGTCGGGCCAGCGTCCGAGCGCGGTTCGATAAGCCTGCTGCGCGATCCGGGCGCGGCCGACCTGTTCCATGCCGACCGCCGCATCGAGCCAGGCGTCGGCGCTGGCAGTCGCCGGAATCGTGTCCGGCTTGACCAGCACCAGCGCCCAGTAATCGGCGCGCTGCCAGGTCTTTTCGAACAGCGCGAAGGAGCGGGTGATGCGCCGGTCGGTTCCGGAGCGCAGGATCATGTCGCGGGTCTCGAAATCGTATCCGATCAGGACCTCGTAGTGCCAGACCGGCAATATGTCGATGGCGAGGTTTTGCAGCACGAAGACGGGATTGCCCGCTTGCAGTTCGCGCAGCAGCGAATCCATACGTCCGTCGAGCTGTACCGGCAGCAAATCGTATTGACGCGCGGCGGCGACGACTTCGACCTGCAGGCTGCCTTTCAATTCGGGCACGTAGATCTTGTCGGCGATCTCATCCGGATGCACATTGCCACCGCGAAAATTGATCACCTCGGCGAGTGCCGCCGGACCGCAATGATATCGCTCCTGGGGGAAGAACGGGACGTCGGTGATCTCTACACGCGGCGGGATGTCGGGTGGATTATCGAGTAACAGCCGGGTCTGCGGCGAGGTCGCGCAACCGCCCAGCAACAGGAAAAGAAAAAGCGTGCAGGCAAGATTGCGTGCACGCTCGGGTTCGGGTTTCAAGATATGCCTAGTCCTTGATGAAGTCGGTATACCCCATGACTTCGAGTACCACCAGCACGAGGATCACGACCAGCAGCGCGCTGGCTCCGCCGGCGGGAGACTCGTCGATACGCTGGTAGACGTCGCGGATCTGGCTGTCGGTCATCGCCGCAACGCGCTCGACCGCTTTGGCCCTGTCGACGCCGCCGACGATCAATTGCTCCCTGATCCAGTCGCGTTGCTCGGCAATAGTCGCGAGTTCGACAGCGACCGTATTCTCCGCCTGCAGTTGCGCGGTGCCGACCATCGCCGATTGCGCGGGAATGGAAACCGTCATCGCGGCCACAGCGACCAGCAGGTAACGCAAAATTCGTTTCAAAAACATATTTTTCTCTCCTCAATTTAATCGCGTGAATGGTTGTCACCCGGCTATTATAGTCGATATTCCGTCACGCGAGCCGGGCGCCGTTGGGTACTTTCTTGTCGGGGGCCGCGAGCACCACGGCCCCGTCTTCGCGGTGGAAACCGGTGACCAGACATTCCGAGCGCACCGGGCCGATTTGCTTGGGCGGAAAATTGACCACGCCGACGACCTGCCGTCCGAGTAGTTCGTCGAGTCGGTACAGATCGGTGATCTGCGCACTCGACTTGCGCACGCCGATTTCGTCCCCGAAATCGACCTTGAGCTTGTAAGCCGGCTTTCGCGCCTCGGGGAATTCCTCGACCTCGATAATCGTACCGACGCGTATTTCGACTTTTTCGAAGTCGTTCCAGTCAATGGTTTCCATGCTTGCTCCTCAGGTGAATTCTTTTCGTATCGCTTCGTTGTGCTCGCCGAGCGCGGGCACGCGCAGTTCGCGCCCGGCCACGCCCCGGCGAATCGCCGCAACCTCGACCACCCGGGCCTCGCCGCTCGGCGTTTCGACCCGGCCGCGCCGCAATTGTGGATGCGCCGACAGGCCCGCCATGTCGTTGAGGCGGCCGTAGGCGATATCCGCCCGTTGCAACAAGTCGACCGCCCGGTCCTGGTCGATCCCGGCGAATACGCCGCCGACGAGTTCGTCGACATAGGCCCGGTTTGCGACCCGTACCTGATTCGATTCGAGCCGCGGGTCTCGCGCCAGGTCCGCATCGCCCAACACCAGTTCGCAAAAGCGCTGCCATTCGCGCTCGTTCTGGATCGCGATGACGATATCGAGACCGTCGCCGCAACGATAAGCGCCGTAGGGCGAAATATTGGCGTGGTTGAGACCGACGCGCTGCTGGACCGTACCGCCGTAATCATAGTGCAACAGGGGAACCGCCAGCCACTCGGCCATGGAATCGAACAGGGAGACCTCGATCACACAGCCGGCGCCGCTGCTCTCGCGCGCGATCAGCGCCTCGAGGATCGCGGTGTAGGCCTGCTGGCCGCAATTGATATCGCAGGCAGAGACGCCGATGCGGCCCGGCGCCTCCGGGGTACCGGTGATCGAGGCGACGCCCGACTCGCACTGCACCAGGAGGTCGTAGGCCTTCATGCGGCTGTACTCGCCATGACTGCCGTAGCCGGAGATATCGCAGCAGACCAGGCGTGGATATTCCGCGCGCAACTGCTCGCTGCCGAAACCCGCGCGCGCCGCGGCGCCCGGAGCCAGGTTCTGGATGAATACGTCGGCGCACTCGAGTATGCGCCGCAACAGGTCGGCGTCGGCCGGATTCTTGATATCGAGTACCAGCGACTCCTTCCCCTGGTTGAGCCACACAAAGTAAGCCGACTCTCCGTGTACGACGCTGTCGTAGCCGCGCGCGAAATCGCCCTCGGGACGCTCGACCTTGATCACGCGCGCGCCGGCCCGGGCGAGCCGGTTGGAGCAGAAGGGCGCGGCGACCGCCTGTTCCAGCGAAACCACCAGGATTTCGTCGAGCCTCAGCATCAGAACGACTTGGGCAGGCCGAGCACGTGGGTCGCGATATTGGACAGGATCAGGTTGGTCGAGATCGGCGCGACCTGGTACAGGCGGGTTTCGCGGAATTTGCGCTCGATATCGTATTCGATCGTGAAACCGTAACCGCCGTGGGTTTGCAGGCACATGTCGGCAGCCGCCCAGGATGCGTCGGCGGCCAGCAGCTTGGCCATGTTGGCTTCGGAGCCGCAGGGCAGCCCCGCATCGAACATGCCGCAGGCGCGGTCCACCATCAGCGCCGCGGCCTCGGTCTGCACGTGCGCGCGCGCGATCGGAAACTGGATACCCTGGTTTTTGCCGATCGGCGCGCCGAACACCTCGCGATTGCTCGCGTAAGCGGCGGCCCGGTCGATAAACCAGCGCGCGTCGCCGATGCACTCGGCCGCGATCAGAATGCGCTCCGCGTTCATACCGTCGAGGATGTAACCGAAACCCTTGCCCTCCTCGCCGATCAGGTTTTCGGCCGGCACCCGGAGCTTGTCGAAAAACAGTTCGGTGGTGGCGTGGTTCAACATGGTTTCGAGCGGACGCACGGTCAGGCCGTTGCCGACGGCGTCGCGCAGATCGACCAGCAATATCGACATCCCGCGGGTGGGTTTGTCCACCGCGTCGCGCGGCGTGGTACGCACCAGCAGCAACAGCAGGTCTGAATGCTCTACTCTCGAGATGAAAACCTTTTGCCCGCTGACGATATAGTGGTCGCCGTCGCGTTCGGCGCGGGTCTTGATGCGCGTGGTATCGGTGCCGCTGCCCGGCTCGGTGACGCCGAAGGCCTGCAGGCGCAGCTTGCCGGACGCGATATCGGGCAGGTACTTTTGCTTTTGCGCCTCGCTGCCGTGACGCAACAGCGTACCCATGATGTACATCTGCGCATGGCAGGCGGCGCCGTTGGCGCCGCTGCGCTGGATTTCCTCGAGCACCGCACAGGCAGCGCCGAGATCCATGCCCGCGCCGCCGTATTCCTCGGGAATCAGCACCGACAGGTAGCCGGCGTCGGTCAGCGCCTGCACGAATTCTTCCGGGTAGGCCTTGTCGCGGTCTTTATCTCGCCAGTACATATCCGGGTAATCGGCGCACAGGCGCGCGACCGCGTCGCGCACTTCGGGATGGGATCGATCTTCAGTCATCACAACACTTCGGCAAAACAGGGG
>JASFKL010000191.1:0-7948 GCA_050118655.1 Gammaproteobacteria bacterium | reverse complement strand
TCCCAGAGCACCATATGCCCGTCGGCGGTGACCAGGCAGGCGCGGAACGGGTTGTGGGCATTCCACAGCTGCATGTGAGTGGTATCGGTGGCGTAACGAATCGACAGCGGGTCGAACAGCAAGACCGCGTCGAGGTCGCGCTCGACCAGCCCGGCGACGATGCGCTCGAGACGGTAGCGGCGCATCGCCTGCAGGTCCGGGCACTGCAGGCCGGCGGATTTCCATTCGCCGTAGGCCAGCGGCGTCGGGCCGATCTCGATACGATCGTTGTCGTCGGGGGTATTGTCCGCGCGCATCGCGGGCTTGCGCGACGGATCAACCTTGGGATTCGGAATCGAGTGCGGATTGACAGCCATTTTCAAGCCCTCAGGCGTTTGCCCCCCGGCATCGAAGGGCGGTTTCTCCAGGATCGCGGCGCGGTGCGGCAGGCCCGGGACCGCTATCTCCGGTACGGCATGTTGGGTGTCGATAAAACATAGCGCATTCGAGGCGCCCGCGCCATGACCGATTGCAACCCGGCCTTTATTTTCAGTAGCTTGCCTCGTCACCCATGCCGGCGATGATACGCGCAATGATGCGCGGCGCAATGGCCAGCGGATAAGACTGGAAACCGTGAATGCCGCCGCCGAAACTGGCCTCTCCGCGCGCAGCGCCGGGCGGCAGAATATCGAGGCCGAGCCCCATGCCGTAGAGGCCGGGAACGATCTCGCCGCTCGCCAGGTCGCGCAGTTCGCCGTCGACAGTCGGCGCCCCGATCTCGAGCGGCACGCCATCGCGCTCGAGCGGCGGCAGGTTGGCGCCGAAACCCGTGGCCTGCAAAATCAGCGCGGCCGAATCCAGCAGCTCGCGCCGTTCGTCGAGGAACGACATCTGCACCAGCCGGACCCGGGTTTCGCGCCCGTCGCGCATGTCGAGATACAGTTGCCTGGCATCCTTGCGCAGGCCGCCGTGCCGAAACACCAGGCCGGTCTGCGGGCAGACATCTTGCCGCGGATCGTAATCGATGCCGTGAGCGGCCGCGAATTCGGGCGTGCAGCGTAACTTGATCCGCTCGCGGCGCTTCAAGATGACGATATCCCGGCCCGTGCCGTAGGGGGCGAGCAGCGGGTCGTGGAGCAGTCGCCAGGCGCAGGAAAATGCGCTGTGCGAGGCACCGATGATGACGATCGGCCCGGGCTGTTGCGGCAGTCCGTCGGCCGAGTCGCGCAGCAGGAATTTTCCGGAGCCTTCCCAGCGATCGGCGAACGGCCCCAGTTCGGGCAACGGCGTCTCGACGGCGCCGCAACACAGCAGCAGATTGCGGCTGCGCGCCAGCAGGCGGTCGTCGTCGCCGTGGCTCGCGAAAAAACTGCCACCGATCTCGATGCGTGTTACCGGCGTGTCGCATTGCAGGCGCTCGCCGAGCAGTTCGCGGATTGCCGCCGCCAGCGGATCGACGATCAATGCACCGACGCGTAATAACGGAATCAGCTCGGTGCGGGTCTCGGGATGCGCCAGGTAGCGGTCGCGCAGCGCCGCGAACGGCGTGCCGTCGGCAATGCCGTCGACCGCGTCGCGCGAGTTGGTGTTGGCATTGACGCGATAGTGCGCCATTTTACCGCCGGGTTGCGGGCCGGCTTCGAACAGGCGGAGCGAGTCGAGCAGCAGGCGCGCCGCGGCAGCGTCACCCTCGCCCGCGGCGATGCGGTTGCAAAGCGCGAGCACCAGGCTCATGCCGGCCGGCCCGCCGCCTACGACCTGCAACGCAACGACGTCTTTATCCATCCAGGCTGACCGCGAGCCTCATCGACTCGCGGCCCGAACAGGTTTTACTCTGACCCAAATTTATCGCTCCGCGCGGGCAGTTGTTAATCTGACCCAAATTTATCGGTCAGGCGGCGCTGGTTTCGACATGCGCCTTGACGATGGCCTCGATCTCGCGCAGGAAAGTCAGCACTTCCTCGCGGGTGTTGTAATGACACATCGACACCCGTATGCAGGTCGGCCGGCCGAGCGGTTCGAGAATATTGCCGGAAAAGTAATCCGCCTTGCGCACGTGGGTTCGGATGCCCTTCGCGTTCAACTCGGCGACCACCTCGGCACAGGGCTTGCCCTCGATAATCATCGACACCAGTCCCTCGCGCGCCGGATTGTCGGCTCCGCCGATCAGGTATACCTCGGGCAGATCGCGCAGGCCGCGCTGGCCGTCGCCGCCTTCGATCATCAGGTCGACCAGGCCGTGTTCCTGTTCGGCAATCGCCTCGCCCGCGGCGAGAATGCGCGCGCGCCGGTCCCCGGAATCGGTGAACTGCGACCCGAGCCAGTCGAAGTACTCGATTACTTTCGTGGTGCAGGCGAACGCCGAGGTGTCGCGCGTGCCGAGTTCCCAGAAATCGTCGGGGGTGCCGTCCAGCTTGTCGTGCGGCAGGCTGGCCAGCCGCGGCGAGACCCAGGCGAAGCCGTAGTTATGACGCGAAAAAACCTTGTAAGCCGAAATCGCATAGCCGTCGACGTCGTAGTCGCCGACGGCGAGTCCGCCATGCGCGGCGTGCTGGATACCGTCGAGAATGATGATGCAGTCGGGCGATGCGGCGCGGATGGTCTTTACCACCGCCGAAACGTCTACCGTCATGCCGGTGACCGGGCTGGTGTGGATTATCGTCGCCACGCGGGTATCCGCGTCGACGATCGCGGCGTAATCGTCGGCAGTGATCGCCGCGGCCTCGTTGCTGTGGGCCGCCGCGCGGTACTCCTTGCCCGCGATCTTCGACCAGCGCTTGCTGGCGCTCACGGTCGCCGGGTGCTCGAGCGTGGTGCCGATCATGTTGCCGCCCGCCGGCGAACCGAGCGCCGCCGCGCGCACCATGCGAAATATCAGCTCCGTGCCGCTTTCACCCGTGAACACGGGGCCGTCCTCGACGCCGAGGAACAGGCGCATGTTGGCGCGCGCCTCGTCGATGATGCGCATCAATTCGTGCGATGCCGGGTTGTCCCGCCCCTGGTTGTCGGGAATGCCGGCCAGTTTGGTATTTACGTCGACCACCGACTTCAGGGTCAGCGCACCGCCGGCATTCTCGAAAAAGATACGCGGTCCCGACCAGGGGCAGGTATCGACGTGGCAAAAGCGATCGCGAATCTCGCGCATCAGGCTGGCTTCGAACATGGGTAATTTCCGGTCGTGGGATGAGACAAACGACGAATCCTAGCACCTGCGCGCGCAAAAAGTAACGGCCCCGCCCCGGGGCCGCATGCGGTCAGGTCGGCATGACGATTAATAATCTCAGCTTATTCAAAAGGGCCGAGAATTATCATTTTACCGAGATATGGATAAGAATTTACTATTTATGCAGACTTTTATCGAGACGAGTAATTCCATGTCGCAATCCGTACAACACCGTTTTCAGTTCTGGGGCTGGCTCCTGTTCGTGTTTTCCGCGCTGTGCTATATCACCGCCAGCGCCCGCGCCGGAGATCTGCTCGGCCTGTCCGGGGGCTTGCTGTTCCTGTTCGCCTGCCTGCTGTTCCTGGCGCCGCTCTTCGCCGAGATCAGAACCGCTAATAGCTCATCGCCGCGGCGTAGATATTCTCGATATCTACGAGATTGGTTTCGCGCGGCGAATTGGCGATGGCGCGCGCTTGCCGCGCCGATGAAGCGGCCAGCGCCGATACCTGGTCTGGACCGAAGCCAACTCCAGCAAGCCCGTTCGGCGCTCCGGTTTTACGCATCAACGCGATGAGGCGCGAGGCCAGCGCCTCGCCCGAATCCTCGGGTCCGGCTCCCTCGAGGTCGGCCTGCAGCAATTCCGCGGCCTCGAAGTGCCTCTCCGGCGCGGCCTCGGCGGTATAGCGGAATATCGACGGCGCCGAGACGATCACGCTGATGCCGTGCGGGATGAACGGCGACCCGATTTCGTAACCCTCGGTGGTGATATCGCGCATCAGGTGGGTGACCCCGTAAGACAGCGCGTGCCCGAGATGGGTGCCGGAATTACCGAAAGCCATGCCGGCGAGCGATGCGCCCCACATCAGTTGATCGCGCGCCTCGAGATCGCCGGCGTCGTTGACGCCGCGCTCGAGGTACTCGCCGGCGATCTTCAATGCCTCGCGCGCGGCGAGATCGCTCCACGGGTTGGCACCCTGGATCAACGGCCGCTTGAGCGGATCCGGCTGCCGCTCCCAGCGCGTGTAAGCCTTCGCGGTATAGCATTCGAGCGCGTGGCAAAGCAGGTCGAAGCCGGTAGAGGCGACCACCATCGCCGGCAGGGTTTGACTGCAGGCCGGATCGACCAGCGCTTCCTGCGCCAACAGTACCGGGTTGGCGAGCACGAACTTGGTTTCCAGGTCGGTGATGCGCAGCACCGAAATCGAGGTACATTCGGAACCCGTGCCCGAGGTCGTCGGACAGGCCAGGTGCGGCAGCAGCTTGCGCGGCATCGGCCGGCCGCCGCCGAGCGGCGGCGCGAAGTAATCGAGGAATTCGTCGGGCGGGTGCAGACCGTAGAGCATCGAGGCCTTGGCGGTGTCCATCACCGAGCCGCCGCCGACCGAAACCACGCCATCGAACTTGCCTTCGGCGACGAATCGGGCGCCGCGCTCGACGCTCGCATCGTCGGCCTCGATGGTGATTTCATCGAATACGGCGACATCGACGCCGGCATCGCCGAGCGATTCCAGCACCGTGGCGACATAGCTGCTGTCGCGCAGGAACGGGTCGGTAAACAGGCCCACCCGCGTCATTCCCAGCCCGGCGGCGCGCGCGCCCGCCTCCTTGAGGCAGCCTCGGCCGAAGCTGTACTTCGGGATCGCGACGGTCAGGGTTTCGGAGCCGTTCTCGCAGGGATCGAAATATTGACAGCCCATGACAGGATTTCCTCAGGATGGCGAAGCGCTTATCTTAAACCCGCCGCGATGTGCGCGCAAAACCCGCCACCTCGTTCCCGCCCCGTTGTTGTACTCACCAAGAATTCGACATGCCGTCATTGCGGCACAGGCCGCAATCCAACGCACGGCACGGTGATTTCTCCCCGGCTTCCTCCGGACCGGCGTCCGCGACAGCGTCGAAATGGGCCCCGGCTCGGGGGCCGGGCCGACGGAATTCGCCTATAACCCCTAATTTCGGGTCAGAGTAAAAATTCCCGAATTTATCGGAAATCGAAGGATTTTCCGAAAACCGCCGTTACCGCGGACTCGGCTCCGCGGAATAAAAACCTCGTCATTGCGGCGCAGGCCGCAATCCATCGCACGGCACGGTGATTTCTCCCCGGGTTCCTCCGGACCGGCGTCCGCGACAGCGTCGAAATGGGCCCCGGCTCGGGGGCCGGGCCGACGGAATTCGCCTATAACCCCTAATTTCGGGTCAGAGTAAAAATTGCTAGTGCGTTGCCTTGTCGCCCCAGATTTCTCTCAAGCGGTTGTCGCGGCCGCAGCCCCAGCGGTAGTACTTGTAGCGGAACGGCGACTTCTTGTAGAAATCCTGGTGGTAGGATTCGTCTCCCTTGATCGGGTAAAACTTGCCGAGATCGAGAATCTGCGTCACCACTTTCTTGTCGGGAAACATCGCGGCGACTTTCTGTTTCGACTTTTCCGCCAGCTCGCGCTGTTTTTCGTTGGCGACGAAGATCGCGGCCAGGTAACTGTGTCCGCGATCGCAAAACTGGCCGCCGTCGTCGAACGGATCGATGTTGACCCAGTAGTAATCGAGCAAGCCCTGGTAATCGACGATCTTGGGGTCGTAGATGACCTCGACCGATTCGTAGTGACCGGTATGGTCGCCGTTGTAGGTCGGGTCAGGCGCCGTGCCGCCCGTGAAGCCGGAGATCGCCTCGGAGACGCCGTCGAGTTTTTCGAAGTCGGACTCCATGCACCAGAAACAGCCGCCGGCGAACACCGCGGTGGCCGCATGCGCGCCGGAAGCGCCTAGCACCGCGGCCGCGAACAGGGTTGATATGAAGAGTTTTCTCATCGGGTTTTCCCTTTGAATTTAGACTTCAGACCGATTGCCAGCCGATCAGTTCAGCGAGTATATTGACCGCGCGAGGCGCGCGCCGCAACCCGCGCCGGCAAAATCCGCCGCAAAGGCCGCGCCCTTAACCCGGACATTAACATTTTATTTACCAGTACCCGGATAGCCTGCCACTAGATGAAAATTCTGGTTATCGAAGACGATGCGGATATCGCCTCCAACATCGGTCAGTATTTCGAGGATCGAGGGCACCTTCTCGACTACGCCTACAGCGGCAACCAGGGACTGGACCTCGCGCTCGGCGAACGTTTCGACCTGGTGATCCTGGACCTGATGCTGCCCGGCAAGGACGGCGTCACGCTATGCCGCGAATTTCGTAGCCGCACCCGTCACGATACGCCGGTGCTGATGCTCACCGCGCGCGACACCCTCGACGACAAGATCGACGGTTTCGAGGCCGGCGCCGACGACTACCTGGTCAAACCCTTTTCTCTGCGCGAGCTCGAGGTGCGCGTGCACGCGCTGACCCGGCGTAGTCAGGCGCCGCGCTCGGCGCAGGTGATCTGCATCGGCGATCTCGAACTCAACCACTCGACCATGCAGGTCACGCGCGACCGCCAGCCGATCCGCCTGAAGCCGCGCGCCTTCCGGATCCTCGAGTACCTGATGCAAAACGCCGACCGCGTAATCCCGCGCCAGGAACTGATCGACGCGATCTGGACCGACGACCCGCCCGAGGGTGATCCGCTACGCGTGCATATTCACAACCTGCGCGCGAAAGTCGACAAGCCTTTCGACCGCGACCTGATCCATACCGTGCACGGAGTGGGTTACCGTATCGGGACCCGCGGTTCGTGACCCCGCTGCTCGGCCACTCGCCGCTGTTTCGCAAGATCATGATCAGTATCCTGCTGGCCTCGACGGTCTTCATGTCGCTGCTGACTATCGTCATCTACTACTCCAACGAGGCGCTCGAAAACGACCTGCTCGACTCGCAAACCGAATTCGAACTGGAGCACATCCGCAAGCTGTTGACGCTGGATCCCGACGCGCCTTTGCCGGGCTCGGCGAGCCTGTCGGTATATCTCGACAGCCGCCGCGATGCATTGCCGATTCCCGACTACCTGGCCGGGCTCGAAGTCGGCGTGCACCACGATCTCAAGCTCGATGGCAAGGCCTACCACGTGCTGGTGTCGCCGCACGGCGACGACCGCATCTACATCCGGTACGACGTCACCGACATCGAACACTCCGAGGATTTGCTGCAGATCATCCTGGTGACGGCCTGGGTCGTACTGCTGGTCATGATATTCTTTATCGCGCGCATCCTGAGCAGCAGGCTGTCGAGGCCGATCGAGGAAATCTCCGAGGCATTGTCGCGTATCGATCCGGACCAGCGTGGCGTGCGACTCGGCGAACACTTCGCCGACGACGAGGTCGGCCGCATCGCGCAGGCCTTCGATACCTATACCGCGAAAATGGACGATTACGTCGAAAAGCAGATGGCCTTCGCGGCAATGGCGAGCCACGAACTGCGCTCGCCGCTGACCATCGTGCAAACCTCGACGGACCTGATCGCGAGCCGCAGCGCCGATCCCGATATCCTGTCGCATCTGGAGAAGATCCAGCGCGCCGCGGGGGGAATGGCGAACATGATCCACGCCCTGCTCGCGGTGACGCGCGACAGGCCCGAGAGCCAGCCGCAGCAAACCGTGTATCTGCGGCAGCTGGTGGGAGAAATCCTCGAATCCCTGCAGCCCGAAATCCACGCCAAACGAATCGAAATCGACAACCGGATCGGCGCCGAAGCGGCCGTACAGGCGGACCCGACACTGTTGACGGTTGTGCTGACCAACCTGATCCGCAACGCCGTAAAGCACGGCGATCGAAGCTCGATCCTGATCGAGATGCGGGACGGGGTGCTGTCGATCGCCGACAGCGGCATCGGGATCGACCCCGAATCGCTCAAGCGCATCTTCGATTTCGGCTACCGCGGACAGCAAAGCC
>JASFKL010000190.1:0-7975 GCA_050118655.1 Gammaproteobacteria bacterium | reverse complement strand
CGGGAGACTTTAGGAGTACGGCCCGTCACGCGCGCTTTGCGGCGTCCGCAGCCTAGCCGGGGTCGCGGCGCAGCGCCTGGCACATGCAATGTACGCCACCGCCGCCGGGGGTGATCATGGACACGTCCGGGTCGAAGACTTCGAGGCCGTGGGCGCGAACTTTTTCCTTCAGTACGTGGCTCTTCTCCGGTAACAGCACCCGGTCGTTACCGAGCGCGACCACGTTGCATCCGAGGTCGAGCGTATCCTGGAAAGGCACTGAAACGATTTCGATCTGCTTCGACCTCAGCCAGTCGACGATTTCGGGATCGGTCGACTCCAGGCAGACCGCGGCCAGTTTCGGCGCCAGCATGACCACCATCAAGTCGATGTGCACGTAGAACGGATCGATGTCGGCGAGCTTGACTTCCCAGCCCTCCGCCTCGAACCACTGCTTGAGCTGCAGGGCAGATTGCTGCTGGCTGCGGCCCTCGTCGCCTTCCCAGCCGATAAGTACCGCACCGGGTTCGATGACGTTGAAGTCGCCGCCCTCGAAACTGCCGGCGGTGACACAATCGTAAATCGGGATACCGAGGCGATGGTAAGTTTCCAGGGCGCGGAAGTTTTCGCCGCGCCGCCACCAGTTCGCCATGCTGGTGATGATCGCGCCGTAGGGAGTCATCACCGACGAGTCGCGGGCGAAGACCTGGTACGGCAGGACCGGGTCGGGTTCGTGCAGGTGCACCTGCACGTCGGCCGACTGGTATGCCGAAATCATCTCGGCATGCTGGCGCTGCGCGACGGCGGCGTCGAACTCGTAATTGCGGCGAATACTCTTGCGCGATACCGAGCTGGTTTCGAGCCAGCGATAATTGTCGGCGGGCCCGAGCAGCACGTCGCGCAATACGCCGTACTCGCAATCGACGCCCCAGTCGGAGAGCCGCGGCGTATCGCCGTCGGGCTTGCGGGTACGCAGGCTGAAACTGTCGGTCATGGCTTCCTCCGCGGAAAATTCCTGTGATCACTTCGAATCCGGCGAGGCTATACCCGGGCTCGTCCGGCTGTCAATCCGGCGCGCCTGAAATCCGCGAAAATTTACCCCGTGGACCCGATTGACTTTAGTCAATTTTGTGATCACAATTGCTCAATTTACGGTGCCCGAATCCCCGTCGAAGGGACGTTCGCATATCGCCCGGGCACCCAGGCAATGGACTCGTTCACAAATGAAAGACTGGATCGAACAGCACCAGGTCACCGAGGTGGAATGTATCGTGCCCGACCTCGCCGGCGCGGCGCGCGGCAAGATCATGCCCGCGTCCAAGTTCACCGGTGCGGTCGAATTGCGCATGCCGCAATCGATCTTCATGCAGTCGGTGACCGGCGACTACCCGGAAATCTACGAGCGCATCAATCCGCTCGACGTGGACATGATGTTGAAGCCCGATCCCAACACGATCCGCATGCTGCCCTGGGCGCGCGAACCTTCCGCCCAGGTCATCCACGATTGCTTCGACATGGACGGCGAGCCGATCGCTTTCTCGCCGCGCTACGTAATGCGCCGGGTGCTCGACTACTACCGCGACGAGGGCTGGAAAGCCGTGGTCGCGCCGGAACTCGAATTTTACCTGCTGCAGCCCAACCTCGATCCCCGCCAGCCCCTGCTGCCGCCGGTCGGCCGCACCGGCAGGGCCGAGCGTGGCGGCCAATCCTTCAATATCGACGCGGTCAACGATTTCGACCCCATGTTCGACGACATGTACGATTATTGCGAGGGTCAGGGCCTCGAAATCGATACCCTGATCCACGAGGAAGGCATGGGCCAGATGGAGATCAACCTGTTGCACGGCGACCCGCTGGAACTCGCCGACCAGGCTTTCCTGTTCAAGCGCACGGTGCGCGAGGCCGCGCTGCGCCACGACCTGTACGCGACCTTCATGGCCAAGCCGATGGAAAGACAGCCGGGCAGCGCGATGCACATCCACCAGAGCGTCGAGGATAGCGAGTCGGGCGAAAATATTTTCTCGACTCCCGAGGGCATGCCCAACGAGCTGTTGTTGAGCCATATCGCGGGACTGCAGCGCTACCTGCCCGAGGCGATGGCGCTGATGACCCCCTACGTCAATTCCTACCGCCGCATCGTGCGCGAAATGTCGGCGCCGATCAATTTCCACTGGGACTTCGACAACCGCACGACCGGTTTCCGGGTGCCCGACAACAACCCCAGGTCGATGCGCGTGGAAAACCGCATCGCCTCGGCCGACGTCAATCCCTATCTCGCGATCGCCACCTCGCTGGCCTGCGGCTTCATCGGCATGAAGCAGGGTCTGAAACCCACCGAGCCGCTCAAGGGCAGCGCCTACGCCGAACCCATGCAGCTGTCGCGCCACTGGTACGATTCGCTGCGCCGGCTCGACGACTGCAAGGAGTTACGCGAAATCCTCGGCGAAAAATTCGTCGACGTCTACGTCTCGGTCAAGGAAGTCGAATTCGATAATTTTCTCAACGTGATCAGCCCCTGGGAACGGGAGCACTTACTGTTAAAAGTTTAGAGGTAAATACCATGACACACGCAACCGCCAGCGATATGAGCAGCACCGAAAGATGGCAAAGCCTCGACGGCGCCCATCACCTGCACCCGTTTACCAATCCCGACGACCTGCAGAAAAAGCCGGTGCGCATCATCGAGTCCGCCGAGGGCGTTTACCTGACCGATTCGGACGGCAACCGCATGCTCGACATGATGGCGGGGCTGTGGTGCGTCAACATGGGTTACGGGCGCCGCGAACTCATCGAGGCCGCCTACTCGCAGATCCAGCAACTGCCCTATTACAACGCCTTCTTCAAGACCTCGACGCCGCCGGCCGCCGAATTGTCGGCGCTGCTATCCGAGGTCGCGCCCGCGCATATCAATCATACGTTTTTCACCAGCTCGGGCTCGGAAGCCAACGACACCGTGCTGCGGCTCGTGTGGCGTTACTGGGACCTGATGGGCAAGCCCGAAAAGCGCGTCGTGATCAGCCGCAAGAATGCCTATCACGGCAGCACCATCGCCTCGTCCAGCCTCGGCGGCATGAAGGAAATGCACGAACAGGGCGGCGTGATTCCCGACATCGTGCACGTCGAGCAGCCCAACTGGTTTGCCAAACGCTGCGAACTCGGCAAGGATCTCGACCGCGACGAGTTCGGCCGCCAGGCGGCACAGTCGATTGCCGACAAGATCGAGGAACTCGGCGTCGACCGGGTCGCGGCATTCATCGCCGAACCCATCCAGGGCGCCGGCGGGGTGATCGTGCCGCCGGAAAGCTACTGGCCCGAGGTCAAGAAGATTTGCGACCACTACGGCATCCTGCTGATCGCCGACGAGGTGATCTGCGGATTCGGCCGCACCGGCGAATGGTTCGGCACCGACTACTACCGGTTGAAACCCGACCTGATGCCGATCGCCAAGGGCCTGTCATCGGGTTACCTGCCGATCGGCGGCGTCATGGTCTCCGACCGGATCATGGAAACCCTGGCCACCGGCGGCGACTTCAATCACGGTTACACCTATTCCGGACACCCGGTCTGCGCCGCGGTGGCGATCGCCAATGTCAGGCTCATGCAGAGCGAAAACATCGTTCAGACCGTGCGCGAATCCACCTCGCCCTACCTGCAGCAACGGCTGCGCGAACTCGGCGATCACCCGCTGGTCGGCGAGGTGCGCGGGCTCGGCATGCTCGGCGCGCTGGAACTGGTCAAGGACAGGGAGAACTACGTCAAGTTCGACAGCAAGCAGGGCGTCGGCAACATCTGCCGTGACTTCTGCTTCGACAACAACCTGGTAATGCGCGCGGTCGGCGACGCGATGATCATCTCGCCGCCGCTGATCCTGCAGAAATCCGATGTCGACGACTTCATCGAACGCGCCTGGCAATGCCTGGACCTGACGCAAAAAGCCATCTCCTGATCGCTTAGTCATGGCTTTCAAGCTGGTCCAGGATCGCAGCGACAGCGGCGACTACCCGGCATCCTACTACCATGCGACCTGTAACCGGGAACTCGATCTACCGGTCCTCGAGGGTGCACGGCGCGCGGATGTCTGCATCGTCGGCGGCGGTTATACCGGCCTGTCGTCGGCGCTGCACCTGGCGAAGCGCGGCTACGATGTCGCGCTGCTCGAGGCGCGCAAACCCGGGTGGGGCGCCTCGGGTCGCAACGGCGGCCAGCTGTGCAGCGGGCAGCGCAAGGACCAGATGGAACTCGACGGCATGGTCGGCGCGGACGCCGCGCGCCGGTTCTGGGAACTCGCCGAGGCCGCCAAGCGGACCGCCCGCGAAATCATCGCCGATTACGGCATCGCCTGCGACCTGAAGCCGGGCATCGCCCATCCCAATCACAAACCCGGCTACGATCCCGGTTCGCGCGAGTATGTCGATTTCCTGCGCGCGCGCTACGGTTACGACCAAATAGAATTCCTCGAGCGCGCCGAGATGGCCGACCTGGTCGGCAGCGGCAGTTATTACGGCGGTACCCTCGATATGGGCGCGGGGCACCTGCATCCGCTCAATTACGCGCTCGGGCTGGCCGCCGCCGCGCTCGACGCCGGCGCCGAAATCTACCGCGACAGCCCGGTAACCGGGTACCGGGAGGGGAGCCCGAATCGCATCGAGACCGCGCGCGGGACGGTCGAGGCCGAGCACCTGGTACTCGCCTGCAACGGCTACCTCGGCAAGCTGGAACCGCGCGTGGCCGGCAAGATCATGCCGATCAACAATTTCATTATCGCCACCGAACCGCTCGACGAGGCGCAACTCGCCGAAATCAATCCGCGCGATGTCGCGATCGCCGATTCGCGATTCGTGGTCAACTATTATCGCCTGTCGGCCGACAAGCGTCTGCTGTTCGGCGGCGGCGAAAACTACAGCAGTAATTTCCCGGCCGATATCGCGAGTTTCGTCCGCAAGCCGATGCTCGAAGTCTATCCGCAACTCACCGACACCCGTATCGACTACGCCTGGGGAGGCACGCTCGCGGTCACCCTGAACCGCATGCCGCATTTCGGTCGGCTCGGCAAGCACAGCACTTATTTCGCGCAGGGTTACTCGGGACAGGGCGTGGCGATGGCGACGCTGGCGGGCAAGCTGATCGCCGAGGCGCTGGCCGGCGAGGCCGAGCGCTTCGACCTGTTCGGCAAGATCCCGACGCGCAGCTTTCCGGGCGGCGATTTGCTGCGCTGGCCGGGACTGGTTCTGGGCATGACGTACTACGCCCTGCGCGACCGGCTCTGAGCGCCGCAAGCACTGCGATTGCGCACACGGATGTGCGCAGGTCGGGCGCGCCGGGAGCGCAGCCCGACCTCTTAAAATTTGAAGCAGTTGTAACTGGTCTTGTCGACCACTTCAGTCGCTCGCGACATTGCGCGCAATCCCGCCGGACGCCTTTGGCCGCCGGCAATTGCAGATCAGATAATACGCCGGCCGTATTTCTCGATCGTATCCTGGCGCAACTCGAGACCGAGACCCGGGGCATCCTTTAAATAAAGTATTCCATCCTCGATGCGCGGCGGGTCCTCGAACAGCTCGGCCTGCAGCGGATCGCGTTCCGGGTCGGTAAAGGATTCGACGATCAATCCCGCCGGACTGGCCGCGACCAGGTGCGCGTGCAGAAAGCAGTCGTGGTGCGGCGCCACGTCGACGTGGTTGAGTTCCGCCAGCGCGGCGAGCTTGCGTCCCATGGTAAAGCCGCCCATGCGCGTACAATCGAACTGCAGCACGCTGATCGCCTGCTCCTCGAGCAGCGCGCGGCAACCGTGAGCGCTCTGCTCGCTCTCCCCCGCCGACAGCGGGATATCGGTATTTTGCGCCAGCAGTTTCAACAGGCGGCGATCGTCGTACCAGTGCACGGGCTCCTCCAGCCAGCGGGGATTGACCTCGGGCAAGCGCTTGACGGCCTCGAGCGCGGTGGCGAGATCCCAACCGCAATTGACATCGACCATGAGCTCCGCATCGTCGCCGATCACCTCGCGAATCACCTGCAGGCGCTGCATATCCTCCTCGAGGCCGAGCGCGCCGATCTTGGCCTTGAAGGCGGTATGCCCCTGCGATTCGAGCATTTGCATTTCCTCGCGCAATTCGCCGAGGTCCTTGCCTTCGCGGTAATAGGCGCAGGTCACGTAGCAGGGCACCCGGTCGCGGTAACCGCCGAACAGCCGGTAGAGCGGCAGGCCGGCCTGTTTACCGACGATGTCCCAGCAGGCGATGTCGACCGCCGCCGCGGCCAGCACCAGCTGCGGCTTGCTCCAGCCTTTTTCGGCGGCGAGGCTGCGCCAGGTAATCGACATCAGGTCGCGGTACAGCCTCTCCGGCGCGAGCGCGTCGGCGCCGACGATGAAATCGCCGAGGCCGTCCGTAAACATTCTGGCGGTCTGCTCGAGCGAGGCATTGCTGCTGCCGAGGCCGAAACCCGATATTCCCTCCGCGGTGTGCAGCACGACCAGCAATTCGTTGGCCGCGGGTACCGGGAAATGACTGACCCAGTGGGGACGTTCCTCGCCGGGGCCGCCGAGGAGGTGGACTTCGATTCCTGTAATGTTCATCTTGTAAACAAACTCAAAGGGAGGGGTCCCGGAACACGGCGGTCAGTTGATCGCCTTGCGGGAGAGCATTTGCTCGACCAGCTCATCGTCCCGCAGTTGCAGGTGGTAACCCTGGTTTTCGAGGTTATCCAGCACCTCGGTGGCATCTTCCCTCGCGAGCCGGCGCGAAGGAGTCAATTCGAAACTGAAGCTGAATTCGGGGGGACCGAAAACCCGCAGCAGTTCCGCGGGAACGGACGAGAAATCGTCCTTGTCGACCAGGTAAAGATAAGTGTCGAGTTTTCGATTGCTGCGATAGATATGGCACAACATGGCTTGGCATCCGGCCCGTTTCAGAACAGGGAACATGTTAGCACATGAAAAAAGGGGCCGGCAGATGCCGGCCCCACGGAGCGAGTTTAACTGCCTGTTTAACTGCTTCCCTTGACAAATTCCGGATAGGCTTCCATTCCGCATTCCGAGAGGTCGACGCCATCGTACTCTTCTTCTTCGCTGACGCGTAACCCCATGGCCATCTTGATCACGAACCAGGCGATGAAGCTGGCGACGAAGACCCAGACGAAAATGGTGATCGCGCCCAGGATCTGGCCGCCGAAGCTGGAGCCGTCATTGGTGACCGGTACCAGCAGCAGGCCGAGCAGTCCGACCACGCCGTGTACCGAAATAGCACCGACCGGATCGTCGATCTTCATCTTGTCCAGCGCGACGATGCTGAAGACCACGAGGATGCCGCCGAGACCGCCGAAGATCGTGGCCTGCAGCGGAGTCGGCGTGGACGGTTCGGCGGTAATCGCCACCAGTCCTGCCAGCGCGCCGTTCAACGCCATCGTCAGGTCGGCCTTGCCGAACATGATGCGCGCCAGGATCAGCGCCGCGATCAGTCCGCCGGCCGCCGCCGCGTTGGTATTCATGAATACCACGGCAACGGCATTCGCCGACTCGACGGTCGCGGTCGCGAGCACCGAGCCGCCGTTGAAGCCGAACCAGCCGAGCCAGAGGATGAAGGTACCGAGGGTAGCCAGCGGCAGGTTGGCGCCGGGGATCGCATTGATCTGCCCGTCCTTGCCGTACTTGCCCTTGCGCGCGCCGAGCAGCAGCACGCCGGCCAGTGCGGCGGCCGCTCCGGCCATGTGCACGATGCCGGAACCGGCAAAGTCGGAGAAGCCGTTGTCGCCGAGCACGTAGGTACCGAATACCGGCATGCCGCCCCAGGTCCAGCTGCCTTCCATCGGGTAGATCAGGCCGGTCATGACGACCGCGAAGACGAGGAACGCCCAGAGCTTCATGCGCTCGGCAACGGCGCCCGAAACGATCGACATCGCGGTAGCGACGAATACGACCTGGAAGTAAAAATCCGCGGACGGAGCGTAGGTTGCGGGTTCCTCGGCGCCGGCGACGCCGTCGGCAACGATCCCCGACAGG
>JASFKL010000189.1:0-8011 GCA_050118655.1 Gammaproteobacteria bacterium | reverse complement strand
CGTCGAGACTGTCGATGGCGACGATCCGACCGAGGATAGCCTTTGCCTCGTCGTCGCTGAACTTGCCCTTCGCGACCAGCTTGTCGAAGGTCGCGGCGAGTTTTTCGCGCGCGCCCTCGGCGGCTGTCTCGCGCGAGTCGAACAAACGTACCGGGTGACCCGCCTGCGCGGCGACCTGGGCGATACCGGTGCCCATGATGCCGGCGCCGATCACCAGCACCGGTGTAGCGGAAGACAGCCCCGTCATTTCGGTATCCAGTCGGCAGGGCGCTTGTCGAAAAACGCCGCGAAACCCTCGCGCGCCTCGTCGGTGGCGCGTACGCGGCTGATAGTGTGCGCGCTGCGTTCGATCACTTCGTCGGTGATTGGACCGACTTGCATCGCGGCGAAGTATTCCTTGATTTCGCGCTGCGCGCCCGGACCGCAGGCCAGCAGGTCCGCGACCGCGGCGTCGACCGCCGCATCGAGCTCGTCGATGCCGGCTAGCTGGTGTACGAGACCGATCGCGAGCGCCTCGGCGGCGCGGATTCGCGTTGCCGACAGCGCGAGGCGGCGAGCGTGGCGCTTGCCGATCGAATTGATAACGTAGGGGCCGATGGTAGCCGGCAGAATGCCGAATTTCGCCTCGCTGACCGCGAAGCTCGCGTTGTCCGCGGCGATCGCGATATCGCAGGCGCAGGCGAGGCCGACGCCACCGCCGAGCGCCGCGCCCTGGATGCGAGCGACAGTCGGTTTAGGGCACAGGTCGATCCGTCGCAGCATCGCGGCCAGCTTTCTCGCATCCTCGAGATTCCATTCCACCGGGGCCTCGCTGGCGCGTTTCATCCAGTCGAGGTCGGCACCGGCGCTGAAGTGCTTGCCGTCGCCGGCGAGTAGAATCACGCGAACGCTATCGTCGGCGCCGAGCCGTGCGAACGACGAATCGATCTCGGCGATCATTTTTTCGTCGAAGGCGTTGTAGACATCGGGCCTGGCCATGGTGACTTTCGCAACACCGGAGTGGCGTTGCTCGATCCTCAGCGTGGTGGTCTCATGCATCGTTCCGGCCTCCGGGCGGGAGCCCGCGCCGGGTCGTCAACCGGGCGCGGAAAATTCGGTACTGGACCGATAGTAATTCGAATTCGCCGATCCTGTCGACCCGCGGAAGGATCAATTGAAGCGGATGTACTCGAAATCGACGGGTTGACGGTTGATGCCCATTGCCGGCGGCGCGATCCAGTTGGCGAACTTGCCGGGCTCCACAACACGGCCCATGAGGCTGGCGACGAATTCACGATCGTTATCGCCGGGTAGCCACTCGGCGACGCGCTGATTCCATTGCTCCGCGGTCAATACCGTTCCGTCCGGGGCCACGTGCGATCCGGCGAGCGCGCCGATCTTGCGATGGAAAGCCTTGTGCGGGACCTTGAGCTCGAACGGCAGACCGGCATTGGCGATCACCCGGTTCCAGCGCTTGATGCCGGATGCCGCCTCGCGGATGTAGTCGTCGCGCAGCACCTCGTTGAGCGCGTTGAGCATCGGGACTTCTCGCTGGACAAGCTTGCCGTCGCGCAGATCGAGTACCGGGTAGCTGTCGTTCTTGAGGACGTGATCGTCCCTACGCTTGCCTTCCGCATACCGTCCTTTCAGGCCGGTAGTGTAAAAGGTCGCCGCGTTGCTCGATTCGTCGGCGCCGAACAGGTCCACGGTAACGCTGAAATGGAAGTTCAGATAACGCTGGATGGTTTGCAGGTCGATAACGCCGGCAGCGCGCAGCGTTGCAGGGTCGTCGGTTTTCAGTTCGTTCATGACCTGGCAGGTTCTCTCGACGATACGCGATACGCCGGTTTCGCCGACGAACATGTGGTGTGCCTCCTCGGTCAGCATGAAGCGCGTGGTGCGCGCCAGCGGGTCGAAGCTGGACTCGGACAGCGCGTGCAGCTGGTACTTGCCGTCGCGATCGGTGAAATAGGTAAACATGAAGAACGACAGCCAGTCGGGCGTTTTCTCGTTGAAGGCCTGCAGGATGCGCGGGTTGTCTTCCTCGCCGCTGCGGCGCTCGAGCAGGGCCTCGCCTTCCTCGCGGCCGTCACGGCCGAAATACTTGTGCAACAGGTAAACCATCGCCCACAGGTGACGGCCTTCCTCGACGTTGACCTGGAACAGGTTGCGCAGGTCGTACATGCTCGGCGCGGTCAGGCCGAGATGCCGCTGCTGCTCGACCGAGGCCGGCTCGGTGTCGCCCTGGGTTACGATGATGCGGCGCAGGTTGGCGCGGTATTCGCCGGGTACGGATTGCCAGGCATCCTCGCCGAGATGATCGCCGAAGTGAATTTTCCGGCCGGGCTTCTCGGGATTCAGAAAGATCCCCCAGCGATAGTCGGGCATCTTGACATAGTCGAAGTTGGCCCAGCCTTCCTTGTCGACGCTAACCGCGGTGCGCAGATAGACGTCGAAATTCTGCGATCCGTCGGGCCCCATGTCCTGCCACCAGTTCAGGTAATTCGGCTGCCAGTGCTCGAGTGCGCGCTTCAGGGCGCGGTCTTCCGCGAGGTTGACGTTATTGGGGATTTTTTCGTTGTAGTCGATGGATGACATCTCGTTACTCTCTGTATTGAATTCAGACCCGGTCCCAGTCGAAATGCGACTTTTCACCGGTGCCGTAGACTTTTAACGCGCCGCTCTCGCCGACCGCGTTGGGGCGTTGAAAGATCCAGTTCTGCCAGGCAGTCAGCCGGCCGAATATGCGAGTCAGCATGTTTTCGCGGCCATTGAAGCGCAGGTTGGCTTCCATACCGGTCAAGGCGTCGGGCGACATCGCCACGCGTTCCTCGATCGCGATGCGAACTTCGTCGTCCCAGTCGAGGTCGTCGGGATTGCTGGTTACGAGACCGAGGTCGAAGGCCGCGTCCGCATCGAGCGGCGTGAGCGCGCAATCGCGTATCGCATCGAGCGCTTCTTGCCCGCCGTAAAAACGGCGCTCGAGCCGGCTCTCGCCGGTAACCATCGGGTAGAGCCCGAAGTTGGTCTCGCCGACGACGATTTTCGGCGCCGCGTCGGGATCGTCGGGCAGCGCCAGCTGGTAGCTGCGATCGCAGGCCAGCGCCAGTTCGAGAAACGTGCCGGCAAAGCAGCTGCCCTCGTCGATCAGCGCGAACAGGCTGCGCGAAGTGACGTCGAGACGCGCGAGAGCGCGGCGCAGCAAACCCGTGGTTTCGCGCACGAACCAGTGGCCGGCGTGCTCGGACAATGTCGCATCCATCGCCAGCACCGCGTCGGCATCGCCCTCGGTACGGATCAGCCAGGTGCCGAGATCGAGCTCGTTGGTGCGCATCGACAGAATCGCGTCGTCGATTTCGCGCGCGAGTTTGAGCGGATACCAGTCGGCGCCCGCCGCCTCGATCGCGTCGATGTCCGCCGGCTGAGGCCCTTGCGGCGCGCTGACCACGAAGGTCGCGGTGCGTGCGGCAGGATTCATTTCGACGCGCAGACAACTGTATCGCAGCGCGTTTTCGTCGATGCTGCGCTCCAGCGGACCGAGAGCGACGCCGGTCGCGTCGGTGGGACGGTCGCTACCGGTGGCAAGCCGCTCGGCGTGTTCGCGTACCGTTTGATCGAATACCGCGGGTTTGGCGATTTCGTCGACCAGTCGCC
Source organism: Gammaproteobacteria bacterium (assembly GCA_050118655.1). Classification (GTDB taxonomy): domain Bacteria; phylum Pseudomonadota; class Gammaproteobacteria. The sequence goes on along the minus strand of JASFKL010000189.1, from coordinate 4,378 downwards.
AGTCCTTCGCTTTCTGGCCGCGCACGCCCTCGGAAGTAGTGCAGAAAATATCGGCCAGGTCGTGGCGCACGTGACGTTTGTCGGTGACCCGCGTCAGGCCGCCGGTGCCGGGCAGTACACCGAGCAGCGGCACCTCGGGCAGGCTGACCGCGCTGGAACGATCGTCGACGAGAATGATTTCGTCGCAGGCCAGCGCGAGTTCGTAACCGCCGCCCGCGCAGACGCCGTTGATCGCGGCGATGAACTTGAGTCCGCTGTGGCGCGACGAATCCTCTATGCCGTTGCGGGTTTCATTGGTGAACTTGCAGAAATTGACTTTCCAGGCGTGGCTGCTGGTGCCGAGCATGAAGATATTGGCGCCCGAGCAAAAAACCTTGTCCTTGAGGCTGGTGATCACGACGCAGCGGACCTCGGGATGCTCGAAGCGGATTCGGTTGAGTGCATCGTTGAGCTCGATATCGACGCCGAGATCGTAACTGTTGAGCTTGAGTTTGTAACCCGGCCGCAAGCCGCCATCCTCGTCGAAATCTGCCTGCAAGGTCGCTATCGGGCCGTCGAACTGCAGTTGCCAGTGCCGGTAGCGTCCGGGATCGGTTTGATAGTCGACGGTATCGGGATGGGTCACGGTGGGTTTCTCCGCCAAATCACTAAACTTAGGAAATATATTGCATACGCAAAGCGAGGTCAAGAAATATAGTGCATTACGCGCTGGAAGCTTTCGCCGACCGGGTGTCGACGAGTTCGCGCAAGGCGTCGAAAGTCGCTTCCAGCGGCTGGTGGCTGGTATCGAGCCGGTATCGCGCCTTGGAATAGAAATCGGCGCGCGATGCGAGGATATTTTTCAGGTCCGTCATCGCCTCGTCATTGCCCGACATAGGGCGGAAGTCGCCCTGTTCGATAACGCGTTGCATGTGGTCTTCGGGATCGGCCTGCAGCCATACCGTGGTGCAATTGGCCAGTAGCATGTCGAAGTTTATCGGGTCGGACACCAGGCCGCCCGGCGTACCGATCACCGCGCGCTGATACTGCCCGATGGTATCCTCGAGCGCACGCCGCTCGTAACGGCGATAGGCGCTGGCACCGTACAAATCCTGGATTTCTGCGATACTGCAGCCGGCAAGCTTTTCGATTTCGCGGCTCAATTCGACGAACGGCACCTGCAGATGCTCGGCGAGCCTGCGCCCGAGAGTCGATTTGCCCGCACCGCGCAAGCCGATCAGCGCGATGCGGCCGGATTTCGCCTCGCACGCCGTGGTCGTGCCGAGAACCCCGCGGATCGCGAGCCTGGCCTGGTGCAGGACCTGTTCGTCCTGCTCTTCCAGCAGTGAACGAATCATCAACCATTCCGGGGAACTGGTCGTGACATCGCCGGTCAATTCGGCCAGCGGGCACTGCAGCGCCGCGGCTACCTGTGCGAGAACGAGGATCGAGACATTGCCTTCGCCGTACTCGAGATTGGCCAGGTGACGCTCGGAAACGCCCGTGTCGCGAGACAGGGCCTTGCGGGTGATACCGCGTCGATTGCGCAGCTCGCGAACTCGCTGTCCGAGGGCCAGCAGGAAGCGCTGATCTTCGTCGGCGCGAGCGCTGGCGGCCAGATTGCGGCTTTTCCTGGTGATGGTCATCGGTGTCGCCTCCGCGCTGACGTCGATTCCGCGACCGGGCGCTTGACACGCCTGTGGGCAGCGGCTAATGTTCGAGATCTGCACAATAATTCATGTTATCCAGGTTAGCAAGTAACATAATACATAAACGGGGAGGCAACCATGTCGATTAGCGAATTTCGCGCCCGGATCGCGAGCCTGACCAGCGAGCTCGCCGGCCGGGCGCTGGACTCTGACCTGCAAAACTGGCTCAACAGCGGACACGGGCCCGGCAGCGATACCTATCGTCAGCTCGAGCAAAGCTGTCGCGAGGGCGTTGCGGAGGGCTGGTTGTGCGAGCGCGAAGCCGGAGGCATTCGCTACGGACGCGTTTTCAAGCCCGACGACGATTTACAGGGTTTCTCGGTCGACGTCGTCGACATGGACGACTGCGCCGGGCCGCATCACAGCCATCCGACGGGTGAAATAGATCTCGTCATGCCGCTCGAGGGCGATGCGCGTTTCGACGGTCACCCGGCGGGCTGGGTCGTTTACCCGGCTGGCAGCGCTCATTTTCCCACGGTCTCGGGCGGTCGCGCCCTGGTCCTGTATTTATTACCCGGCGGCAGTATAGAATTCACCCGCTAGACCTGCCGGGCAAACCGATAACAGGACCGGCCCGATGTGACCCTGGAGGAATCGATGAATAACCACGCTACACCGGTACCGGGAGAGGCATTCAACTATGCCGCTTACCTGCTCGAGCTCAATCGTGGGCGGAGCGGCAAGGCGGCTTACATCGACGACGCCAGCGAACTCTCCTACGGCGAACTCGATGAGCGGGTCCGGCGCATGGCCGGCGCTCTGCTCGGTGCGGGGATTCGCCGCGAAGAGCGAGTCTTGTTGCTGATGCACGATTGCAACGACTGGCCGGTCGCGTTTCTCGGCGCGATCTATGCCGGAATCGTGCCGGTCGCGGTCAATACCCTGCTGCCGGCCGAAGATTACCTGTATATGCTGCAAAACAGCCGCTCCCAGGCGGCCCTGGTGTCGGCCGCGCTGTTACCCACGTTGCGCGAGGCCATGGACAAGGGCGCTCACGAAGTCGGTACGGTCGTCGTTTCGGGCAACGTCGACGGACTTGTCGACGGCGAAACGGCGTTCGATGCGCTGTTGCAGCAGGCGACTCCGCTGGCAGTCCCGGCCGCTACCGGCCCCGACGATCCCGGCTTCTGGTTGTATTCATCGGGCTCGACCGGCAAGCCCAAGGGAACCGTGCACACCCAGGCAAATCCCTACTGGACCAGCGAACTCTACGGCAAGAGCGTACTCGGCATCACCGAGCAGGACATCTGTTTTTCGGCGGCCAAGCTGTTTTTCGCCTACGGTCTCGGCAATGCGCTGACTTTTCCGCTCTGCGTCGGCGCGACCAGCATACTGCTCGCGGGACGGCCGACGCCCGACGTGATTTACCAGCGACTCGTCGACCACCAGCCGACGCTGTTCTTCGGCGCACCGACGGGTTACGTCGCGATGCTGGCGGCCCCCGACCGTCCCGGGCGCGAAGCGCTCGCATTGCGGCTCGCGGTATCGGCCGGCGAAGCCCTGCCCGCCGAACTCGCGAAACGCTTTACCGGGCACTTCGGCATCGACGTGATCGACGGTATCGGGTCTACCGAGATGCTGCATATTTTCATCTCCAACATTCCGGGCAAGGTGCGCTACGGCTCCAGCGGCTACCCGGTACCGGGCTACGATATCGAGTTGCGCGGCGACGACGGCCGGGAGGTAGGCGAGGGTGAGATCGGTGACCTGTTCGTACGCGGCCCGAGTGCGGCGCTGATGTACTGGGGTAATCGCGAAAAATCTCGTGACACCTTTCGTGGCGAATGGACCAAGTGTGGCGACAAGTACGTCCAGAACGAGGATGGCAGCTATACCTGTTCGGGCCGCAGCGACGACATGCTGCGTGTCAGCGGCCAGTATGTGTCGCCCTTCGAGGTCGAGGCCGCGCTCGCCGAACACGAGGCGGTCCTCGAAACAGCGGTCATCGGCGTCGGCGATGCCGACGGCCTGACCAAGACCAAGGCCTTCGTAGTGCTCGCCGAGGGCCGGCAGGTCGAAGCCGAGGCATTAAAGGCGTTCGTCAAGGACCGGCTCGCGCCGTTCAAGTACCCTCGTTTCATCGAGTTCGTCGACGAGTTGCCGAAAACGGCAACCGGCAAGATCCAGCGCTTTCGATTGCGCGAGCAGGAAGCCGGCTAATGACCGGCGAAGTGGAATTCGTTAACCTCGATTGGGACGGCAGACCGGTAACCATCGAGTACTGCCGGCTCGAAGCCGTCGACCAAGACCGGCCGGTATTGATATTTTTGCATGAAGGCCTCGGCTCGCTCGCGATGTGGAAGGATTTTCCCGCGCGGCTATGCGAAGCGGCCGGTTGCCACGGGCTGGTTTATTCGCGTCCGGGTTACGGGCGCTCGACCCCCCGCGCGCCCGGGGAACGCTGGGGTATCGATTTCATGCATCGCCAGGCCCGCGAGGTGCTTCCGGCGCTGCTCGAAGCACTGCATGTCGATGCGGCGGCCAACCCGCCCTGGCTGTTCGGCCACAGCGACGGCGCCTCCATCGCGCTGCTTTTCGCGGCGCGATTTCCGGCGAGAGTTGCCGGCGTCGTCGCGCTGGCACCGCACATCATGGTCGAAGAACTGACGGTTCGCAGTATCGAGCAGGCGCGGGAGGCTTACCTGGAAACGGATTTGAAGCAAAAACTCGGGCGTTACCACGCGGACCCG
>JASFKL010000188.1:0-8038 GCA_050118655.1 Gammaproteobacteria bacterium | reverse complement strand
CACAGCGTAATCCCGATCGAGCCCGCATTTTCGACTTTTCTGGAGATGCTCGGCGACGAGTTTGCCGGCCTGCCGCCGGACGTAACCGAGGAGAATATCCAGGCCCGCTGCCGGGGTATCGTGCTGATGGCCATCAGTAACAAGAAGGGCAAGGTCCTGTTGTCGACCGGCAACAAGAGCGAGATGGCGGTCGGCTATACCACTCTCTACGGGGACATGGCCGGTGGCTTCGCGCCCATCCGGGATGTACCCAAAATGCTGGTCTATCGCCTGGCGCGTTACCGGAATTCGATTTCGCCGGTGATACCGGAAAGGGTTTTGCAACGCCCGCCGTCGGCGGAACTCGCGGCGGACCAGCAGGACACGGACTCGCTGCCATCCTACGAGATACTGGATCCCATCCTGGAGCGTTACGTCGAGCAAAACCAGAGTCCCGACGAGATCGTCGGCGCCGGTTTCGAACGGGAGACGGTCAAGCGAATCATCGACCTCGTGGACAGCAACGAGTACAAGCGCAGGCAGGCGCCTCCCGGGGTGAAGATCACCCGCCGCGCCTTCGGCCGGGACTGGCGATATCCCCTGACCAAAGGATTTTGATTCGAAGGGGCGGTGCAGATTGATGCGAAGTCGAAGATTATCCGGAATCGAATGACACCGGCCCTTTGGTTTACAATCGATCTGTATATGAACCAGGCACCCATCAAGGAACTCGTCGCATTCGGGGATTTCGAAAAGCTGGATATCCGGGTCGGCACGATAATCTCGGTATCGGAAGTGGCAAGATCCGACAAGCTCATGAAACTCGTCGTCGACTTCGGTGATCACCGGCGCTCGATCCTCGCCGGTATTCGCGAGGAACGTGAAAATCCGCACCAGATCGAAGGCATGCAGGCCCTGTTCGTGGTCAACCTGCCGCCGCGCAAGATGGCGGGCGAGGTTTCCGAGGGCATGCTGTTCGATATCGGCTATGCCGACGGCCTCACGCCCTGCCTGGCGGTGCCCGAAAGCCCGGTGCCGAACGGCAGCCGCGCCGGCTGAATTTCATCCAGCCGTATCCTGCGAGCTCGCCGGCTTTATCCGTCGATGACTATACGCGCTGCGTTACTTGAATAGTCGGTTAGTAAAACGGCCGTTATATGCCGCGCATTGAATCCTGCCAGCGAGATGCCATTCCGGTAACGCATACCGGTCCCGCCAGTCGCTCATGGTGATACCATGGCATTTTTAGTTGCATATCGAAACTGACCGGCCAATATTCCCGCTCAAGGGTGACTGGCGAAATCGAAAATGCGGGCTCGAAAAGTATCGCAAGCTGGATTTCTCGAAAACGCCATTTCGGCAAGCCAATTCATTACGCAATAACTCCGTCGCCCGATATCGAAGGCTCGATTCAAGGAAACAGGGGAAATTAACATGCCTATCAATAGTCTCTATTCATTAGTAAGGACAGCGGGGGTGCTGTTAGCCGCCACCTGCCTGGCGCTGGTGCCAGTCGACACCACCCTGGCTCGCGATAACGCGAAAATCAGGGTATTGACTCAAAACCAGTACCTGGGCGCAAATCTCGAACCGTTGGTGACCGCTTCCGACGAGGTCGAATTCAACCTGGCCATGATCGGCGTCATGCAGGCGATCGGGGCCAGCAATTACCCGGAACGCGTGCAGGCGCTCGCGCAAACCATTATGGACAGCAGAGCCGACCTGGTCGGAATGCAGGAAATGTGGTCCTTCGGCTGCATCCCGGTGAGCACGACAGTCCCGAATCCCTGCAGCATGTTCGGGCCTGCATTCAACGATCACCTGGAAAGCACCCTGGTGGCACTGGAGGATATCGGCGGCGGATACCACGTGGCCGCCGTGGTGCAAAACCTGACCATCGATGCGCCGCTCCCTGGACTCCCGGTACCCGGCATTCCGGTATTCCTCGACAACGATCTGCTGCCCGATATTTTCGTGACCGTCATCGATCGCGACGTTATCCTGGCGCGCGACGGCGTCGAAGCCGTGCCGGTGAGCTACGATTGCCTCAAACCCTCATTCGACGGCTGCAACTACTCGACCGTTGCCTCGACCAGCATCGGCGACATTCCGCTCTCCATCGAACGCAGCTTCGTGGCGGTCGACGCGGAGGTCAGGGGCAGGAACTACCGCTTCGTCAATACGCATCTCGAGGTGCGTTTCCCGGACCCGGCCAATCCCATGTCGCGATATATTCAGTCCCTGCAAGCCACCGAATTGATGGGCATTCTGACGGTCCAGGGAGCGCCGCAGGGCACCCGGACCCTGGTGGTCGGCGATTTCAACTCGGACCCCGACGATCCTTACCCGAGTCCCGGGAGCGGCCCCTTCCTGACGCCCTACCAGCAACTCGTTTCCGGATTGGACTGGACCGGAACGCCGATTTCGGCGCCTTATCACGATACCTGGACGATGCAGCATAAACCGTCCCCGGGACTGACCTGCTGCGAGGCAGCCGACCTCGGTAACGAAACCTCGATCCACGATCGTCGCGTCGATTTGATCTTCGCGCTGCAAAAGCCCGCGAAAGTCAAAGCACGGGTCCTGAATACGCAACCCGAGGACAAGACCGCCTCCGGCCTGTGGCCCTCCGACCACGCCAGCGTGGTGGCGAGACTCAGGTTCGGCGGCAAGCGTAGGCACGGTCACGGCCATTACGCCGATTGATTTCAACTGCCGCATGAGTAATTACCCCGAGGTTGGTGTTGTTGTCAACGGGGCGCAGGGTTAGCCAAGCCAGCCCTGCGCTCCTTGACCGTTTTCGAGACGCGCCGTGGTGGCGGCGGACTTGATTGGATACCGGATAAGCTGTCACCATAACATCCGCTTTATCGGCAAACGGCAGAGGTCCGATCCATGACCATTCGAATCGTCCGGCTGGGCAGCGAACGCACGGCAGGCGAGGGTTTGCGAATCGGCACCGTGAGACGACCGCCGCGCGGCATACCGAAAGCCGAGTACGCCTCGAGAGATCTCTACGACGTCTGGTTTCCGAACCTCGCGCCCAGCGAAGCCCTGCTCAGGCAATTCTTTCCGGTATCCGACGACAGGCAATGGCGCGCCTTCGAGCGCCGTTTCCTCGCGGAAATGAAAGAGGCCGGTCCGCGCCGGGACCTCGACCTGCTGGGGGCGCTTTCCCATCACGCCGATTTTTCCATCGGTTGCTACTGCGAGGACGAGTCGCGCTGCCATCGCTCGCTGCTGCGCGGGCTGCTCGAAAAGCGTGGCGCGAAACTGGCGTGAATCTCGATGCAATGCGCAATTTCGTCCTCTCGACATTAGCCTACTTCGGCATCGTATTCGGTGCCGGTTTCGCGCTCGGTGTGTTGCGCGTACTGGTGGTCGCGCCGCGGCTCGGTGAGGCCCGCGCCGAGCTGCTGGAGATGCCGGTGATGCTCGTCATCGTCTATTTCGCGGCGCGCTTCGTGGTGGAAAGGTTCCGGATCGAAAAGGCCGGAGCCGCGCTTGCCACAGGCAGCGCCGCGCTGGGCCTGTTGCTGGCGTTCGAATTCACCCTGGTGCTCGCGGTGCGCGGACAGACGATCGACGCCTGGTACGCGGATCGCGATCCGGCGGCATTCGCGGCTTACCTGGCCGGCCTGCTGTTCTTCGCGCTGATGCCGGCTGTAATTCAGCTCCTGCGCGCACCAAGCCGCGATGAAGGAAACGGCGATTGAAATCGGGCTTCGATCGGCTCAAACTGGGGCGCAAAGATAACCCGGAAGGCGCGTATCGAACTCGATCACATCAATATCAGGGCGCCGCGAGAGCTGCTCGAGGCCGAAAAGCGGTTTTTCTGCGAGATACTCGAACTCGCGGAAGGGCCGCGGCCCGGATTCGGCAGTTTCGGCTACTGGCTCTACGCAAAGGACGTGGCGCTCGTCCACCTGTCGGAGTGCGAAGGCAGCCTCGAGGACGAAGATCAGGGTTATCTCGATCACGTCGCCTTTCGCTCTCGAGGGCTGCCGGGGCTGCTCGAAAAGCTCGAAAGCCACGAGATCGATTACCAGATGGCGTATCTCGACGACCGCGACATGACCCAGGTCTTTTTCCGGGCGCCGTCGAATACGCGCATCGAGGTTAATTTTATCGGTGAAAAGGTTTAAATTAACCCTTTTCGTCAGCAACACGGGACAAGCATGACCGACCTCGAAATCGCGGCGATCGACCACATCGTGCTCAGAACCTCGAAGCTCGACGAAATGCTCGATTTCTATTGCCGACTGCTCGGCTGCCGGGTCGAGCGCGAAACCGGAGCGGAGCTCGGCCTGGTTCAGCTGCGCGCCGGCAACGCGCTGATCGACCTGGTCACGCTCGACGGCGAACTCGGCCGCAAGGGCGGCGGGCCGCCCGGCAAAAGCGGCAACAACCTGGATCATTTCTGCCTGCAACTGAAGCCGATTTCCGAGGTCGAAATCAGCGAGCAGCTGGCGGCGCACGGTATCGAGGCCGGGGATTTCGAAGATCGCTACGGTGCCGAGGGCATCGGCCGATCTATTTATATCCAGGACCCGGAGGGCAATACCGTCGAGTTGCGCTCCCGGGCAAGTTCGGGCGAGCGGCGGCAAAACATTTAATCGACACGGGGAAATTCAGAATGACGCGCACGGCACTGGACCCGGGTTTACCGCCAGGGCGGAATCCGCCCTGATGGATACCCCGCAAAGAAATTTTTGGCAATCGCTGGGCTTTTTGCGTCAGGGGCTGTTTATACTCGTTTTCATCAACATGCTGTTGCCGGTGATCGAAGCGCAACTGATCCCGGGAGCGGATCGCAGCCTGTGGCATATCATCGGCACCATGATCGCACCGGTAATGGCGCCCGTGCTGACCGTCGTGCTACTGATCGAGTATGTCATGTCACTGGTGCATTCGGTCGACGCCGAGGGCGAGCGGCGCGCATACTACAAGCGTATCTGCCGTATCGAACTCGGCGCCCTGCTGCTTAGCCTGATATTCTGGATCCCTTTTTTCATTCTGTTATTGTCGTGAATCGATTTCAGTTTGCCATTTTCCGAAACAGGTAACGATACCCGGAGGCGAGGATGGATGCAGAACAGTTGAAAGCGCTGCAGGCGCCGTTGAAACAGCAATACAAAGAGGATCCGCGAGCCGCGCTGATCACGCTCGAGGCAGAGGGCAGTATCGGCGAGGGCGTGACCTGCCGGGTCGACACCGGCCGCGCGATCGCCGAGGCCGGCCTGCATCCGGCGACCGGCGGCGACGGCTCGTCGCTGTGTTCGGGAGATATGCTGCTCGAGGCGCTGGTCGCCTGCGCCGGGGTGACGCTGAATGCGGTCGCCACCGCGATCGGCGTGGAGTTGCGCGACGCTAAACTCCGCGCCGAGGGCGATCTCGATTTTCGCGGTACGCTCGGCGTCGACCGCGATGCGCTCGTGGGTTTCAAGGCCATTCGCCTGAATTTCGATCTCGACACCGATGCCGACGAAGAGCAAATCGCCACGCTTCTCAAGCTGACGGAGCGTTACTGCGTCGTCTTTCAGACCCTGGCCAATCGTCCCGAGCTGACCGTCTCGAGGTGACTCCATCGCCGTCGGCGACGTCCCTCGCTCAGGTCATCCCCGCGAAAACGACGATTCGACGTATCGCGATCTTGTACGGGTCATTGCGGCCCCCGACCCGCAATCCATTTTAGCGACGGCACGGAGGTGGAATGACGAGCCCGCCGGGCTCGTGGTGGTATTGCGGTGGGGAGTTGTAACGGATGCCGCGGTCCGACGTATCGGATTTCGCCGGCATGACGATAAACCTGGCTGTTCCACAAATTCGCCGATGTGAGGATCCTTAGAGCAAGGCCTTGATTTCGTCCAGGACGGCCGGGTCTTCGATGGTCGAGGGCACGGTGTATTCGTCGCCGTCGACCATCGCGCGCAGCGTCTTGCGCAGGATCTTGCCCGAGCGTGTTTTCGGCAGGCGGCCGACGACCATGGCCTGCTTGAAAGCCGCCACGGCGCCGATATCCTCGCGCACCAGAGCCACCAACTCGTCGGTGATCTGCTCGGGCTTCGCGCCCTCGGCATTTTTCAGCACCACGAATCCCATCGGCATCTGGCCCTTGAGTTCGTCGCGGCGGCCGATCACGGCGCACTCGGCGACCATCGGGTGGCGGCCGACGACCTCTTCCATTTCGCCGGTCGACAGGCGGTGTCCGGCGACGTTGATGACGTCGTCGACGCGGCCCATGATGTACAGGTAACCGTCTTCGTCGAAGTACCCCCCGTCTCCGGTGGTGAAGTAACCAGGATAGGTCGACAGGTAGTTAGCCTTGAAGCGCTCCACATCGCCCCAGATGGTGGTCAGGCAGCTCGGTGGCAGCGGCAGCTTGATGGCGATGTAACCCTGTTCGCCCGGCGGCAGCGGCTTGCCGGAATCATCGAGAATATCGATGTTGTATCCGGGCACGGGCACGGTCGAGGAACCGGGCTTGACCGGCATCGGCTCGAGGCCGTGCATATTGGCCGCGATTGCCCAACCGGTCTCGGTTTGCCACCAGTGATCGAGGACCGGCACCTTGAACTTTTCGACCAGCCACTCGTAGGTCGGCGGATCGAGGCGTTCGCCGGCCGCGAAAATGCTTTTCAGGCAGGACAGGTCGTATTGCGCGGCCAGTTTCGCCTCGGGGTCTTCCTTCTTGATCGCGCGGAACGCGGTCGGCGCGGTGAACAGCGACTTGACGCCGTGTTCGGAGATCACCCGCCAGAAGGCGCCCGCGTCGGGGGTCATGATCGGCTTGCCCTCGTAAAGCACGGTCGTGCAACCCTGGAGCAGCGGGCCGTAGACGATATAAGAATGGCCGACTACCCAGCCGACATCCGAAGCCGCCCAGTAGACGTCGCCGGGATCGATATCGTAAATCGCGCTCATGCTGTACTTCAGCGCCACCGCGTGGCCGCCGTTTTCGCGCACCACGCCCTTGGGCTTGCCGGTGGTGCCCGAGGTATAGAGGATATAGAGCGGATCGCTACCCTTGACCGGCACGCAATCGGCCGGTTCGGCGGCGGCCAGCGCATCCTGCCAGTCGACGTCGCGACCGGCCTGCATTGCGGCCTTTGCCTGCGGGCGTTGCAGCAGGATGCAGTGGCCGGGCTTGTGTTTCGCCAGATCGATGGCCTTGTCGACGATCGGCTTGTATTCGATCAAGCGGTTGATCTCGATGCCGCAGGATGCGGTGAGCAGCACTTTCGGCTGCGCGTCGTCGAGGCGAACCGCCAGTTCCAGCGGCGCGAAGCCGCCGAATACCACCGAGTGCACGGCGCCGAGACGCGCGCAGGCGAGCATCGAAATCACCGCCTCGGGGATCATCGGCAGGTAAATGACCACGCGATCTCCCTTGCCGACGCCGTGCGCCCGGAGCATGCCGGCGCACTGCGCGACCCGGTCGCGCAACTCGCGGTAAGTGAATTTTTGCTGCTGCCCGGTTACCGGCGAGTCGTAGATCAGCGCGGTTTGCTCCGCGCGGCCGTTCTCCACGTGGTAGTCGACCGCGAGATGGCAGGTATTCAGCTCGCCGTCGGCGAACCAGCGGTGAATGCCGTGTTCGTCGGTAGTGAGCACCTTGCTCGCGGGCTTGTACCAGTCCAGATCACTGGCCTTGTCGGCCCAGAACGATTCGGGATCGTCGATGGATGCCTGGTATTCCTGTTTATAAGACATGTGATTCCCCCTCGAAAACGGTGACTGGTCATATTATGCCGATAGAATCCATCCTATTACAGGCAAAGATTGTCGACAATACAGCGGTATTAATGCCCAGTATTTGGAATAACAATCATAAATTCCGATTAATTGTAGACAATTGTGAGAAAAGCGATAATTACTCCGCCTTTTCGCGGTCGAAACATTCGTTCATGATTTCGATGAAACGTTGCGCCGGCGCGGACAGGAATTTGCCCTTGCGGGTGACGATTCCGTAACTGCGCTTCGGAAAATACTGTCCGACCGGAATTACGCTGATGCCGGCCCGGTCCTCGTCGGTGATGCAGACGTCGGTGACGATGGA
>JASFKL010000187.1:0-8113 GCA_050118655.1 Gammaproteobacteria bacterium | reverse complement strand
ATGCCTGTCGGCGAGCTCACGCAGCATCTTGTTGCGCTCGTCGTAGCGCAATTTCACCTCGGCGATGGTTTGCTCGGCACGGCTTTGCGCCTTTTCCATAAATGATTCCTGCATTTCGGGCAGACGATCCAGGAACTGCCGTTCCAGATCCTGGGCATCCTCGAGTGCCTTTTGAATTATCCTGTCGCGCTCTTCTTCGCCCGCGGATACGATCGCCTCGGCATCGGTCTCCGCCGTCAACAGGTCTTTTAAAGAATCACTCATGCTAAAAGGCCGTAAGCTGATTTCGGCCTGATTTTAAATCAGCCCTTTTCCACCTACCTGATTTGTATCAATTGGTTCGAGATGCCAGGAACCGGGTAATTACCGAATTACCAGTTGTTTTTGCGACCTCAATTTAAACTTTACCCGGATACAGTCCCGATGCATTACAGGCAGCTACCCCTCTCGAAGGCTCCATCGGAGACGGGACGCCTTGCCCACTGCCGGCCGGCCGTGCCGATGACGCTCCGGCCGCCCGTCGAACCGGAAAATCTCCGGCGCCCTTGTTATCGTGATTTCCGGTATCATCTGGAGATCCAGCGAGAAGCGAAAAGGCCGGGACGTCGGCCTGGCCTCCGGAACCCGACAAATGCCGACACCCGAAACGAAAGCGATCACGCCCTGCTCCACACAGGCCATCTTCGACTGGCTTTTCGCCGCTGGCCGCCGCATCGAAAGCACCAACCGTTTCGTGCATGAACTGGCGCACCGGATCAACGACAACGGCGGCGACATCGACCGCCTGATGATATCGCTGCTGACGCTGAACCCGCTGATCGTCGGCACCTCGGAAACCTGGCTCAGGTCAACCGACACCACCAAAACCATACTGGCCTCGCACAACGTACGCATCTCGGAACGCTACATCGGCAGTCCGCTGCAGGCAATATACGAAACCCACAAGCGCGTGCGCCGGCGGCTCGACGACCTGCCCGAGGATGCGCACCGCGCCTATACTGAGCTCGCCGAGGACGGCTTTACCGACTACCTGGCCCTGCCTGTTCTGTTCGGCGAGAAAGCCGAACCCGGCGCCGCGATCATTTTCTGTACCCGAAGTCCCGGAGGCTTCACCCACGCCGATATCGAAAGCTACCGGTTGATTCGCGACTACCTCGCGCCGGTGCTCGAGGTGCACGCGCTACGCTACAAATCACGCTCGCTGATGAATACCTACGTCGGCCGGCGCACCAGCGAAAAGGTACTGGCCGGCATGATCAAGCGCGGCGACGCCGACGTCATCAACGCCGCGCTGTGGTTCAGCGACCTGCGGGATTTTACCCGCGTCACCGAAACCTGCGAGTCGCGAGACGTGCTGCAAATGCTCAATGACTATTTCGAATTCGTGGCCGCGGCGGTCGGCGCGCGCGGCGGCGAAATCCTGCGTTTCATCGGCGACGCGATGCTGATCGTGTTCCCGATCGACCGGAAAACCAGCCGGGAAACCGCGTGCAGGGCCGCACTCGAGGCCGCACTCGACGCGCAAAGCACGATCGCGACGCTGAATTTCCAGCGCCGCCGCCACGGTCAGCCGCAGATCGAGTTCGGCGTAGGACTCAATGTCGGCGAGGTCGTCTACGGCAACGTCGGCGCTCCGGACCGTCTCGATTTCACGGTCATGGGACCGGTGGTCAACCGCACCGCGCGCCTCGAGTCGCTGACCAAGGAACTCGGCCGCAACATCCTGTTTTCGCGCGAGTTCGCCGAACTCGTAGAACCGCCGGGCGAATACCTCGGCGACTTCGAGATGAAAGGCATCGATACCGCCCAGGCGGTCTACGCGTTACCTCCCGGATAACCCGCCGGTCGGGACAGCGAGATTTTCCGCACGGAGCCGGGTAATTGCGCCAGGGGCCATGAACTTAGGGGGCGACGGTAATCGACAATCCATCCCGCGAACGGTTAAATTACGCTAACGGATCGTCGAACCGGGACTCGATGATCGCAAACAGTCTGGAGAAACATCGTGTCCGCTGCCAACTTGAATCACGACGAGTTCGATCTGATCAGCAAACGTTACCAGGAGAATGCGGCGCGTTCGCATTCGATCGATACGCGCTGTTACCTCGATGACAAGTACCTGCGGATCGAACGCGAACAGATCTTTCACCGCAGCTGGCAATTCGTCTGCCACGAGGAAAAACTGCGCGAACCCGGCAGCTATGCAAGCCTGTCCATCGAGGGGCAGAGCGTGGTGGCGCTGTGCAATCGCGATGGCGAGCTGCGCGCCTACTACAACGTCTGCAAGCACCGCGGGCACGAATTGCTGTTCGGCGACGGTAACGTCAAGCGCATTACCTGCCCTTATCACGCCTGGACCTACGACCTCGACGGCGCGCTGGTCAACGCGCCGCGCTCCGGTCATATCGAAGACTTCGACCGCAAATCCATCTGTCTCGAACCGGTACGCATCGAAACCTTTTGCCACCTGGTGTTCGTCAACCTGGATATGGATGCGATGCCGCTGGCCGAGCAAAGCGGCGAGCTCGCCGCTGAAATCATGGCCTACGCGCCCGACCTGGCCGGGCTGACCTTCGCCAGGCGCCTGACCTATACCATCGAGGCCAACTGGAAAGCGGTGGTGGATAACTTCCTCGAATGCTACCACTGCCCGGTCGCGCACAAGGGCTTCAGCTCGATGATCGACATGGATACTTACCGGGTCAGAACCCACGGCATTTATTCCAGCCACATGGCAAAGGCGCGGGCCGGCGCCAACAACGCCTACGACATCGAGGGCGCGACCGTGACCGACCACGCGGTCTGGTTCCTGTGGCCCAACATGACGCTGATGCGCTACCCTGGAAGCGGTAATTTCATGGTCTGGCGATTTTACCCTCTCGGCCCCGGGGAAACCTACGAGGTATTCGATTTCTTTTTCGAGAACGCCGAGCCCAGCGCCGCCGAACAGGATGCGATCGAGTTTATCGACAAGGTGCTGCAGCCCGAGGATATCGGCCTGGTCGAGAGCGTGCAGCGCGGCATGCGCACGCCGGCATTCAATTCAGGGCGCTACATGGTCGACGCCGACGGCAGTGGCATGAGCGAACACGCGGTGCACCATTTTCACGGCCTGCTACTGGATGCCTATCGACGCGCCGCGGGGACACCCGCATGAGTTCGATGCTCGCCGGCAAAACCGCGTTCGTCACCGGCGGCAGCGGCGGTATCGGCAGCGCGATCTGCAGCCGCTTCGCGCGCGAGGGCGCGGACGTGCTTGCCGCGGACCTGGCCCCGCCTGCGACGACGATCGAGGGAGTCGAATTCGTCGAGTACGACGTGACCGACGAAGCGCTCTGCCGACAGACTTTCGAACGGCTGGCCGGAAGCTGGGGCAAGCTCGATATCCTGGTCAACGCAGCCGGCATCGAAATCGAGAAAACCATCGAGCACACCACGCTCGAAGAATGGAACCGGATTTTCGCGATCAACGTCACCGGCATGTTCCTGACCTCGAAGTACGCGCTGCCGCTGCTGCGCGAATCGGGCACTGCCAGTGTCATCAATTTCGGATCCTACGACGGCTATATCGCCGACCCGGGGCTCGCGGCCTATTGCGCGACCAAGGGCGCGGTGCATGCATTGACACGGGCGATGGCTTGCGACCACGGACCGGAAGGCATTCGCGTCAACGCGATCTGTCCGGGATACGTCGACACGCCGATGCTGCAGAGCTTTTTCGGCGGCTCCGGAGATATCGAATCGCTGAAGCAGGCAGTGCGCGACGTGCACCCGATACGCACTTACGGAGAGCCCGAGGACATCGCCAACCTCGTCAACTGGCTGGCCTCCGACGAGGCCCGCTATGCCTCCGGGCAGCTGTGGGTCATCGACGGCGGGCTCAGCGCCCAGGTTCAGCAAATGCGTCTATGAACCGACTCGACGATAAAACCGCGCTGGTAACCGGCGGCCGCCAGGGTATCGGGCGCGCTATCGTGGAGCGCTTTGCCGCCGAGGGCGCGCGCGTGATGACCTGCGGCCGCGGCGCCCGACCCGACGATTTGCCCGCGGCGATCCTCTGGGAAACCTGCGACGTTTCCGAGCGCCGCGACATCGACACCCTGACCGACCGCGTCGTCGAGAACTTCGGCGAACTCGACATCCTGGTCAACAATGCCGGCCTGCAAATCGAAAAGACCGTGGTCGAAACCACCGACGTCGACTGGGAAGCGCTCATGGGAGTCAATGCCAAAGGCGTTTTCATGCTCTGCCGGGATTGCATTCCGATCATGTCCACCGGGGGATCGATCATCAACATCGGCTCGATCTCGGCAAGCTCGGCCGATCCCGGAATGGCACTCTACAATGCTTCCAAGGCGTTCGTGCAGGGCCTGACCCGTTCCATCGCGGTCGATCACGGTCCCGCAATTCGCTGCAACGCGATCGCCCCGGGCTGGATCATGACCGATATGGCGAACGCCGCATTCTCACTCGCCGACGATCCCGGTGCGGCGCAAAAAGATGCCTTGCGCCGCCATCCCGCCGGCCGCTTCGGCCAACCCGCAGATATCGCCTCGCTGGCCGCCTGGCTGGCCTCGGACGAGTCCGCATTCGCTACCGGCCAGTGCTATACGCTCGACGGCGGACTGACCGCCGCATCGCCGTTAAATCCCGGATTATTCTAGGTTTTTATACTAGTATGTGATCTGTAGCGCACGCGGGATGCGAGCGCGAACTATGCTCTAAAATATAACTCTACTTCGAGCAAAATTGTCCTATGTCTTTCGATGTCGCTCAAATCGCTTCGATGCTTTGCGGAGTCCAGATCCTGCGGAACCTGGACGAGGAAGTCATTGACGATATCGGCCGGCACATAAAGATTACCGACTTCGAAGCGAATCAACTGGTGGTCGAAAAAGGCCACATGGGCGACCGCATCTATTTCATCTTCGAAGGCAGGGTCGAGGTTCGAATCCCCGACGACAACGGTGGCATCAAGCGCCGCATCCTGCTCAAGAAAGGCGAGGTCGTCGGTGAAATTTCACTGCTGATCAATTCGACCTATTCGGCCGATATCGTCGCCCTCGACGACACCCGGGCGTTTTACCTGGACCGCGAGCATTTTGAAAAACTGGTCGAGGATCATCCGGGTTTCGCCGAGGTCATGACCCAGCTCATGACCAGCCGCATGGGGCATGACGGCGGGATCAACCAGGTCGGCAAGTACGAGCTGCGCGGCAAGCTCGGCGAGGGCAACATGGCGACCGTGTTCAACGCCTGGGACCCCGAGCTGGAACGCGAGGTCGCGGTCAAGATGCTCAAGTACAAGCTCTCCTACAACGAAAAGTTCGTCGAACGCTTCGAACGCGAGGCGAAAACAATCGCCAGCCTGAACCATCCCAACATCGTCAACGTGTTCGAGGTCATCGAGGAGTTTTCGACGCGCTTCATCGTGATGGAAAAACTGCACGGCCTGGACCTGGCCGCGACACTGGAGAAAAACGGCGCCTTCGGCCTCGCCGAAACCCGGGAAATCCTCTCGCAAATCGCGAGCGCCCTGCAATACGCGCACAACCACGGCGAGAACGGCATCGTGCATCGCGATATCAAACCGTCGAATATCGTCATCGATGCCTACGGCAATATAAAACTCACCGATTTCGGTATCGCCAGCCCGCCGCAGGACAAGAACGTCAATATCGAGGGCACGCCGTCTTACCTCGCGCCCGAAATCATCAACGGCGACCTGCTCGACAGCCGCGCCGACATCTATGCGCTCGGCGCGATGGCTTTTCACATGCTGACCCAGAGCCCGCCCTTCAGCGCATCGACCCTGGCCAAGCTGTTGATGATGCAGGTACAGCAAAAGCCGCCGGATATACGTAACAATATTCCCGATATCGACGATGCCCTGGCGGATTTCATCGAAAGCGCGCTGTCCAAGGATCCGGCTGACCGGATCTCGGACTGGGACCAGATCCGCAAGATTCTCAAACCGCTGGCCGACAAGTTCAAGCTACCGCTCGAACCGGACGAGCTCGCGGTCATCGTGCGCTTCGGCGATAGCTCTTACCAGCAGTCGGCGAGCATCATCAACAAGATACAGAAAATGCTTCATGAAACCGGCATCAACCACCAGATCGAGATGCAGCGCGGCGTCGCCGACGAGGACGAATAATCCCGTATCAACGAGTTTCTGCGCGCTAATGCCCCTCCAGCTCGACCCGCGGAAATTTCAACCCAAGTCATTGCGGCCCTCGAGCCGCAATCCATTAACCGGCCGCACGGTCTTTGCCCGGGCCAGGCCCGGGCTGTTATCGTGAAAACCCGGAAATAGATGCCGGTACGCGGGCCGGCATGACAAACTCCCACGACCATGCCGCGGCCAGGGGATCTTTGTCTATTCCCAGGAATTGGCGGCGGTTTCGAATCCCTCGCGCCGCGGGCCGATGATGCAAAAGCGGTGCCCGGTCGGCGCTTCCATCACCGTCCAGCGCTCCATCTTTTCGACCACGCTGGCACCCAGCGCCTCGAGGCGCCGCACCTCGGCCTCGATATCGTCGGATTCGATATCGATGTGCACCCGGCTCGGATGGTCCACTTTCTGCAGCAGGACATGCGGTTCGGCGGGATCGCCACTGATTTCGATAAAGCGGCCGCCTTGATCCGGCCCGGCAGCAACGCCACCGAGCGCGGCGCTCCAGAATTCGGCCTCGCGACCGAGGTCGTCGGTCCTGCAATCGATGATCAATGCGCCCAGCCGGCTTTTATGCATCGTGAAATCCCCCTGATTATTCGAGACCGCAGGACCGAAGTCCCTGCAGGTAAGGTTCGAGACCGTCCGGCTCCCGGGTCGGCAAATTGGTATGCAGGTAATCGGTACTGAGATCCGGTTTCGCCTCGACGGCCCTGGCCAGCGACTCCCTGGCCGCCTCGATACGACCCAGGTTGGCTTCCGCCGATGCCTTGACCGCATGAGCCCAGTAGCCGGCCGCATTCGGTATCTGCAAGGTACGGTTTGCCCATTCCAGCGCCGACTCGTTATCCCCTGCCAGCAGGTAATTCAGCGCGTGCACGATCGTGAACGCCCAGAGCATCGGGTCGCGCGGGCTGATGGCGACCGCTTTTTGCATGTTGCGCGAAGACTCTTCGAACTCGCCGGCCAGCGACAGCACGAATCCGAGACCGTGGTAGGCCTGCGCAAAGCAGGGGTTCAATTCGATCGATTTCCTGAGCGCCGCGATCGAGTCGTCGTGATTTCCCTGCATCATGTGAATCCGGCCGATAGCGAAATACGAGATCGCGTCCTTGTCGTCGAGCTGCAAGGCTTCCCTGGCCGACCGCATCCCCTCCTCGAGAAGGGCTTGCGGATCCTCAGCGTAACCCATGATTACCGCCTGGTAACAACAATAGGCGTAGTAAGCGCGAGCCGGCGCGAACCCGGGATCGAATTTTATCGCCCGGTGAAATAATTCCATGGCGGTCAGATTCTTTTCTTTTTCGTAACTCCACATATACCACAGGGCTCGCTGGTACAACTCCCAGGCATCGAGGTTTTCCGGCGGCTTGCGCAGCGCGCGGTCGCGTTCGAAAGCGTTCAGCTCGGGCTCCAGGGCTGCCGCGATCACCTCGACGATTTCATCCTGCATATCGAAGATATCGGCCATCTCGCGGTCGTAACGTTCGGCCCAGACATGGTGCCCGGTATCGGCATCGATCAACTGCACGGTGACGCGAACCCGGTTGCCGGCCTTGCGCACGCTGCCTTCGAGCACGAACCTCACGTCGAGCTCGCGCGCTATTTGGCGTACGTCGACCGAGGCTCCCTTGTAGGAAAAAGTGCTTTCGCGGGAAATCACGCGGAAGGTACGAATCTTCGAAAGCGCGGTGATCAGATCCTCGGTGATGCCGTCGCCGAGAAAATCCTGTTCCGGGTCGTTGCTCATGTTGACCAGCGCGAGCACGGCGATCGACGGCCGCCGGGATACGCGCGTCGCGGTGTCGGGTACCGCGTCCGGTTCGATATCGGGATACCAGCGATAGATACGCACGGGGCGGTTGATGTTCTTGAGTTCGACCTCGCCGCCGTCGACGAATTGCACATCCGTTTTGCCGAGCAATTGCTCGAACACGC
>JASFKL010000186.1:0-8142 GCA_050118655.1 Gammaproteobacteria bacterium | reverse complement strand
CGCGGTCGCGGATGGTTTCGATCTCGCGCAGGATCGAGGCCTGCGAGCGGCTCTGGATCACGCGCCCCTCGTGCTCGGTTATCGAACAGAAGGTACAGCCGCCGAAGCATCCGCGCATGATATTGACCGAGAAGCGGATCATTTCGTAGGCCGGGATCCGCGCGTCGCCGTAAACCGGGTGCGGCACGCGCGCGTAATCGAAGCCGAAAACGTAATCCATCTCCTCGGTGGATAACGGGATCGGCGGCGGGTTGAACCAGATCTTGCGCCCGCCCTGGTTCTGCACCAGCGCGCGCGCATTGCCGGGATTGGTTTCGAGATGCAGCACGCGGCTGGCATGCGCGTAGAGCACCGGGTCGCGGCTGACGTCGTTGAACGACGGCAGCCGCACCACGGTCTTCAGGCGCGCGGCGAGTTTCTGTTGTACTTTCGCAAGCTTGCCGGCGAGCCGGACCTCGGCGCCGGGCGCGCGGTCGTTGTCGGGACTCGAATCGCAGACCGTCTCGTCGACGATCGCGTAGGGGTTGGGCGGATTTTCGACGCGTCCGGGTTTGTCGACGTTGGTCGAGTCGATCACGGTCCAGTCGGCGGGTAATTCGTCGACGAAAAACGCGCTGCCGCGGACGTCGGTGATCTCGCCGATGGAAGCCCCGCCCGCGAGCCGGTGGGCGACCTCGACGATGGCGCGCTCGGCATTGCCGTAGAGCAGCAGGTCGGCGCGCGCGTCGGCGAGGATCGAACGCCGCACCTTGTCCTGCCAGTAATCGTAGTGCGCGATGCGCCGCAGCGATGCCTCGATGCCGCCGATCACGATCGGCGTATCCTTGTAAGCCTCGCGGCATCGCTGCGAGTAAACGATCGAGCAGCGGTCCGGCCGGCGGCCGCCGATGTCGTCGGGCGAATAGGCGTCGTCGCTGCGAATCTTGCGGTCGGCGGTGTAGCGGTTGATCATCGAGTCCATGTTGCCGGCGGTGACGCCGAAGAACAGGTTGGGTTCGCCGAGCACCCTGAAAGGCTCTGCCGATTGCCAGTCGGGCTGCGCGATGATGCCGACCCGAAAACCCTGCGCCTCGAGCAACCGGCCGATGATCGCCATGCCGAAGCTCGGGTGATCGACATAGGCGTCTCCGGTGACCAGGATGATGTCGCAACTATCCCAGCCGAGCGCTTCCATTTCGTCGCGCGACATCGGCAGCATCGGCGCCGTGCCGAAGCATTCCGCCCAGTAGAGCGGATACTGATTGAGCGGCCTGGCCTGGTTGGTGAGTTCGATTTGCATTCAGAATCTCCGAGGCTGGCGATTCTAACCGATCGGAAAAATTATTGTGCGCTGTTTAAGTCGAACTACCGCAGCCCCGGAACAGGGTCATTGCGGCCGGAGTCGATAAAAGTCAACGCAACTCGATTCATCCGCGTTCTCTTCGAGGAGTTCCGCACCGCCGGTCGGCAATATTACGCGGAATTTGGAATCAACGAGCGATAACCGATAATGTTCAACAACCAATCGCTTTCATAAGAAGCTCGAATTACGATCGGCAGGAGGCCGTATATTGGTGCCAAAATATATATCTTTGCCCGGATCCGGAATTGGTATCGCCAGGCAGATCGAGTCGGGCACCAGGTTTCAGTTAAATTTAAGGTGCCCGGAGCCTACAGGTTGATGCCTTGCCCGCCGTCGAGGTAAATCGTCTCGCCGGTCAAATACGCGATCGCGTCATCGAGCAGCGACGCGACCAGTCGCGCGACATCGGACGCGCTGCCGGGTCCGCCGACGGGAATGCGTTTCTGGAGGAATTTTTTGACTTTTTCGTTGTTCAGAAAATCGCGGTTCAGATCGGTTTCGACGTAACCCGGCGCGACGTTGATTACGTTGATGCCGTCCGCCGCCCATTCCACGGCCAGGCAGCGCGTGATCGCGCCGACCGCGGCCTTCGACGCGCAGTACGCCAGCGTGCCGGGAACGCCGAGCTTGTCGAAGAGGGAACCGATATTGACGATCGCACCGCCGCCCGCGTCCTTGAGGTAGGGGTAGACTTCCCGCGCGGCGGCCATTACCGCGGTTGCGTTGACCGCCATCACCCGTTGGTACTCGTCGGTGTTCAGTTCGGCGCTCGGCGAACCGAGATGCATGCCGGCATTGTTGACCAGCCCGCCGATCGGCCCGGCCTCGGCGATACGGGCGAAACATTCGCGCAGCGCGCCCTCGTCGGTGACGTCGCAGGTCATGCCGGTGCCGGCGCTCGATTGCCCCGAGCGAGACAGGCCGATGACGCGGCGGCCGCGCGCGGCGAGTTCGGCCGCGATCGCGGCGCCGATACCGCGGCTCGCGCCGGTAACGATAATTTGTGCATCTGCCATCTGGTTCCTCCCGCCTGTCTGGCTGAGTCTGTTCGGTTAGCTTAGAATGTTAAAAATCGACAGCGCCAGCAAGGTGCTGATTGCGACGCGTCGAAACAGCTTTTCGCTGGAATTACGAAACCCGTGCGATCCCAGCCAGGAGCCGAGCAGGTAAGTGGCAGCCCCGGGCGCCGCGGTTATCACATCGTCGATACCGGTGGTGCCGCTGACCGCGGCGATCAGCGCGAAGCCGAGCACGGTAAAAAACGACCAGGCGACGATCAGCGTACGGCCGGCGTTCTTGTCGTAAGGGCCGAGCAGGATGAACACCACCGCGACCAGCGCTATGTAACTGCCGCCGAAGACGATGCCCGAGGAAACTCCGACGAGGATCAGCCAACCGGTGGTCATCGGATGCCTGTAGCGAAAGCCGACCAGCATCAATACACAGGCGCCGGCGATGATCAGGGCCATCGCGCGCTTCATCATCGCTGGATCGAGCTCCAGCAGCAGCCAGTGGCCGAGCGGCATTGCCAGTATCGTCGGCACCACCATGGTGGCCGTGGTGCGCCAGTTGATTTCCTTCAGGCAAGCCTTGAACAGGTAGGCATTGGCGAGAAAGTCGACCACGACGATTTTGGACACCACGCTGACCGGGGTGAAGAACAGGGTCAGGATGGCGAGGATGAAAGCCGGTCCGCCGAAGCCGGTGAAGCCGCGAATCAGGCCGGCGCCGAAGGCCACCAGCGCCACCGCGAGCATGCCGGGCTGGTCAGCGCCCAAGGTAATCCCGCAGCTTATAGTAGCCGAGCCCCAGGCGCAGGTACTGGCGGCGCAGAAAGCCGAGCGGGAAGCGCGGCGTGCGCCCGCGCATGATCGCCGGCAGGTGCAGTGGCAATATCCCTTTGCCGGATTCGGGGCCGGCCAGCCACCTGGCCAGTTCGCGGCCGGTCCAGCTGGCGTTACTGACGCCGTTGCCGTGATAGGCGTAGCCGAAATAAACCGACGGATCCTCGGGCATGCGGCCGATCGACGGCCGCAGGCTCCTGCCGAAGCAAACCAGCCCGCGCCACTGGTGGGTATACTCGAGATCGGCGAAACGCGGCCACATCCCGGCGATGTCGCGCTTCAGGCGGGCGAAGTCGAGTTCCGCGCCGGCCGGGTCGCCGACGTGATTGCCGCGCCCGCCGAGCATGAAGCGCCCGTCGCTCAGGACGCGGTAGTAGAAAAACATGTGCCGGGAATTATAAGCCGGGTTTTGCGTATGCCAGCCCCGCTCGCGTAACTCGTCGGCGCTCATCGGCCGGGTAACGACGATCTGGCTTTGCAGCGGCAGGGGTCGGCCGGCGATGCCGCGGTGCAGGTATTCGGGCATGAAGCCGTTGCCGGTCAGGATCACCAGGGCGGCGCGTAGCTCGCCCCCTGCGGTTTCGAGTACGTGCGTGGCGCCTTCCTTGCGCCAGCCGATGACGCGGCTGTGCGGATGCACCACGGCGCCGCGCCGCTCGGCGGCCGCGGCGAGTCCGCGGCAGTAACGCAGGGGATGCAGGCCGAAGCAGGGACGGATCCGCATCGCACCATGCTGGTGGGGCGCGTCGTAGCCGATCTCGGCGAACTCGCCCTGGCTGATCATCTGCAGGTCGGCGCCGAATTCGCGGCGTTCCCATTCGGCTTGCAGCCGCAACGCTTCGAAATCGGCGGGACTCTCGGCGACGCAGTATTCGCCGTCGCCCTGGGGCAGAAAATCGATCGCCTCTTCGTCGCCGAGCGCGCGTACCATCTCTACGGCTTCCTGCTGGCAGCGGCGGAAGAGGCGCGTTTGTTCGAGTCCGAAACGCCTGATCTGCGTTTTCAGCGACAGCTTGGTCGATCCCATGCAGCAAAAACCGCCGTTGCGGCCCGACGCCCCCCAGCCGATGTGACCGGCCTCGAGCACGCGCACGTCGATATCGAATTCGCGTGCCAGATGGTAGGCCGCCGATAGCCCGGTGTAGCCGCCGCCGATGACCGCCACTTCACAGCTCCGGGAGTCCTTCAGGGGTTCGCCTTCGGACAGCACGTCGCCCGCGGTCGCTTCCCAGTAAGACGGCTGCGGTTGATCGAAGCGGTAGAGGCTCGGATGGAACAACGGTTTCATGGCTGTCGCTTTCGTTTGTTATACACCAGGGTCGCGATCGCCCCGGCGACCAGTCCCCAGAAGGCCGCGCCGATTCCGAACAGGCTGAGACCCGATGCCGTGACCACGAAGGTGATCACCGCGGCCTCGCGCGAGGCGCTGTCGGCAACCGCAGTATAGAGACTGTTGGCGATCGTGGACAGCAGCGCGAGGCCCGCGAGCGCGAGGATGAATTCGGCCGGAAAGGCGGCGAACAGGGCCGCGATCGCGCCGCCGCCGATGCCGAGCAGAATGTAGAAGATCCCGGTGGCGAGCCCGGCCTGGTAGCGCTTGCCGGGATCGGGATGGGCCTCGGGACCCGTGCAGATCGCGGCGGTAATCGCGGCGAGATTCAGCGCGAAGCCGCCGAAAGGCGCCAGCAACAGCGTGGCCAGACCGGTCCAGCCGACCGCCGACGAGACCGGTGCCGGGTAACCGTCGGTGCGCAGCACCGCGACGCCGGCAATGTTTTGCGACACCATGGTGACCACGAACAGCGGGATGCCGACGCCGATCATCGTACTCACGGAAAAAGCCGGCATGACGAATTGCGGCGCCTCGATGGCGAGTTCGAAGCCGGAAAAATCGAGCCAGCCCTGCAGCAGGCAATAGACGAAACCGACCGCGAGTACGAACAGGATGGTGTAGCGAGGCAGCAGAGTTTTCGCCGCCAGGTAGACGGCAAACATGATCAGCACCAGGGCGAAGCGTGATTCCATGGACAGGAAGGCGTCGACGCCGAACTTGAACAGGATCCCGGCGAGCATCGCGCCGGCCAGCGACAACGGCACGCGGTTCATGACGCGCTCGAACCAGCCGCTGAAGCCGCTCACCGTAATCAGGGTCGCCGAGAAAATAAAGGCGCCGATCGCCTCGGCGAGGCCGACGCCCTGCAACGAAGTTGCCAGCAGGGCGGCGCCGGGGGTCGACCAGGCGGTGATGATCGGCATGCGGTGACGCCAGGACAGGCCGAAAGTCGTCAGGCCCATGCCGATGCCGAGCGCGACCATCCACGAGCCGACCTGTTCCGGACTGGCGCCGGCCGCCCGCGCCGCCTGGAAAACGATCACCGCCGAACTGCTGTAACCGATCAGCACGGCCGCGAAGCCGGCCGCGATCGCGGTCGGATGAATAATTCGAGCGCTCGACATGGGTTGGCAGTTTAACCAGTTGTCGACTGGCGGCCAACGCCGGCCGGCGACGCGGCCCCGGGTTTAGGTTTCGGATACCCTCGCCTGGGTCTCGCGCTGCAGGCGCACCTCGCGGCTATTGTAGACGCGTTCCATGAAACGCTCCCAGCGGCGGCGGATCTTGCGACGCACGAGAAACGAAATAGAGTTGGGCCAGTCGAAGGCGACCACGTCGCCGAGCCCGTCGATGGCGACCATGCGAAACCTTGCGGCGGCGGTCTTCTGGATCAGAATATTGCCGATGGTCATGTCGTGGTTGAAGATGATCAGGTTTTTTAGAAACGACTGCTTGAGCTCTTCGAGATAAGGCACGAATTCCTCGATCGGAAATCCCTGTGCGAGGTACCAGTTCAACGGGCGCGAAATTTCGCCGTCGTGATTGCGTACCAGATCGACCACGATCCCCCGGCCGCGGTTAGTTTCGCAAACCCCGTGAAATCCCGGGATGTGCTTTTCCTCCACGACGCCGCGCTTTTCGAGCTGGCGGTAAAAACGGAGTTCACGCCTGGTTTGCGTATCGACATCGCCGATCGGAATCTTGATCGCCAGACGCGGGTCTTCCGGATGTACGAAGCACATGCGTTCCTTGCCCATGCCGATGGGTTTGCGGGTGATTGTGAGCATCAATGAATAATGGCTTAATCGAATGCGCCCGGCAGATTTTGCAGGATAGCGGCAAGGATAGCACGAAGTTTGTCGGCGCTTGCCGGCTCGTAGGTCCAGGGCGCCCGTTCGAGCATGTAATTGCATTGCGCGAGTTCCATCTGGATGGCATGGAATCCGCGATCGGGTTCGCCGTAATGGCGCGTGGTCCAGCCGCCCTTGAAGCGGCCGTTGACCACGGTCTCGTACTCCACTGCCGACTCGCAAATCTCGCGCACGGCGTTCTCGATTTCAGGGCCGCAGCTCGCGCCGTTATTGCTGCCGATATTGAAATCCGGCAGCTTGCCGCCGAACAGGTAGGGGACCACGGAACGGATCGAATGACAGTCGTAGAGAATCGCGAAGCCGTGCCGCTGCCGGATGCGATCGAGCTGCTCGCGCAGCGCGTCGTGATAGGGCTGGTGGTATAGAACTCTGCGTTCCTCGACTTCGTCGCGCGACGGCGCCTGGCCCGGAAGATAGATATCGACGCCGTCGAAGGTCGTGGTCGGGCACAGCCCGGTGGTGTTTTGTCCCGGGTAGAGCGACTGGTCGTCGGGAGCGCGGTTGGCGTCGATGACGTAGCGGTGGACCGGGGTGCTGACGGTGGTCGAGTCGGCCGCGAGACCCGCGTACAGGCGGCCGATATGCCAGTCGGTATCGGCCATCGCGAGGCCGTTATCGTTCAAGCGCGCGCGGATCGACCCGGGGATTTCGGTGCCGCCGTGCGGTTGCGCCAGCAACAGCGGTCCCCGGCCGGTGACGATCGTCGGTTTCATGGCCGCAACCGGGGCAGCAAGCCCTCCTCGCCGAGCGCGGCGACGATTTGCCGGCCGCCGGCCAGTTCCCTGACCGCGGCGATATCGTCGGCGAGATAGCGGTCGCCGGCGAGCGGCGGTACCCGCTCGCGGATGCTTTGCATGACACGCTGCAGGCGCTCGCTGGTCTCGACCGGGGCGCGAAACTCGACACCCTGCACCGCGATCAGCAGCTCGATGGCGAGGATGTGGGCCAGGTTACGGTTCATCTCGGCCAGCCGCCGGGCCGCGTGGCAGGCCATCGAGACATGGTCTTCCTGGTTGGCACTGGTCGGCGTCGAATCGATCGAGCAGGGCATGGCGCGCTGCTTGTTCTCGGCCATCAGCGCGGCCGCGGTAACTTCGGCGATCATGAAACCCGAATTGAGGCCGGGTTCCGGGGTCAGGAATGCGGGCAGGCCGTAGTTTTGCGCCGGGTCGACGGTGGTGGCGATGCGGCGCTCGGCGATCGAGCCGATTTCGGCGATCGCCAGCGCGCACTGGTCGGCGCCGAAAGCGACCGGCTCGGCATGGAAATTGCCGCCCGAAATAATCGCGCCGCTCTCGACCACGACGATCGGGTTGTCGGTGACCGCGTTGGCCTCGATTTCGAGCATTTCCGCGACCTGGCGGAACTGGTCGATACAGGCGCCCATGACCTGCGGCTGGCAGCGCAGGCTATAGGGATCCTGCACGCGCTCGTCGCCCTCGCGATGCGATTCGCGAATCGCCGATCCCTCGAGCAGCGCGCTCAAGGCTCGCGCCGCGTCGATCTGGCCGCGCAGCCCGCGCAGTTCATGCACCTCGGCCGCAAACGGGCGGGTCGATCCCATCAGGGCGTCGGTGGTCAGGGCGCCCGAAATCAGCGCGGTCAGGGCGAGATTCCAGGCGTCGAACAGTCCGGCCAGCGCCAGCGCGGCCGAAACCTGGGTGCCGTTGATCATGCCGAGGCCTTCCTTGGGTCCGAGTTCGAGCGCTTCGAGCCCGGCGGCGTCGAGTGCCTCGCGGGCCGGCATGCACT
>JASFKL010000185.1:0-8240 GCA_050118655.1 Gammaproteobacteria bacterium | reverse complement strand
CGATCGGCTGAAAACCGGCACGCCGCCGCGCATCGATCGCAAGACCATCGATTTCCAACGCCTCGAGGAGCAGCCCGGCGACGATCCCTTGCCGGTATTTTCGACCATGGGCTCGGTCGACATGCATCCCGAGCAGGTCTGTTGCCACATCACGCATACCAATGCGCGCACGCACGACATCATTCGCGAGAGCCTGCACCGCTCGCCGCTGTACAGCGGCGAAATCGAGGGCGTCGGACCGCGCTATTGCCCGTCCATCGAGGACAAGGTGGTGCGCTTCGCCGACAAGACCTCGCATCAGGTATTCGTCG
The DNA here is from genome assembly GCA_050118655.1 of Gammaproteobacteria bacterium. GTDB lineage: Bacteria > Pseudomonadota > Gammaproteobacteria. The sequence goes on along the minus strand of JASFKL010000185.1, from coordinate 7,929 downwards.
AACCGGAAGGCCTGAAGCTGGGCGAGGTTTATCCCAACGGAATTTCCACCAGCCTGCCCTTCGACGTGCAACAGCGCGTGGTCAACAGCATGACCGGTTTCGAGCAGGCGCAGATCACCCGCCCGGGCTACGCGATCGAATACGATTATTTCGACCCCCGCGACCTCAAGGCGACGCTCGAGACGCGCTTTATCGAGGGCCTGTATTTCGCCGGCCAGATCAACGGCACCACCGGCTACGAGGAAGCCGCTGCCCAGGGGCTGCTGGCGGGCGCCAATGCCGCGGCCCGCCTGCAGGGCAAGCCGGCGCTCGAGCCGAAGCGTTCCGAGGCCTACATCGGCGTACTGGTCGACGACCTGATCACGCGCGGCACCAGCGAGCCCTACCGCATGTTCACGTCGCGCGCCGAGTACCGGCTGATGCTGCGCGAGGACAATGCCGACCTGCGCCTGACCGAGCGCGGCCGCGCGCTGGGACTGGTCGAGGACGAACGCTGGCGGGCATTCGAAACCTACCGCGAACGGCTCGAACGCCTCAATCGGGCATTGAACGACCAGTGGCTGCGGCCGCAGACGCCGGCCGCGGCCCGGCTCGAAAGCCGCTGGCAGACGCCGCTCGCGCGCGAATTCCGCTTCGCCGAAATCCTCAGGCGCCCGGAAGTCGGCATCGACGACCTCGTGCCGCTGCTCGATGCCGGCGGCGATTACCCGCGGGCGGTACGCGAGCAGGCGGAAATCAACGCCAAGTACTCGGGCTACCTGGCCCGCCAGCAACAGGAAATCGACAAGGCCAGCCGTCACGAGGAAACCGTGTTGCCGGCCACGCTCGACTATACCGAAGTGCGCGGTCTGTCCGCGGAGGTCAGCCAGAAGCTGGATCGGCACCGTCCCGCAACCATCGGCCAGGCAAGCCGGATCTCGGGCGTCACTCCTGCCGCGATATCCCTGCTGCTGGTGCATTTGAAGCGACAGCAGTACCGGGAGCAGAAGTCTGCCTGAATGAGCCTCGCCGTCGATCTCCGCTCGGGTGCCGAGTCGCTGGGACTCAACCTGCAGCAATCGCAATACGACCAGTTACTCGAATACCTGTGGCTGCTGCAGAGGTGGAACAAGGTCTACAATCTGACCGCGATCGACGAACCCGAAAAGATGCTTTCCCACCACCTGCTCGACAGCCTCTCGCTGGCGTCCGTTGTAGAGGGCGCCAACAAGCTGCTCGACGTCGGCAGCGGCGCCGGCCTGCCGGGCATCCCGCTGGCAATCGCCTTGCCCGAGACCCTGTGGATCATGCTCGACAGCAATGCGCGCAAGACTCGCTTCATCCGCCAGGCGATCGCTCATTGCGGCCTCAAGAATGCGCAAGTTGTGCAGTCCCGGGTTCAGGACTATCATGCGCCGGACTCGCTGGATTTCATCGTCAGCCGAGCCTACGCGCCGCTGGCCGAGTTTTGCGACAGCGTCGCTCACCTGATCGGGCAGAACACCCGGCTGGTAACGATGAAAACCGGGCTCAAGCCGGAGGAAGCGGGCCAGCTCGATGGCCGTCGATTCGATTTCGAGGAGCGTGACGTCAGCGTGCCCGGAATCGGCGAATCCCGCAGCCTGGTAACGATTAGAGCGATATGACCAAGACCATTACCATTGCCAACCAGAAAGGCGGGGTCGGGAAGACCACCACCGCGGTCAATCTCGCCGCCGCGCTGGCCGCAACCCGCCGCCGCGTGCTGCTCGTCGATATGGACCCGCAGGGCAATGCGACCATGGGCAGCGGGATCGACAAGAATGCGCTCGAACTGAGCGTCTGCGACGTATTGCTCGGCGACACCAGCGCGGCACGGGCCCTGCTGCACGCCGAGGAGGCTGGCTACGATATTCTGCCCGCCAATGCCGATCTGACCGCCGCCGAGGTGCAGCTGGTCAACAAGATCGGCCGCGAGCGGCAGTTGACCCTGGCCCTCGATAGCCTGCGCGCCAACTACGACTACATCCTCGTCGATTGCCCGCCGTCGCTGAACATGCTGACCGTCAATGCGCTGGTCGCGGCCGATGGCGTCGTGATTCCGATGCAATGCGAGTATTATGCGCTCGAGGGTCTGAGTTCGCTGCTCGACACGATCGAGCAGATTCGTATCAGCGTCAACCCGCAGATTCGCCTCGAGGGTTTGCTGCGCACCATGTACGATCCGCGCAACAATTTATCGAACGACGTATCCAGCGAACTGGTGCAGCATTTCGGCGACCGCGTCTACCGCACGGTGATTCCGCGCAACGTGGCGCTCGCCGAGGCGCCGAGTTTCGGCCAGTCCATCCTCAAGTACGAAAAGAATTCGCGCGGGTCGATGGCCTACCTCGCGCTGGCCGGCGAGGTTTTGCGCCGCGACGCCAAGCAAAACCATTACGTTACTCAATAGGTATCATGAAAAAGAAGCGCCTGGGAAGAGGACTCGGCTCGTTGATCGGCAATATCGACGATATCGCCGGCATAGAAGAGTCGGAGCAAGCCGAGGGACTGGTGGAAATCGATATCGACCGTATCCAGCGCGGCAAGTACCAGCCGCGCACGGTTTTCGATCAGCAGGCGCTGCAGGAACTGGCCGATTCGATCAGCGCCCAGGGCGTCGTGCAGCCGATCGTGGTGCGTCCCGAGGGTCAGCATTTCGAGCTGGTGGCCGGCGAACGCCGCTGGCGCGCCGCGCAGCTCGCCGGGCTGCAACGTCTGCCGGCGGTAGTCCGCGATCTCGACGCCCGTTCGGCGGCGGCGATCGGGCTGATCGAGAATATCCAGCGCGAGGACCTGAATCCGCTCGAGGAAGCACAGGCCTTTTTGCGCCTGATCGAGGAATTCGATCTTACCCATCAACAGGTTGCGGACTCGGTGGGGCGCTCGCGCGCCGCGGTCAGTAACCTGCTGCGGCTGCTCGATCTGGCCGACCCGGTCAAGGAGCAGGTCAACAAGGGGCTGCTGAACATGGGTCACGCGCGCGCCCTGCTGTCGCTGATCCGCCACGACCAGGTCGAAATCGCCAGGCAGGTCGTCAATCGCGGACTGTCGGTGCGCGAGACCGAGTTGCTGGTGAAAAAGACCCTCTCCACCCAGTCCGCAAAGAAGAAATCGCCGGCCGCGCCGGCCGACCCGGACGTGCGCAGGCTGGAGAACGAACTCAGCGAAAAGCTCGGCGCGGCGGTCAAGATCAAGCCGGGAAAAAAGGGTTCCGGGCAGCTCGTTATCCACTTTCACAGCAGCGCGGAACTGCAAGGAATCCTCGAGCATCTGGCGCCCTGATTTTATCGTGCGGGTCATTGATTATTCGCCGGTGACTCCGTTATACTCTGCATCCGCTTTTTGGGTGGGGTCCTCGAGAACTGGCTGCGCCCCGGAATAGCGATGAAAAGCCAGATATTCAGGACGCTGGTTTTTCAATTCATACTGGGGGGGGTGTACCTGGCGGCCATAGGCCTTTGGGACCCGGCGGAGATTCCGTCAGCCCTGGTAGGGTGCGTGGCAAGCCTGATACCAACAGCGTATTTTGGTATCAGGGTGGTGCGCGCCGCGGATAAAACTAACGATGCGGCGCAGTGGTTGGGTTATGCGTATCGTGCCGAGATCGGGAAATGGGTGATTACGGGGACGATATTCGCGCTCGCTTTCACCTCTGATTATCCCTGGGATCCTGTTGTTTTGTTTGCCGGATTTAGCGCGATTCAGCTATCCGGCTGGGTTATACCGCTTGTAACGAAGGGTAACTGATCGAATATGGCTACCAGCTACGACAGCGCAGGAGAGTACATAAAGCACCACCTGACCAATCTGACCTTCGGACAGAAGGCGGACGGTCATTGGGGTTTTGCGCATGACATCGACGAAATCGCCGATATGGGTTTCTGGGCTATCAACGTCGATTCGATGCTGTTTTCCATCGGGCTCGGCCTGATATTTCTGTGGGCCTTTCGCAGGGCGGCCAAAAAGGCGACCACCGACGCGCCGACGGGATGGCAAAATTTCGTCGAATTGATGATCGAGTTTATCGACGACTCGGTGCGCGGTTCCTTCCAGGGCAAGAATCCCCTCGTCGCGCCGCTCGCGCTGACCATATTCGTCTGGGTATTCCTGATGAACCTGATGGACTTGATCGCGGTAGACCTGCTGCCGTGGCTGGCGGCATTGTCGGGCGTGCACTTTCTCAAGATCGTGCCGTCCACCGACCCGAACATCACTTTCGGCCTGTCGCTGACCGTGTTCCTGCTGGTGCTCTACTACAGTTTCAAGATCAAGGGTCCCGGCGGCTTTTTCGCCGAGCTCGCGTTCCATCCGTTTCCCAAAATCATGATGCCGATCAACCTCGTGCTCGAGGGAGTGACGCTGATTGCGAAGCCCGTTTCGCTGTCGCTGCGACTGTTCGGCAACATGTACGCGGGTGAAATGATCTTCATCCTGATCGCGCTGATGTACGGCGGCGGCGTCGCGATGAGCATTTCGGGCGGAATCCTGCAATTGGCCTGGGCCCTGTTTCACATCCTGATCATTACCCTGCAGGCGTTCATATTCATGGTGCTGACCATCGTCTACCTGGATATGGCATCGCAGACGGCGGATCACTAATTTTTTAAACACAACACACTCTATATAAGTTAGGAGATAATCATGGAATCAGCTTTGCTTTATATCGCCGCGGCTATGATGATGGGCCTGGGCGCGCTCGGTGCGGCGGTCGGCATCGGCGTACTCGGCGGTCGTTTTCTGGAAGGCGCGGCGCGCCAGCCGGAACTCATCCCGCTGCTGCGCACCCAGTTCTTCATAATGATGGGCCTGGTCGACGCGATTCCGATGATCGCGGTGGGTCTGGCGATGTACGTCATGTTCGCGGTCGCTTAAACCTCTGGTAATCACTGCAACGAGGAAAGCACTATGAATTTCAATGCAACGCTAATCGGGCAAATGATCACCTTTGCGATCTTTGTCTTGATCTGCATGAAATACGTCTGGCCGCCGCTGATGAAGATCCTCGAGGAACGCAATGCACGCATCTCCGACGGCCTGGCCGCCGCGGAGCGCGGGCAAAAGGATCTCGAGGAAGCCAAGACCAGGGTCAGCGACAGCCTCAACGATGCCAAGCAGCAAGCGCAGGAAATCATCAACCAGGCGCAAAAGCGTGCCAATGAAATCGTCGATGACGCCAAGGATACAGCGCGCGAGGAAGCCGACAAGATCAAGGCCGCCGCGACCGCGGATATCGACCAGCAGGTGACCGCCGCGCGCGAGCAACTGCGCAAAGAGGTTTCGACGATCGCACTCGCCGGCGCCCAGCAGATTCTGAAGCGCGAAATCGACGCCAAGGCGCATGCCGAGGTGCTCGATGACCTGGTCGCGCAACTCTAGGGGTTGAACGATGGCTGACTTCGAAACCGCCGCCCGACCCTACGCCAGGGCCATATTCGAGCTGGCCTGCGAGGAGAAGAAGCTCGACCAGTGGCAGGAAAATCTTCAGGCCGCGGCCGCGATCGCGGCCGATCCGGAAATGCATGCCATGTTCGAACTGCCGTCGGTGCTGGCAAGCGATCTGGCGAAGCTGTTCCTGTCGGTGGCCGAGGGCGCCGGTATCGAGGCCGACGACGATTTCAGGAACCTGGTGATGCTGCTCGCCGAGAACGACCGACTCGCCGCGCTGCCCGCGATCGCGGAAAGCTTCGACGTCCTGAAGCGCGATGCCGAGGGCAAGATCGAGGTGAAGGTGCGCAGCGCGCAGGAACTGACCGACAAGGAGCAGGAAAAAATCGCCAAGAGCATGGCCAGGCGGCTCGGTAAGGAAGTCAGCATTACGACCGAAATCGATGAAACCCTGATCGCCGGCGCGATCGTCACCGCGGGTGACCTGGTTATCGATGGTTCGGCCAGTGGGCGCATGGACAAGTTGTCCCTTGCGCTCAGTAAATAACAGACATTTTTGATTACGGGATAAAACGCGATGCAACTGAATCCGTCAGAAATTAGCGAACTCATCAAAGATCGCATCAAGAACTTCGAAAGTACGGCCGAGGCCAGGACCGAGGGCACCATCGTCAGCCTGATGGATGGTATCGCACGCATCCACGGCCTCGCCGAGGTCATGTCGGGCGAGATGATCGAGTTTCCGGGCAATACCTACGGTATGGCGCTGAACCTCGAACGCGACTCGGTGGGCGCGGTAATCCTCGGCGATTACGAGCACATCACCGAGGGCGACAAGGTCAAGTGTACCGGCCGTATCCTCGAGGTGCCGGTGGGCGAGCAATTGCTCGGCCGCGTGGTCAACTCGCTGGGCGAGGCGATCGACGGCAAGGGTGCGATCGAGTCCAGGGAATTCGAGCCGATAGAGAAAGTCGCACCCGGCGTTATCGCGCGCCAGTCGGTGTCGCAACCCGTGCAGACCGGTCTCAAGTCGATCGACTCGATGGTGCCGATCGGCCGCGGCCAGCGCGAGCTGATCATCGGCGACCGCCAGACCGGCAAGTCCGCGGTGGCTATCGATGCGATCATCAATCAGAAAGGCACCGGCGTAAAATGTATTTATGTCGGTATCGGCCAGAAAGCCTCGACCATCGCCAACGTGGTTCGCAAGCTCGAGGAATTCGATGCCATGGAACACACCATCGTGGTCGCGGCCAACGCCTCGGATTCAGCGGCATTGCAGTACATCGCACCTTACGCGGGCTGCACCATGGGCGAGTACTTCCGCGACCGCGGCGAAGACGCGCTGATCGTTTACGACGACCTGACCAAGCAGGCCTGGGCTTACCGCCAGGTATCCCTGCTGCTGCGCCGCCCGCCGGGCCGCGAGGCATACCCGGGCGACGTGTTCTATCTGCACTCGCGCCTGCTCGAGCGCGCCGCGCGCATCAACGCCGATTATGTCGAAAAGATCACCGACGGCAAGATCAAGGGCAAGACCGGATCGCTGACCGCGCTGCCGATCATCGAAACCCAGGGCGGCGACGTGTCGGCCTTCGTGCCGACCAACGTCATCTCGATCACCGACGGCCAGATCTTCCTCGAATCGGACCTGTTCAACGCCGGTATCCGGCCCGCGATCAACGCCGGCCTGTCGGTATCGCGCGTCGGCGGCGCCGCGCAAACCCCGATCATCAAGAAGCTCGGCGGCGGCGTGCGCCTGGCGCTCGCGCAGTACCGCGAGCTGGCGGCCTTCTCGCAGTTCGCCTCGGACCTCGACGAGGCCACCCGCAAGCAGCTCGAGCGCGGCCAGCGCGTAACCGAACTCATGAAGCAGCGCCAGTACTCGCCGCTGTCGGTAGCCGAAATGGGCGTTTCGCTGTACGCGGCCAACGAGGGTTTCCTCGACGACGTGCCGGTCAACAAGATCGTCGCCTTCGAGGATGCGATGCTCTCGCACATCCGCTCCAACAACCAGGAGTTGCTCGACAAGATCAACCAGTCCGGCGACTACAACGACGATATCGCCGGAGAAATCAAGCAGGCGATCGAAAACTTCAAGGCTAGCGGCGTCTACTAGGAGTAATTGCGATGGCTGGCGGCAAAGAAATCAAGACCAAGATCGCGAGTGTCAAGAACACTCAAAAGATCACCGCGGCAATGGAAATGGTCGCGGCGAGCAAGATGCGCAAGGCCCAGGACCAGATGTTCGCGACCCGGCCCTACGCCGAGCGCATCGCCGAGGTGGTCAGTCACGTGGCGAAATCGCATGCCGAGTACAAGCATCCCTTCCTGATCGATCGCGACCACAAGCGCGCCGGGATTGTTGCCGTATCCACCGATCGCGGCTTGTGCGGCGGGCTTAATACGAACATGTTCAAGAAGGCTTTGAACCATATCGGCGAACTCGATGAAAAGGGCATCGAAATCGAGGTCGTGACTTTCGGCAGCAAGGCCTTGAGTTTCTTCAAACGCATCGGCGCCAGGATCGTCGCCGAAACCAGC
>JASFKL010000184.1:0-8300 GCA_050118655.1 Gammaproteobacteria bacterium | reverse complement strand
TGCGATCGCGAGCATCAGGATCAGGAAGCGCAGATTGAAAGGTCTCCAGATTTCGAACAGGTAACGCAGGCTGTCGCCGAGGCTGAAAGGCGACTCGCAGTAAGGCGCCTGGCGCAACGGCAGCTCAGGGGTATAGTTCCAGGCGCGCCGCGTCTTACGCGCTTGCGCGCGGGCTGCGGTCTCGCCGGCGGTGATGGCGGTATCGTTCATGCGCTTGTCCGGGCCGGTCAATGCGGGGATTCAAGCAGCAATGGCGTTAATTCACAACCTGTGTTTTACTTACCTTTCATTAAGTTTAACTTAACCAAAATCGAGAACCAGGCATGCAAAGGCGCGGCAGTATTCCGTCGTTGAACTGGCTGAGAGTATTCGAGGCGGCCGCACGTCACGAGAATTTCGCCCGCGCCGCCGAACAGTTGAACATGAGCACCTCGGCGGTCAGCCAGCAGGTCAAGGCGCTGGAGTCGCATTTCCAGACCCGATTGTTCGAGCGCGGGCCGCGGCACGTCGAGCTGACCGATGCGGGGCACGCTTTTCTACCGACGGTGCGGCAAGCGCTGTCCATGGTCGAAGAATCGGCCGGTGCACTGTTCGGCGAGGAGCGCGACGAGACCCTGATGCTGCAGGCGAACCTGATTTTCACCACCGGCTGGCTGGCGCCGAGACTGCCGGCATTCGCCGCGCTGCATCCCCGCGTGCAGTTGCACCTGAGCGGGGCCTACCACGACCTCGATTACCAGCGTCCCGGGTTCGAACTGCGCATCCTGTTCGGGCCGGTGCACCGCAGCTGGGGGCAATGCGATCGCCTGTTCGACGAGACCATTTACCCGGTCGCGCGTCCCGAGATCGCGGCAGCGGTCGAGGACGGGCGGGATTTTCTCGAGCATCGCCTGATCCAGATTACCACCCACCGGATCAACTGGAACCAGATCCTGCGCGCCGCGGGAGTCGACACCATTCCGAACCGGCGGCTCTGTTTTACCGATTCGACCCAGCTGTCGCTGCAAATGGCCGCCTCGGGCTACGGTATCGCGCTGGCGCGCTCGCCGACCACCGACAGCCTCGTCGAACAGCTGGGCCTGGTGCCCTGCAAGCTGAGCGAGGGCCTGGCGAGCAGCGAAGCCTACTACCTGATTTATCGCAATACCGAGAGTTTGTCGCGTGCCGCGGGAGTGTTTCGCGACTGGTTGCTGGCCGAAACGAAGAACGCTTCGCGTATTCCGGAGTAACCGCTCAGACAGATTCCCAGACGCTGTACAGGTCCGGGTCGTCGAGGATTTCGCGCAGCGCTTCGTGGAGGATACCGGCCCACTCCTCGGCGCCCGACTCGCTGGTGACCAGATCCTGGCGCACCTCGATCGAAACGTGCGGCAGGCCATTGGCCTCGGCATGATGGTCGATGGTGTAATCGGCCGGGTGCTTGCCCGAATAGGGCTCGTTGTCGCCGATCTGCAGATCGCCGGGTATACTGCGCAGGTTGCGGATCAGCGGCACGGGAATGCGCGGATCCTTGTCCCAGAGCACGCCGATTTGCCAGGGGCGCTGGTGGCCGAGCATTTGCGGGGTGAAGCTGTGGATCGCGATGATCGCCGGCGTGATCTCCCGCTCGCGGAAGCCGTTGATCATGCCGTCGATCGCCTGCCGGTACGGCGTGTAAAATTCCCTGATGCGCTGGGCGCGGTGCGTCTCGGACATTTTTTGATTACCGAGGATGACCGTGCCGTCGCTGACCAGCGGCATCACGCTCTCGTCCTCGAGGCTGCGGTTCAGGTCGACCACCAGGCGCGAATAACCGGCGAGCACGGCGGGCGCGTCGAGGTGTTCGATCAGGTGGCGGGTCAGATTACGGCTGCCGATGTCGTAGGCGATGTGCTGTTGGAGCGATGGCTGATCGAGACCGAGGTTGTCGAGCGATGCGGGGATCCGGTTACTGGCATGGTCGCAAACAAGCAAAACCTTGCTCTTGCCCTCGGCATTGACGATCGTATAAGGCGGCGGATCCTGCGGACCGATAAACGATTCGACGGATTTCGCTGCTTCTACTGTGGTCAATTTCCTGGCTCCGCGGGGTCTCGATGGGGGACCCCTTAGGATAAAGGGGATTGTGCCGCGGGTCCACCCATCGCCCTTCGATCTAATTTGGGTCGGATCGAAATCAACTCTACGCAATCAATTTAGATCGGACCCAAAATCCGGCGAGGATTGGCGCGGAGCGCGGCGAGACATTATCATGCGCGCGGCGAATCGATTACGGGACCCGCGGATGCAAGTAACACTGGAAGACCTTTACACCCGGATTACGGGCGACGAGGATGCGCGCGTCTGCAAGGATATCCCCGACGAGGCCTGCAACGAACAGCCGCGCAATTTTTTCGCTTATCTGGGAGCCAATTTGCTCGGCAAGGTTGCCGACGAGATCGCCAGCGCCAGGCTCGTGATTCCGTGGATGTTCGGCGCGCTCGGCGTACCGGCGTTTTATACCGGTTTCCTGGTACCGATCCGCGAGGCCGGCGTGCTATTGCCGCAGCTGCTGGTCGCGGCCGCCGTGCGCCACCTGCCGGTGCGCAAGTACGTGTGGATGCTCGGCGCGCTGCTGTCGGCGGCCAGCCTGTCGGGCATGGCCGTGGCCGCGCTGGCGCTCGAGGGGCACGCGGCGGGGGCCGCGGTGGTGTCCATGCTGGTGGTGTTCAGCCTGGCGCGCGGCATTTGCTCGGTATCGGCCAAGGACGTGCTCGGCAAGACCATATCCAAGAGCCGCCGCGGCATCCTGATGGGCTGGAGCGCGAGCCTCTCGGGCGTGGCGCTGCTCGCGGTCGGCGCCTGGCTCGCGCTTTTCGACCCGCAAACCTCCGGGATCGGGGTGTTCGCCGGACTGCTCGCCGCGGGCGGCTTGCTGTGGATCGCCTCGACCCTGCTGTTCGCGACCATCGAGGAGCAGCCGGGCGCGACCGAGGGCGGCGGCAACGCGATCTCGGTCGCGCTCGGGCAGCTCGGGCTGCTGGTCACCGACCAGCCGTTCCGTCGCTTCGTCACGATCCGCACGCTGTTGCTGGCGGTCGCACTGGCGCCCCCCTTTTACGTGCTGGCCGCGCAACAGCAGACGCAGGCCGGATTGTCGGGTCTCGGCACCTTGATCATCGCCAACGGGCTGGCCTCGAGTATCTCGTCGCCGATCTGGGGTTATCTCGGCGATCGTTCGAGCCGCGCGGTGATGGCACTGGCGTCGACCGGCGCCGGCCTGCTGGCGGTGCTGACCTGGACCGCGATAACGCTCGAATGGCAATGGCTCACGGGGCAGCTGGGCTTCGCAGCGATCTTCCTCGTGCTCAATGTCATGCACGGCGGCGTGCGCCTCGGGCGCAAGGTCTACCTCGTCGATATGGCGACCGCCGAGACTCGTGCCGCCTACGTCGCGGTCTCCAACACCGTGATCGGGGTGATGATGCTGCTCGGAGGCCTGATCGGCTTCGCTGCCGACTGGCTCGGCGCGCCGGCCATCCTGCTGCTGCTCGGCCTGCTGTCGCTGATCGCGGCCGTCGGCGCGCTGCGACTGCCCCAGGTCAGCGAACCCTGAAGCGCCTGCCCGGGGCGAGTCATCGCCATTTGCCAATACAGGCGTAATATTTATACTGCGTCGATTCGCGACTGACGGGGTGAATCACGACATGCTGCAGGGAATAGAGGATCTGGACCGGATGCCGGTCGCCGAGCAAACCTCGCCACTCGACCAGGTGCCGGTCATCGATGTCGGCGAGGTATTCGCGGATTCGTCCAGCAACGCCGCGGTGCGCGCCATCGACCAGATCGCCGAGGCCTGCAAGACCTGGGGATTCTTCCAGGTCGTCAACCACGGCATCCCGGCGAGCCAGATCGACGAGGTCTGGCGGCAAACCCACGCGCTGTTCGCGTTACCGGTCGAGGAAAAACTCGCCATCCAGCGAGACCACGCGAGCCCCTGGGGTTTCTACAACAAGGAGCTGACCAAGAATCAGCGCGACAAAAAAGAAGTCTTCGATTACACGCGCGAGGGCGTGGATCCGATCTACGGAAAAAAGAATCGCTGGCCCGCGCGCCCGGCGGATTTCAAGCCGACGATGCTGGCTTATCTCGATGGCTGCACCGAGCTGTCTTTGAACCTGCTCGAAGCCTTTTGCAGGGGCCTCGATCTGCCCGCGAAGTTCATGCACCCGTATTTCGACGGCAACCACACCGGTTTCATGCGCCTCAATTACTACCCGGTCGAAGACCCGATGGCGCAACTGGGCGGCAAGCAGCCGGCTGCCGATCTCGGCGTGCACCACCACACCGATGCCGGCGCGTTGACCGTGCTGCTGCAGGACGAGGTCAGCGGCCTGCAGGTCTTCCGCGACGGCCTCTGGTACGACATCCCCGCGATCGACGGCGCGATGGTAATCAACACCGGCGACATGATGCAGGTCTGGTCGAACGACATTTACAAGGCCGCGATTCATCGGGTGCTGGCGATGGATGCGCGCGACCGTTACAGCCTGCCTTTCTTTTTCAATCCGGCGGCCGACTGCACCGTCAGCCCGCTGCCCTCGGTAATCGGCGTCGACCGGCCCGCCCTGTACCGTCCCATCGAGTGGGGAAGCTTCCGCGGCAAGCGCTCCGAGGGCGATTACGCGGATTACGGCACCGAGGTGCAAATTTCGCAGTACCGGAAATAACTACGATACCCCGTCCGCAAATGAGCCGTTACCGTCCCCCTGCGGCACCGAAATCGCCGTATATCACGCCGGCCGGCATGCGCGCGCTCGAAGACGAGCAAAAAGCCATCTGGAAGCGGCGCCGCGAGGTGGTGACCGCGCTCGCGGCGGCCGCGGCCGAGGGTGACCGGTCGGAAAACGCCGAATATATCTATCGCAAGAAAGAACTCGGCGAAATCGACCGCCGGATCCGTTACCTGCAAAAACGTCTACCCGATCTCAAAATCGTCGAGCAAAAGCCGGCAAACTCGGAAATCGTCTATTTCGGCGCCAGCGTAACGCTCGAGGACGAAAGCGGCACGGCCGTCACTTACCGCATTGTCGGTCCTGACGAATTCGATCGTGCCGAGCATTACATCAGCGTCGATTCACCGCTGGCGCGGTCGTTGTTGAAGCACGAGCTGGGGGAGGAGATCGAGGTAGATGTACCGAGCGGCAGAAAGGTTTATATCATCGCCGGCATCGAATACTGACGCCCAATTAGGCCCCGCGCCGGGCCCCGAAACCCGCCTGCCGACAGTCCCCGCGAGCCTTCCGCCGGGCAGTTTTTTCTTTGACATGCCGGCGAATAAACGCTTTAGTGTCCGCTCATGGGGGAGTTGAAACGCGGAACCGGGCCCGGCCCGAGGTGGCTGCGCCCGTGCTTGTTGCTGCTGGCGGGCCTGCTGCTGTCCCCGGCCCAGGCCTATATCAACCGTACTTACAGCTCGCTCGAGCAGTCCGAAATCTTCAACGGAGACTTCGACGGCATCCTGCGCCAGGGCAAGCTCAGGATCCTGCTGACGCGCGATTTTTCGAGTTCGGCTTACCTGCCGAGACGCGGCTCGCCGCTCGCCGAGCAGCAGCAGATCGCCGAGGAGTTCGCGCTCTCGCACGGCCTGATCCCGGAACTGGTCATCGTCGACAACTTCTCCAAGCTGATCCCGGCGCTGATCGCGGGCCGCGGCGACATCATCGTCGACAATCTCGCGATTACCGATGCCCGCCTGCAAAAAATGTCTTTCTCGGTGCCCGTCGATCACGTGCGCGAAAAGGTCGTCGTCGCCAGCGACGACAGCTCGGTGCAGCGCGTGCGCGACCTCAACGGCAAGAAAGTCATGGTCAGCAAGGGGTCGACCTTCTGGCAGGCGCTCAGATGGCTGAAGAAAAATCGCTACCCGGATATACAGATCGTCGAGACCCCGGACGGCGTGCAGACCGAGGAAGTGCTCGACCGCCTCGCGGCCGGCGAATTCGACGCGACCATCATGGACAGCAACATGGTGGATATCTACAAGGCGTTTCGCGACGATTTCAAGATCGCGGTGAATTTCAGCAGCCAGCGCGACATCGCCTGGGGCGTGCGCAAGAACGCCCCGCAACTGGTCAGCGAGATCAACCGTTACCTGCAGCTCGAGCACGGCGCACTCGACCGCGACCGGCGCTTCACCGACGATTTCGATGCGATCAAGAAGCGCCGCGTGCTGCGCGTGCTGCTGCGTAACAACGCGGCCTCCTATTTTATTTTTCGCGGGGAGTTGATGGGCTTCGAATACGAGCTGGCGCGGGAATTCGCCGACTACCACGGCTTGCGCCTCGAAGTGGTGGTGCCGCCGAGTCATCTCGAGCTGACCAGCTGGCTGCTCGAGGGCAGGGCGGATATCGCGATGAGCTTTATCGAGCCTACCGAGCGCCTGCGGCAGCTCGGCGTAACCTTTTCGAAGCCCTATCATCACGCGAAGCAGCACATCGTAGTGCAAAAGGACGACCCGGCGCGATCGCTGGCCGACCTCGATTACCGGACTATCTTCGTGCGCCACCACAGTCTCTACTGGGAGCGGCTGTCCGAATTGCAGCAGGAGGGCGCGCGCTTCGCCCTGCATGCGACCCGGGACGACGTCGAGACCGAGCAATTGATCCAGATGGTGTCGCGCGGCAAGTACAAGGCCACCATGGCCGACGAGCACCTGCTCGATATCGAACTCGCCAAGGGTGTGCCGGTCAGGTCGGCGTACAGGCTCGACATCGAGCGGGCGCATGCGATCGCCTTGCGCAAGCGCAACCCGAAACTCAAGCAGGCGCTCGACGAATTCGTCGAGCGTATCTACAAGAGCAAGCATTACAACATCCTCTACACCAAGTACTTCGAGAGCCGCCGCTCGGTGCAGCGGCTCGCGCGCGGACGCGTGATCGACCCGGTCAACGGGCAGATATCGCCCTACGACAAGCTGGTGCGCAAGTACGCCGACCGCTACGGTTTCGACTGGCGGCTGGTGACCGCGCAGATGTACCAGGAGAGCCGCTTCAATCCGAAGGCGCAGTCGCAGGTCGGCGCCCGCGGGCTGATGCAGCTGATGCCGCGAACGGCCAGAGCGATGGGGGTGGAGAACGCGGTCGACCCGGCCAGCAGTATCCGCGGCGGGATCAAGTACCTCGACTGGCTGCGCGACCGCTTCGACAACGAGTTGCCGATTTCGGAGCGTAACTGGTTTACGCTCGCGGCTTACAACGCGGGCGCCGGCCACGTGCAGGATGCGCGGCGGCTGGCGGGCAAGATCGGTCTCGACCCGGATCGCTGGTTCGGTCATACCGAGGAGGCGATGCTGTTGCTGTCGAAACGCAACTACGCGAAGAAGGCGCGCTTCGGTTACGTCAACGGCCGCGAACCGGTCAACTACGTCAGCGACATCAAGCGGCGCTTCGAAGCCTACGTCGAACTCAACAAAAAGTTCGCCCAGGGTGCCGACCCGAAAATCGCCCGCGCCCCTGTCCAGTAACAAATCCCCGCCATCGGCATGCCGCCTCCCGAGCCGAATTTTGGGGACGATGTCCAATTTTCGTCATGCCGGGCTTGACCCGGCATCCAATGCAAATTGACTCGATATTGCCCGAGAGCCCCGCGGGCTCTCGGTTCGATATCGCGGCTCCGTAAAATGGATTGCGGCTCGGGGGCCGCAATGACGGGCATCGGGGTAGGCAGATCGGGCTCGGGGCCAGCGACGACGGGCATCGGGACAGACGCATCGGTCCGAGGGACACGATGACGGGTGTCGCGGTCTTCAGCCGAGGGCGAGGGCTTTCAGGTCGGTTGCGGGGTCGGCGATTTGTTCGCGGCTCGGGTGCTTGCCCGCCTCGATGAGCTTGCGGCCGTAGGCGTAGGATTTGGGCTCGTTCATCGCATCGATGGCGAGCAGCCTGTCGCCCTGGTAATACCACACCGACAGGCTGGACGGGCCGCTGCCGGGGCGGATCACGGTCAGGTCGTGATCGATGTTGAGGCCGACGATCTGCAACTTGCAATCGTACTGGTCGGACCAGAACCAGGGCAGCGCGGTGTAGGTGACGTCCTCTCCGGCCCAGACCCGCGCGACCAGGTCGCCCTGGTCGGCCGCATTCTGCACCGATTCGAGGCGTATCTCCTGCCCGTCGCGGACGAAGCAGGCGCAATCGCCGGCCGCGTAGATATGCTCGTCCGAGGTCCGGCAGGTGGCGTCGACGCGGATGCCGTTGCCGCAGTCGAGCCCGGCGGCCTCGGCCAGCGAGGTGTTCGGGCTGGCGCCGATTCCCACCAGCACGATGTCGGCAACGATGATT
>JASFKL010000183.1:0-8353 GCA_050118655.1 Gammaproteobacteria bacterium | reverse complement strand
GCGATACCCTGGCACGCAATTCCGGCAGCAAGTCGGTCTCGAACCAGGGATTACGTTTCAACCAGCGATTATTGCGCGGGCTGGGGTGCGGCAAGGGTACCACGCCGGGCCAGCTGTCGCGCCAGGCCGAAACCCGCGCGGTGACTCCGCCGGCCCCGTCGAGATGGTAATCCTGCGCGTAGCGGCCGATCACCAGGGTTAATTCGAGTTGCCGCAATTGCGCCAGCAGGGTTGCCCGCCAGGTCGCCGCGCATTCGGGGCGCGGCGGCAGATCGCCGGCCCCGGCGCTGCCCGGGTAACAAAATCCCATCGGCAGAATGGCGATGCGTTCGGCATCGTAAAATCGATCGCGGTCGATACCCATCCACGCGCGCAGGCGGTCGCCGCTCGCATCGTCGAAAGGTATCCCGGATTCGTGGACGCGCCGCCCCGGCGCCTGACCCGCGATCAGGATGCGCGCCGAGGGCGAGCACTGCAGCACGGGCCGCGGGCCAAGCGGCAACTCTCCTGCACAGAGGCGACAGTCACGGACCTCGGACATCAACGCGCGCAGTTTGCTCCCTGAGCTCAATGCGTCAGAAACTTGCCGCTGCGGGCGCCCGTGGCCGCGCGCCGATGCCAGCTCAGTTCGCCATTAACCCACACGCTCTCGATGCCGTCGCAAACCTGGCAGGGCTGTTCGAAACTGGCGCGGTCGGCAATCCGCCCGGCATCGAACAGCACCAGGTCGGCCCGCTTGCCGATCTCGATACTGCCGCGGTCGTCGAGCCCGAAGCGCCGCGCAGTGAGCCCGCTCATCTTGTGCACCGCGGTTTCCAGCCGGAAAAGTTTTTGCTCGCGCGCGTAGTGGCCGAGCACGCGCGGAAAGGTTCCCCACAGGCGGGGATGAGGCGTCTTCATCGACGCGATACCATCGGAGCCGATCATCGCCGCCGGATGGGCCATGATGCGCTGCAGATCGTCCTCGTCCATCTGGAAGTAGATCGCCGCGGCCGGGTAGAGTCGCTCGCAAGCCTCGGCGGTCGAGCAGTTCCAGTCGGCGGCGATACGATCCAGCATTATGCCGTTGCACTCCGGGTGCGGCTCCGATTCGGCGACCAGTACGGATTCGGCCTCGCGCACGAACTGCGGCAGCAGCGAGGTCGAACTCGCGGTATAAGGATAGACGTCGAAGCTCACCGCCTGCCGCGCCTGCCTGGCACGGTCGATCAGCGCCAGGGTATCCCGCGAGCGTCCGTAGTTTTCGGCGCCCGCGCACTTGTGGTGGGAAATGATCACCGGGACCCGGGCCCGAGTGCCGATGTCGAGGGCCTCGGCGACGGCTTCGACGACGCGGTCGCCCTCGTTGCGCATATGCGTCGCGTAGACGGCCTTGTCGAATTCGCGCAGAACGCTCGCCAGGCTGACGATTTCTTCGGTCGAGGCAGCCGTGGCCGGCGGGTAGGTCAGCCCGGTACTGAGTCCGATGCAACCCTCGCGCAGCGCGGTCCTGAGCTTTTCCTGCATCGCGTCTATCGCCGTCTCGTCGGCCTCGCGCTCAAGCCGGTCGGGCATACAGCCGAGTCGCAGGCTGCTGTGGCCGGCGAGCAGGGCGAGGTTGACCGCCGGCGGGCGGTCGGCGAGTACAGCGCGATAATCGGCGACCGAGGGATAACGAAAGTGCTGCCAGCCGCCGAGCAGGGGAAACGGCGGGGGCATCGGGCCGTCGACGCGCAGCGGCGCGAGACTGATGCCGCAGTTGCCGGCGATCACCGTGGTCACGCCCTGGGAGAGCTTGCACTCGAGCGCCGGCGTTTCGAGCACGGCGAGTTCGTCGTGCGTGTGACTGTCGATGAATCCGGGGGCCAGTGCCAGGCCGTCGGCGTCGATGCGCGTATCCGGCCGCCATTGCCGGCAGTCGCCGAGATCGACGATGCGGCCGCGATCGACCGCGACACCGGTTACCCGGGACTTGCCGCCGCTACCGTCGATAACCCGGGCGCCGGAGATGATCAGATCGCAGCTCGGCATGACCGCGAATGCGGCGTATTCAGCCGGTCGCCGCTTGATTCCGGGTTTCGTCGAATACCCGGGTCTGATTGCGGCCGCCGTGCTTGGCCGCGTAGAGGGCCATGTCGGCGCGTGCCAACAGGCTGTCGAGATCTTTTTCCTGACTGCTCGCGGAACAGGCCAGACCCATACTCGCGGTATAGTGGATCGCGCCGTCGCCGTACTTGAGTACCGCCTGGCCGATCGCCCGGTGCAGGCGTCCCGCGAACTCCAGCGCCTCGTCGGTACCCGTCTCCGGCAGCAGTAAGGCGAATTCTTCTCCGCCGAGACGGCCGGCAATGTCGCTGCGGCGCGCGACGCTGTTGAGAACGTCGGCAAACAGTTTCAGCACCGCATCGCCCGCGGGATGCCCGTAGCGGTCGTTGATCGACTTGAAATGATCGAGGTCGACGAGCAGCACGACGAATGTCGAGCCGTTGCGGTCGGCGAGCGAGATATGGTTGTTGGCGGCTTCGATGAAAGCGTGGCGGCTCAGCAGGCCGGTCAGGGAGTCGGTGCTCGCGAGCTTGCGCAGGGACTCCTGTTGCCTGAAGCTCTGCAACAGCAGGCCGACCAGCAGCCAGGCGATCGGCGGCGATACCACGAGGGGTACCCCCGCCGAGAAGGCCAGCGCAACCCCGGTAGGGGCTTCTATTCCGGCCAGGCCGAGCAGCGCGAGCGCGCTCGCAGTAACGACCACCGAGGCAGATGCGGCGACAATCGCAATGATTGCAACCGAGTTGAATTTCCCGAGATCTGCCAGGTGCCGTGTCATGGTTGTGTGATCCGAAAATTTTATTGGTATTATTCGACGATCCACTGTAATGCTATCGACGCCAGCTTTCAAGTCGCGACAGGAAATCGGCGTCCCGGCAGGCAATCCAGTTGCGGGGCTGCAGCGTAGTACCCGTTACCCCAGGTGCCTCCAAGGAGTTGAATCGAAGATGAAGTTCATGATGCTGATCGCCCACGGCAGCCGCCGGCAGGAGGCCAACGAGGAAGTACGCAGGCTGGCCGAGCGTATCGAGAAAATCGGCGGCGGGGATTACGCCGCGGTGCGCCCGGCATTTCTCGAACTCGCTGAGCCCGATATCCAGCAGGGGATCAGCGAGTGCGTTGCGCTCGGCGCGACCGAAATCGTCGCGGTGCCTTATTTTCTCGCCGGCGGGCGGCACGTGACCGCCGATATTCCGGGCGAACTCGCCTGCGCGCGAGCGGGGCACCCCGGGATCAGTATCGGCATGTCGCAATACCTCGGGCAGCACGAGTCGATGCCGGAGCTGCTGCTGCGCTGTTCGCGAATGCCGGGCGGGGCGGAAATCTAGAGCGCCGGCGTGATCTCGCGGCGGAGGTTTCAAATTCGGGTTTATTAGCCGGCCGGAAGGATTATAATACGGTCTCATTTTTCCTAGCCCGCATTCCGATGCGAGAGTGAGACGCCCATGAACGCCCCCCTGAGCAACGACGCCCTGATCGGTAAGGATCAGGAACACATGATCCACCCCCTGCACCAGAACTCGGCCCATGCCAGCGGCAAGGTCTGGGTCAAGGCAGAGGGTTCCCACCTGATCGACGCCGATGGCAATCGCTACATCGACGGCCTGTCCTGTCTGTGGAACGTGAGCTGCGGCCACGGCAGGGTCGAACTCGCCGAAGCCGCCTACGAGCAGATGAAGAATATGGCTTTTTGCTCCAGTTACAACGGCAGTTCGAATCCGCCCGCGATCGAGCTCGCCGAGCGCCTCGCCGATATCTGCTATCCGAGCATCAACAATTTTTACTTCACCTCGGGAGGAGGCGAGTCCACCGACAGTAATTTCAAACTCGCGCGTTTTTACTGGAAGGCGAAAGGCAAGCCCGAAAAAACCAAGGTCATCAGCCGTATCTGGGGATATCACGGGGTCACATTCGCGGCCATGTGCGCGACAGGCATCGCGCCCTACTGGGCGGCTTTCGAACCGCGCATCCCGGGCTTCAGCCATATTCCGGCTCCCGATCCCTATCATTATCCCGAACCCGAGGACGGCAGTTCGCCCGGCATTGCGATGGCCAACGAACTGGAGAAGGAAATCCTGAAACAGGGTCCCGAAACCGTGGCGATGTTCATCGCCGAGCCGGTGCAGGGCGCCGGCGGCGTGATCGTACCGCCGGACGATTACTTTCCGCGCATTCGAGAAATCTGCGACCAGTACGAGGTTTTATTCGTCGCCGACGAAGTCATTACCGGCTTCGGCCGCACCGGCAAGCTGTTCGCGCTCGATCACTATGGCGTCGAGCCCGACCTGATGCAGTTCGCCAAGTCGATAACCTCCGGTTACCTGCCGCTCGGCGGTATCGGTATCAGCGACGAGGTCGCCGAGACGATTCGCAGCAGCGACAAGCCCTGGATGCACGCCTATACCTATAGCGGCCATCCGACCACCTGCGCGGTGGGGCTGGCCACGCTCGACTTCATCGAGCGCGAGGGCGTCGTCGCACAGGCCGCGGAAAAGGGCGCCTATCTGCTCGAAAAATTGCACGCCGAGCTGGATCAGCATCCGCATGTCGGCAATATCCGCGGCAAGGGGATGATGTGCGGCGTCGAGCTGGTCGAGGACCGGTCGACCCGGTCCTGGTATCCGCCGGAGTGGGGCGTGGGTCCGAAAATGACCAAAGCGATGATCGACAACGGGATCTTCACGCGCATGCGCAACGAAGTCGTCTGTATCGCGCCGCCGCTGACCACGGAGCGGGAAACGCTCGACGAACTGGTGGCCGGCATCCGCGACGCGATCGTCACCGTCTTCGGCGAATAGCGCCCCGCTCGGGCGACCGATTCACTCGGCCGGCGAGTGAATCGGCCCGGCCAGACCGGATCGTCAGGTAGCCGTATCCGCGGGTCCCGGCCAGAAATGCGGATTGTGAGCAACTTCCCAGAGATGCCCGTCGGGATCCTTGAAGTATCCGGAGTATCCGCCCCAGAAAACTTCCTGCGGTTGTTTCACGGGTATTGCGCCTGCATCGATTGCCTGCTTGTAAACCTTATCGACTTCGGTTTCGGTGGCCGTATTGTGGGATAGCGTAAATCCCTCGAATCCGCCGCCCCCGGCATCGACAGTCGCATCGCCGGCAAGCTCTGCCCGCGTATACAAACCGAGCCAGGTTCCGTTTAAGGTAAAAAACGCGATTTCCGGCGGCGAATCCATCCGCGGAAAGCCGAGTCCATTTTGGTAAAATTCCATAGCTCTCGAGAGGTCGCTTACCGCGAGGGTGATCATACTGATACGAGGTTGCATGGTGTCCTCCTTTCGATTGGTTCATGACCAACGCAAAACGTAATGCTGAATCTGCGCTGCACAGGGAGGATGGCTAGATATGCGACCACCTCCCGGCATGATGCGCAGGACAATGGTCGCGGGAGTGGCGTCGAGCCACGCAGAGTTCCCCGGGAGGAATGGGCGGACTAACCGACACCGCCCCGTCTTTTTCGACGCCGGTAGAATAGCAATACCTGTCTCGACTAACAATATCCGGGGCTTCTCGACAGTCACGGAAGTCAGTTCCGGCGGTCATTCGGCACGGCTGTCCGCATGAAATCAGCCGGGCCTGTACCTCCCCGTCTATTCGCCCCGGGCAGGCATTTCCCTGATGTAGAGATCGTGCTTGGAATAGGGGATCTCGATGCCTTCCAGGTTGAAGCGCCTGTAGACCGCGCCCAGCAGTTCGTGGGTTGCGAGCCCGCGCTGGGCCGGCTGAGTTACCCAGCACAACAATTCGAAATCGAGGCTGGAGGCGCCGAAGGCGCGAAAGCGCACGCGTGCCTCGGGTGTCTCGCAAACCAGTTCGTTGGCGGCCGCGATTTCCAGCAGGATCGCCTCGATCCGGTCGATATCGCTGCCGTAGGCGACACCGACCTTGACGCGAATACGGTATTTCTCGTAGGGACCGCCGGATTCGTTGGTGATCTTGGTATTGCCCATCACCGAGTTGGGCACCGTAATCTCGACGTCGTCGCGGGTCTTCAGACGAGTGCTGCGGATGCCGATATGGGTAATCTCTCCGCGCTCGCCCGATTCGAGCACCACGTAGTCGCCGATCTTGTAGGGCGCGTCGGCGAGGATGAATACGCCGGAAAACAGGTTGGCGAGCGTATCCTTGGCCGCGAAACCGACCGCGATTCCGACGATACCTGCCGATGCCAGCCAGGCCGTCATATCGACGCCCCAGGCGGAAAACACCATGTAAACCGCGATCGCCACGATCACGATCAGTGCCAGGTTATCGAATAGCGGCAGGGTCTGGGCGTGCAGGATCGACAACTTTTTCTCGTCCCGCGCGAAGAATTTCAGAACCGAACGAATCACGCGCAGCAGGAACAGCATCCAGACCAGGTAAGCGATGCTCAGCAGCGCAGAAAATACGATGAACCTGTAGGGTTCCTGCGGGTTCAGCAGGCTGGCGGCGAGGGCGAGGCCGAGCAGAATGACGCTGGTTCGCACCGGGCCGTGCAGCAGGTCGATGACACTGTCGTCGAAACTCATCCGCGTACGGCGGCTGAGGTTGCGCATCGACGACACGATCACGTGATCGAAGATCCATGCCAGCAGCAGCGAAACGACGATCACCACGGCGGCCTGCAGCCACGGGTTGGCGCCGAGCAGTTCGAGGTAGGGTGCCAGCCGGCTTTGCAGGTCGTTCAGCATTCGATGATATTCACCGCCAGCCCTCCGCGCGCGGTTTCCTTGTACTTGGTTTTCATGTCGGCCCCGGTGTCGCGCATCGTCTTGATGACCTTGTCCAGGGATACGAAATGCTTGCCGTCGCCGCGCATCGCGATGCGCGCGGCGTTGATCGCCTTCACCGAGGCCATCGCGTTACGCTCGATGCAGGGCACCTGAACCAGGCCGCCGACCGGATCGCAGGTCAGTCCGAGGTTATGCTCCATGCCGATCTCGGCCGCGTTTTCGACCTGCTCGGGACTGCCGCCGAGAACCTCGGTGAGCGCGCCGGCGGCCATCGAGCAGGCACTGCCCACCTCGCCCTGGCAGCCGACCTCGGCGCCGGAGATCGATGCGTTTTCCTTGTAGAGTATGCCGATCGCGCCGGCGGTGAGCAGAAAGCGCACGATACCGTCGTCGTCGGCGGCCGGGAAGAAATGCTGGTAATAGTGCATCACCGCCGGGATGATGCCTGCCGCGCCGTTGGTCGGCGCGGTGACCACGCGACCGCCGGCGGCGTTTTCCTCGTTGACCGCGAGCGCCCAGAGATTGACCCAGTCGAGCGTGTTGAGCGGATCCTTGTAAGTAATATGCGGCTGGCTGCCGAGCTTGCGGAAGAGGTCGGCGGCGCGGCGCCTGACCTTCATGCCGCCGGGCAGGATACCCTCGTTGCGGCAGCCGTTTTTGACGCAGTTGCGCATGACTTTCCAGATATCGAGCAAGCCACGGCGTATTTCGTCCTCGCTGCGCCAGGACAGCTCGTTAGCGAGCATCACGTCGCTGACGCGCATATCGTGATTGGCGCAATGAATCAACAGGTCGACCGCCGAGTGGAACGGGTAAGGCAGGCGGGTATCGTCCTCGACGATGCGATCGGCGCCGGCAGCCTTTTCATCGACGATGAAACCGCCGCCGACCGAGTAGAAAGTCGCATTCGCGATTTCGTTTTTCTGTGCATCCCAGGCGTGAAAGGTCATACCGTTGGAGTGATACGGCAGCGACTGGCGGCGGTGCATGACGAGATCGGTTTTTTCGTCGAAAGCGAGTTCGCGTTCGCCGCACAGGTTGAGCCTGCGAGCGGCGCGAATCGATTCGAGGCGAGCGTCTACGCTGTCCGTTTCGACGCTTTCGGGCAATTCGCCTTCCAGACCGAGGATTACGGCCTTGTCGCTGCCGTGTCCCTTGCCGGTGGCGCCGAGCGAGCCGTAAAGGTCCGCCTTGATGCGCGCGACCCTGTCTGACAGCCCGTCGTCGCGCAGGCGCGCGGCGAATTGCTGCGCGGCGCGCATGGGTCCGACGGTATGCGAACTCGAAGGTCCGATACCGATCGAAAACAAATCGAAAACGCTAATCGCCATGGGGGAGTCCTGATCTGTGCGGGTAACCGGTGTACAAGGCGAGGATATGCAAATGACGACGCGGGCATCGCCGCTGAAAGCGTCTTCTCCTTGTCAGATTACGCATCCTCCCCGGCATAGGCCTCGATCGGCGGGCAGGAGCAGACGACGTGGGTGTCGCCGTAAACGTTGTCGATGCGGCCGACCGGGCACCAGTACTTGTCCGCACGCAGCGACATCAGCGGGAAGGCGGCCTGCTCGCGGCCGTAGCCGTGACTCCACTGGTCGGCA
>JASFKL010000182.1:0-8364 GCA_050118655.1 Gammaproteobacteria bacterium | reverse complement strand
CAAGGCCTTCCTGCGTTACCACGATCCGGCCAACTGGCCGCTGCTGCGGGAAGCCCTGAAAGCGATGGGGCGCGAAGACCTGATCGGCAACCGCAAGCATCAACTGGTGCCGGCCCACCAGCCGCGCGACAAACGCGGTTATCACAACCCGCGCCGCAAAAACAGTCACCGGGGCAAGGCTTCCGGACTGAAAAAAGGCCGCCTGCTCACCCAGCACACCGGCTTGCCGCCGAGAGATTAGCCGCCAGCCGGCGATTCAGGCCTGTGGGGAGCGCCAGCCCGGCTTCGCGAACAGGATTTGCGCGGTACCGATAATGCGTTCGTCGAATCCGCCCTGGCAATAGCAAAGATAGTAATTCCACATGCGGATGAAACTGTCGTCGAAACCCAGCGCCCTGACCTGGTCGAGCTTGCCGAGGAAGCGACGCCGCCAGGCCGCGAGGGTTTTTGCATAGTCGATTCCGATTTCGTGCATCCCGACCATGACCATGTCGGTATGATTTTTTACCGTGGTCAGGATCGCCTCGTGGCTCGGCAGCGAGCCGCCGGGGAAGATATATTTCTGGATGAAGTCGACGGACTTTTGCCCGTACTCGTAACGCTGTCCGGGTACCGTGATCGCCTGCAGCAGCATCAAACCGTCCTGCTTCAGCAGCGAGGCGCAACCGCTGAAATAGCGGGGGTAATAATCGTGGCCTACCGCCTCGATCATTTCCACCGAGACCAGCTTGTCGAAATTACCGCGCAGGTTCCGGTAATCCTCGAAGAGCACCTCGATGCGATCTTCGAGGCTGGCCTCGCGTACCCGTTCGCGGGCGACCTCGTACTGCTGTTTCGAAATCGTCGTGGTGGTTACCCGGCAGCCGTATTCGCGCGCCGCGTGAATCGCGAGCCCGCCCCATCCCGTGCCGATTTCGAGCAAGTGATCCGAGGGCTCGAGCTCGAGCTTGTTGCAGATGACGTCGAGCTTGTGGACCGCGGCCTCGTCTAGACCGGCGTCGGCATGCGGGAATATCGCCGCCGAGTACATCATCGCCGGATCGAGAAACAGCGCGAAGAAATCGTTGCTCAGGTCGTAGTGGCGCGAAATATTTTCACGCGCCTGGCGTTCGCTGTTGCGATTCAGCCAGTGGGCGAGCTTTTCGGTCACACGGCGGCCGATGAGACGCCGGTCGTCCATGCCGTTCAACAAGTCGATGTTGGCCGAAAACAGGCGCACCACGTCGACCAGCTCGGGGGAACTCCACTTGCCCAGCATGTAAGCTTCCGCTCCGCCGATGGAACCGCCGAACACGAAATCGCGGTAGGCGCTGCGATCGTGAACCACGATCTTCGCGGCGATGTCGGTTCTCCTCTCGCGGCTGCCGACCTCGATGTTTTCGCCGGCGTCCTCGATGACCAGGCTGCCGAGTTCGATCCGCTGCAGATGACGCAACATCTGCCGCCGCGCGAATTTGTCCAGCCAGCCCTGTTTTGCTTCGGTCCTGGTTACTGAGCGATCGATCGTACTCATGTCTTGGTCTTCAGTCTGCTAATCTTATCGGTGCCGCCACCCTCGGGATGGCCGTAAAAAGGGGTTTTCTTGAGCCACAGTTTCAACGCCTGCCAGTAAATCCCCAGCACGACCCTGGCGGTCATCCAGGGATGCCGGACGAGGATCGCGGCCAGGCTGTGGGCGTCGATTTCGCGGCGCTTCAACGCCAGGGTCGCGTCGACGTGAACTCGGTCCTCGTATTCGGCATCGAGGTTCAGAGCGAGAATCTCCGACGGCTGGTTACCGCGCCAGCGATATCTCATCTGCATCGGGTTGAACGGAGAGACGTGCATCTCCTTGTCGAACTCGATACGCTGGATACGCCGTTCCGGATCGCACTCGAGCACGTAGCTCTGCCGCTCGCCCCAGGGTGTATTGGTTACCTCGGCAACGATATAGCGAAGCTTCTCGTCGCTATCGAAACAGTAGTAACAGGCGATCGGGTTCTGGCTGTAGCCGTAGTACCGCAGATTGGCGAGCAGGCGGATCGGCCCCTCGTGCCGCTGACCGGTTTCCTCGCGAATCCGCTCCCTGACCGCCTCGGCCAGCGGCATTGCGGGATCGCCGAGAAAATCACGCCGCTCGAAGCGCGCCGGTCGCCAGGGCTTGCGCGACCAGAACGGCGACATCGCCAGCACCGTATCGATCTCGTCGAGGTCCAGGTACATCATGAACACCGTGTAGCAAAAGCGATGACCGTGGGGATAGTGCCGCCGGTGGCGCAAGTGGCCCCGATAGATCGCGCTATGCATAGGCGGCCTCTTGCTGCGCGGCATCCGGCGGGGCGTCTGTCGACAGCTCGTTGATCGCCTCGGCCACCCGCCGGCCGGCCGACACGCCGTCCTCGTGAAAGCCGTTGCCGAGCCACGCGCCCGCGAACCAGCTGCGATTGAAACCGTTGAAATTCTCGATTTGCCGCACGGCATCGACCGATTCCAGCGAAAATACCGGGTGGCTGTAATTAAAGGTATCGACGATCCTGGCCGGATCGATCTCTTCGCTGGCGTTGAGGGTTACGCAAAAGGTGGTCCCGGATTCGATGCCCTGCAGGATATTCATGTTGTAGGTCAGTACCGCGCGCGCCTGGTAGCGTTGGCGCAGCCAGTAATTCCAGCTCGACCAGGCCCGGCGACTGCGCGGCAACAGGCGCTCGTCGGTGTGCAGTACGACCTCGTTGGACTGGTAGGGAATCGCGCCGAGCGCAGATTTTTCGGCCTGGGTCGGGTCGGCGAGCAGCTCAAGTGCCTGATCGCTGTGGCAGGCGAAGACGACCTGGTCGAATTCGGCGGCGCCGCCGTCCTGCATTACGAGCTCTACACCCTCCGCGCGGCGGCGGACCGCGGTGATACGGGAGTCGAGCCGTATCGAATCCGCGAAGCGCCGCGTCAGCGGCTCGAGGTAGCTACGCGAGCCGCCCTCGATGACGCGCCACTGCGGGCGATCGTTGACGCTGAGCAAACCGTGGTTTCTGAAAAAGCGGGCGAAGAAGAGTAACGGAAACTCGAGCATCCTGGTGGTCGAGGCGGACCAGATAGCGCAACCCATGGGTACCAGGTAACGGAATACGAACTCCTCGCCGTAGCGATTATCCTGCAAGTATTCGCCCAGCGTCATCGCCGGCGACAGCTTGCCGAGCTCCAGGTCGCCGACCAGCTGCCGGTTGAACCGCAGAATGTCGGCGAGCATGCCATGAAAGGAAGGCCGCAGCAGGTTGCGCCGCTGTGCGAACAGGGTATTGAGGTTGTTGCCGCCGTACTCGATGCCGCTGTCGTCGCAGCGCACGCTGAAACTCATCTCGGTGGGCTTGCTGGCCACGCCCAGTTCGTCGAGCAACTCGATGAACAGCGGGTAGGTCCAGTCGTTGTAGACGATAAAGCCGGTATCGACCGCATACTCCCGGCCGCCGATCTCGACATCGACGGTCGCGGTATGTCCGCCGATCGCGGGGGCGGACTCGTACAGGGTCAGCTCGTGCCGGCGGCCGAGATAGTAAGCCGCGCTAAGACCCGAGATGCCGGTACCGATAATAGCGATCTTCAAACCCTGCTCGCGCATCCAGCAATCTCCGGATTCAGCTCGCCAGCCGCAACTTCAGCCAACGCGTGACATTGCCCAGTATCGGCAATTGCTCGCGCAGGAGTGCGTCCGAATCGTAGAAATCTTCCTGGTAGCGGATCCTGTCGGTCCACTTCAGCTGGCTGACGCCGCGCAGGCAGAACGAGCGCTTGCGCAACCGCGGGTGGTCGAGATGCAGAACCCATTTCAGGCAGGCGGTTTGCTCGCCGATTATCTCGTCGAGAAATTCGTAACGGCAATGACTGAAATTGCCGATCAGCGAGGCGTAATAGTCCTCGAGTTCGACCAGCCCCCTGAGTTGCTGCACCGGGCCCCGGTAGACGACTTCGTCCGCGTAAAGAGACTGCAATTGACTGGGATCGGATTGATGCAAACCCCTGAAATATGCCTTGAAGCACTCGATAAAAGCTCGATCCGGATTCATTTAGGAATGTTCTCTCGCCGCCAGGATTATTGAAATTTGTATACGCCCCGGCAAAACCGTTGGATCAATCGTGTCCCTGCAGCTACCAGCGCTGCGGGACCTTCTCTATGAGCGAGATATCATAGCCTTGCTCGCCGAGAAAGGCGAGCATACCGGTAAAGGCGGGCTCCGCGATTTGCGGGCTGCGGGCCATGATCCAGACGTAATCGCGCTTGCTGCGGCCGATTATCGTATGCCTGTAATCCGCCGATAGATAAATGATCCGGTACTCGGCCCTGAACGGCCAGACGAACTGCATGCCCCAGACCGCGTTGCCGGTGCCGTCGCGTACGAACCCGCGCGGATGGTATTGTTCCAGCTCACCGTCGAACCCCCCCGCGCGGAAACTGAAGGTCGTGTCGATGCTGCCATCCTCGGCCAGGCGGTAAGACTCGACCGAGTTGTAGGCGTCCTTTTCGATGAAGGTCGGGATATTCGCGATCACGTACCAGTCGCCCATGAAGCGCGGCAGGTCGACCCGGTCCACGGTATGGATCGGCCGCGGCGAGGCGCAACCTGCGAGCAGCATGGAGGCGACGATTATCGCGCCGATCCCGTACCCGATCCGCATGCTATTTCCTGATTTCGGTTGCAGGAGGGTCGGCGGAATCCGGCTGCTTTCGCAAGTCTTCGAAATCCGCCGCGGTAGCGGGCAGGTAGCGGATTACCCGGCCGCCCTCGACCCGCGATTCGAGCGACAGCCAGCGGCCGTCGTCGCGGGCGTACCAGAGGGTTATATCGATTTGCTCGTCGGCATTGCGAAGCCGGTAGATATCGGCGTCGATACTGCGGTCCGGCAGTTTCAGCTTGCCCGGGCCGACGGCCTCGATGTCCATCCTCAAATAATCGCCGTTCTGTGCGTTCAGCAGCTTGTCCTGTTTGAGAAACTCCGGATTCCAGTAGGCGAAGGTCATCACGCAGTCGGATTCGATTTCGCGCTTGCCGTCCAGCGTCGTCAATTCGAATCCCCGCGCCGTGGGTCGTCCTTCGACCTTGAACCTGTCGCCACCGTCCCTGGTCGCCGAGGCGATCGAGTCGAGACAGCCCTGGCGCCAGACTTCGCGATTGTGATGCTCGTAGCGATATACCGGGATCCCCAGAAAAGTCACCTTGAAGCGGGCATCGATTTCGATCACCTCGCGGTCTCCCTGCCGGCTTACCTGGAAGCGGTGGTAACCGATTTCGCTGCCGTCGAGCATTACGCGGAATACGTAATCCTTACCCGGTCCGGCGGCTGCATGCAGCTGAGCGAAGACGACGGCGAGCAACAGGCCGCAAATCGGGCGCGCGAATCGATTAGCCACGGTCGGCGGATTGCGCGGCGGACGCGGCGCGTTTTTTCGGCGGCAGGGGAACAAATGCGCTGGTGCGGGCGATATAGTCGGCATAGGCCGGGCGGCGTTCGCCGATATCCTGTTCCAGCAGCGAGACGCCGGACACCTTGAGCAGCAGGAAAGTCATCAATAACGGCGATAGCAGCGCCCACCAGGCGCCCGCGGCGACGGCGAGCAGGCCGAAACCCCACCAGATACAGGCATTTCCGAAGTAGTTTGGATGGCGAGTGTAGCGCCAGAGTCCCCGGTCCATCACTTTGCCCCGGTTTTCGGGATCGGACTTGAATCGAGTCAGCTGGTAATCCCCGCCGGCCTCGAACAGCATGCCGATCGCCCAGAGTCCGAGGCCGACGTAATCGAGGGCGTTGATCTCCACGGCGCTGCCGATCGCCGGCATCAGCGGCAGCGACACGATCCACGCGATAACCCCCTGCAGAATGAAAACGATGAACAGGCTCTTGAGCTCGAAGTTCGGCTCGTTGTTGGCGCGAATCGCCTGGTAACGGCGATCCTCGTCCTCGCCCCAGTTGCGCCAGGTGATGTAGGCGAACAGCCGCAGCGCCCAGATCCCGACCAGTACCAGCAGCAGGGCGGCGCGCGGCCCGGTATCGACCAGGGTCAGGTCGTAAGTGACCGCGGCCAGCAGAAACATCATCGGCCACAGGCTGTCGACGATGCTGACGTCTCGCTTCAGCAGGCTGGCCAGCCAGACGCCCGTTCCGGCGGTCAGGATGACACCCAGCGCAATCAGGAAAGCGGGCCACTCGAACATTTTCAGCCCCCGCCACCGGCCACAGCGGTCTGTGCGGGCATGGTCTCACGGTAGCCGTTGTAGCGCTGCGCCAGCAGCATCATCGACGGCATCAGCAACATCCATCCAAGACCCAGCGCGGTCAGGGCCGCGGTGGCGTCGGTAAAGCTCACCCCGCCGAGCTTCGCGCCGGCATAGTAAGCCAGCGGCCCGCCGGCGGCACCGAACAGCGCGGCCAGCAGCAGGTGCTGTTTGAACCAGCGCAGGCTCACGTTGAGGGTGGTCGCGAACACGATCCACAGGGCCACGATCCAGTAGGGTGCCGTACCCTGGATCAGCGTACCGGACGGATACACCAGCCAGCCGGCAGCCACCAGCAGGCTGTCCCAGACCGCGCCGATCAACGCCGCCGCGCCGATCAGGATCAGCTCCGGGCGCGCGTCCTCTGCACGGTACAGGTGGTAGGCGACGGCCATCGAGACGACCCCGACACCGAGCAACGGCATACCCTTGGCGCCGCCGAGTATGCAGGCGATCCAGCTCAGCTGGTAAATGACGATATTGATCAGCAGGGTCACGCTATCGCGGCCCGTCGTCGACGGGCCGCTCGAACAGGTAGTGGCTGACCCACCATTCCCGGCCATCGTTGTAGGCGAACAGTTCGGCGCAGGCCATGAAAAACACCCTCCAGCGCATCCACCAGGTCGAAGCCCGGTCGCCGTAAGCGGATTGCAGTATCGGCATCAGGCGCTGCTTGCCGGCATCCATGCGCGCGAGCCACGCATTGAGCGTCTTTTCGTAGTGACGGCCGCTCCAGCGCCATTGCCGGCAGAGTCTGAGCTGTTGCTGGAATCGCAGCGGCAACGCATCGCTCGGCATGATACCGCCGCTGAAAAAATGTCGGCTCATCCAGTCGCTGGCGTCGCGCTCGACGAACTCGTAGGGGATCAACCGGTGGCAGAATATATGCATGAAAAAGCGGCCGCCCGGCAGCAACCAGTCGTGCACGCGTGCAAACAGGCGACGATAATTCCGCATGTGCTCGAACATTTCCAGCGACACGACCCGGTCGAAACGCCCATCGGTTTCGAAGTCGTTCATGTCCGCGGTGACCACGCGCAGGTTTTCCAGTCCTTCCCGGGCAGCCTGGGCCTCGATGAAGCGGCGCTGGCCGGAAGAGTTGGATACCGCGGTGATCCGGGCGCCGGGGTAATGCCGCGCCATCCACAGGGTCAGCGAACCCCAGCCGCAGCCGAGTTCGAGAATCTGCATGCCGTCGGCGAGGCCGGCTCGCTCGCAGGTGATGCGCAGCGATTCGCTCTCGGCCTGTTCCAGGGTTTTCACGGCATCGCCCCAGAAACAACTGCTGTATTTTCGGTGCGGTCCGAGTACCTCGACGAAAAACTCCGCCGGCAACTCGTAGTGTTGCTCGTTGGCCTTCTCAGGTAACGGCGCAATCGGCGAGGCGTCCATCATCTCCACGAACTCGTCGAGCCGCGCGGCGGCTGCCTCGATATCGCCGGCCTCGATCTCTTCGAGACGTTGCTGGAGCAGGCGCCTGATTCCCGCGCGGACGACGCGGTCGGGCACCAGACCCAGTTCGACCCAACCGAGTGCGCGTTCGGCGGCGCCGCTCATCGAACCGGCCCCGCCTTCCGCGCGGCGCGCAAGCCCGTCTGGATGATATCGAGCTGACTTTTCATGGATCACATTATCACCGAAAACAGATGCTGTTGGACACTGTGTACGAAAATTCCGGAGAACTGGATCAGTCGGTGATCCAGGGACCGGGGGTTCGCGTATAATGCTCACTTGACCAACACGGCCCGAGTAATGCGAACCATGGAAAAAAAGCAGGCGTCACGAGACAAACTGGCTTCTTTGAGTGCCTGTATGTCGAAAGTCGCGAAGCAACGCGACAAGACCGCATTTGCGGAATTATTCGACCACTATGCGCCGTTGATCCGGGCCTACAGCCTGGCGCGTGAGCCGGGCGCCGACCTGGTCGCCGACGAACTGGTGCAGGAGGTCATGACCCGGGTCTGGCTCAAGGCCGAGAAGTTCGATTCGCGACTCGCCAACCTGAATACCTGGATATTCACGCTGGCGAGAAATTGCCGCGTCGACTACCTGCGTCGCAACAGCCGTTACGTCACCGAAATCGACCCCACAGAAATCTTCGACAATATCGAGGACGAGGGGCCAA
>JASFKL010000181.1:0-8392 GCA_050118655.1 Gammaproteobacteria bacterium | reverse complement strand
GGGGACGGAGTAGTTATTGCCGGTGGCGATATAAACCTGCCCGCGCTTCGGATCGACCGCGGGAGAACTGCCCCAAAGCGCGTTGCCGCTGAATCCTTCCGGGGCCATGTAGGTTTTCCACAGGATCGCCCCGGTTTCGAGGTCGAGGGCCAGCATGCTGCCGCGGAAGGAGCAGCAAACGTATCCTGGTACTAACGCCGCGAGCGCCTCTTCCTGGGAGGCCACCCCCACGTACACCCGGCCGTTGAAAACCGTCGCCGACTGGGTAATGATCGCCGCCGGATGCGTGTCTGCCGCCGTGGCCCACACCAGGGCACCGTTGTACCGATCGAATGCGAGCACCGTTCCGCCGCCCCCGAACGGTCCCTGGGTGCCCACGATGACCTTGTCCTCGGTCACCGCGGGGGTGGCCCGGGCCTTGTCGCCGGGGATTCCGGTCACGGCCGGAATACTGACTATCCAGCGCACCGCCCCCGTATCCCGGTCGACCGCGTACAGGTTGCCGGCCCAGTCGGGGACATAGACGCTATCCTTGTAAACGGCGGGCGTGGCCGACACGTCGCTGCCGGTATTCAAGACCCACCGTACAGCGAGATTCCCGACGTTGTCGACGCCCAGTTTATGTTCCGACTTCTGGTAACGGGTGTTGCCCGGATCGCCGCCGGCCGAAGTCCAGTTGTTGCCGTTGTCGACCGCCGTCGCGGGGCCGCATACCAATAGCGCCGATAGCAGTATTGTGGCCGACCGGGCCACGCGGATAATTCTGTACATGATGTTCTCTCCAGGCAGGTAATCGTATTTAGTATCGTTATCGGGAACGCCGCGGCTATCCTGGCGCTTTGCTCCCGTGGGAAGAAAATATCACATAAGGCCGGGCACGGGTAATTCGCCCGACCGGCTGCTGCCAAGGTAAAGAAAAGCCCGCGACAGGTTCTTTTGTTATTCGGGCAGTTAGCTGGCAAAGTTCATTCGAGTTCTAGATAAGCGCCTGATTTCGGTACGAAATTTCCCCCTTCGTTTTGTAATCCGCACCACGGTTTGTGGTAAGCTGGCCTTCAATGGACTGAATAATAACAAGGTGACATGGCTGTGAACCGAAGAGTCGTAGTCTTGTTGGGGGTATTGCTGATCGCGTCGCGGGCGCTCGCCGGCGGCGTCGAAGTCGACGGCGCGACCCCGACCACCCTCGACAGGGCGCCCAATGGCGTTCCCGTCGTCAACATCGCAAATCCCAACAAGAAGGGCCTGTCGCACAACACGTATCGGCAGTTCAATGTCGACAGGAAGGGGTTGATCCTCAACAACTCGACCAACCCGACCGCGAAGACGAAACTCGGCGGGCCGATCCTCGGCAATCCCAATCTGGATAGCCGCGCCAGGATCATCCTCAACGAAGTCACCAGCACGCAACCGAGCGCGCTCAACGGCTACACCGAGACTGCCGGCCAGGCGGCGGATGTCGTCATTGCCAATCCCAACGGAATCTCGGTCAACGGCGCGGGGTTCATCAATATCCCGCGGATCACGCTGACCACCGGCGTACCTGAAATCGACGCCCGGGGGAACCTGACCGGTTTCGATGTCAGCGGTGGTGAAATCGCCATTACTGGCGATGGACTGTATACCGGCCGGCAGGATGCGACTTCGATCTACACCTACTTCATGCAGTTGAATGCGAAGCTGCATGCGAGGGATCTCGATATCGCGCTCGGCAATAACGAAATCGATTACCCGGGGCGCAGGGTTCTTCGCAGTCGCCCGGGATCGGTGCAGCGAGTATTGCTCGATTCGTCGGCGCTCGGCGGCATGTACAGCAACAGGATCGTACTGAAGGGCACCGACCAGGGGCTTGGCGTGAACCTGCCCCCGGAAGTGATCGCCTCGAGCGGCGACATCGATATTTCGAACGACGGCCGTATCGTGTTGCGACAACTCGATGCCGGCGGCAGCATAGCCGTGCAATCGAATACCGAAATCGTCAGCAACGACACCGTTTTCAGCAGCAGGGATGTCACCATGCGAGCGCCGGATGTCGAGCTGCGCGACGGCATGATCGGCGCCGGCAAAAACCTGACGATAGAGGCGAAGGAAGTCGACAACCGCGCCGCTATCCTGGCCGGGCTCGGAGACGACGGCAGCTTCGACAATGGCGGCCAGGTGTCGATTCGTTCGGCGCAGGTTGCAAACGAGGGTTCCGTATTCAGTAGCGGCGGTATTCGCATCGATGGCGAGGTAATTTCCAACCGGGGCCTGGTCAATGCCTCCGGCAATCTCGCGATTTCCGCCGATAGCCTGGCCAACGAAACCACGCTGTTCTCGGGAAGTTCGATGAACTTGCATCTGCGCGACAGTCTCGACAACTTTTCCGGCGCGACCATCTTCGCCGTCGATGATCTCCAACTGGCTGCGGACGAGGGCGGTGACAAGATCGGCCGAATCACCAACGACCGAGCCCTGATGCAGAGTTACCGGGGCGACATCGATATCCACGCGGAACGTTTCGAAAACCTGGGTTTTGCGGATATTCAGTACGAATTGATCTATTACGACCTCGGAAACGGTCGCGAAGTCTCGGACCCGGAGAAGGCGAAGACGATCGACCTTTCGTATAGCAGCGGTTATACCAAGCACAACAACAAAGCGCGCCGTCGCTGGATCAACGAAGTTTTATCCCGGCTGAAAAGACAGGCCCCGAATCTATACGATGAAGTCGCGCCCGATATTCGGTCGAAACGCACCGCCCGGTTCGACGCGATCGAGACGCGTCTGCTCGATATGTCGACCACCGAGCCTGCCTGGCTCGACAGCGGAGGCAATCTGAATCTGCAGGTCGACGATTTTCTCAATCGCGACGCCGTGGTTGCAGCCGGCGGAGACATCCACTTCGACATCGCAAATTCCTATGTCAACGAAACCAGCGTCAAATTCAGGGATGTCATCGACTACCAGTATTACACCCGCGCGAAACACTCGCGAAATATATGGAGTGAAGACAAGTATTCGTCCGTAGGTCGCAGCTACTACCTGGAGAAAAAACGTCGCAAGAAAGTCAGCTCGGATACCGCTACCCAGGCAGGCGGTAGCATCAGTGGAGAGGTTAACGGAAAAACCGTCAACAGCGGCGTGCTCACGGGGAAATACGATTCCGCCACCGGAATCGATCCGGCGGACTTCGATACGAATAAGATCGACTTGCCTTCCGACGAATTCGGCCTGTTCGTCAAGTCCACCTCTCCCGACAGCCGGTATCTCGTCGAGATCAATCCGCAATTCGCGAACTTCGACCGTTTCATCAACAGCGATTATCTGCTCGACCGTCTGGACTATCCCGGCAACGAGACCCTGAAGCGGCTGGGCGATGCATATTACGAAGCGAAACTGATCCGGGACGCGGTTTTTGCGCAGACCGGCCGTCGCTACCTCGATGCGTCGATCAAAAGCGACAATGCGCAATTCAGGTACCTGATGGACAATGCGCTCGCGGCGCAGCGTGAACTCGAGTTGTCGCCGGGCGTATCGTTGACGACCGCGCAGATCGACGATCTCACGCGCGATATCGTCTGGCTCGAAGAACACGAAGTCGATGGACAAACGGTGCTGGTGCCACGGGTGTACCTCGCCAACGGGCCCCGCAGACAGGTACGCGGCGGCAGGATACTGGCCGGCGAAAATCTGCGGCTGCGAACCGCGTCGCTCGACAACAGGGGTCTGATCGAAACCGGTGACGATACGGAAATTCGCGCGGACGACGCGATAGAAAACCAGGGCGCGATCGTATCGAGCGGCGACCTGCAACTCGAAGCCGAGCGTTCAATCGATAACGTCTCGGGCCGTATCGAGGGGGATAACGTACGCTTGCGCGCCGTCGAAGGCAGTATCGCCAACCGGCGCTCGACCGGGACTTACGAGATCGAAGAGCCGGACCTGCGCTACTCCACCACACTGGCCGGCGAGGCCGGCGTGGTCAAGGCGCGTAATCGCCTCGAACTCGCAGCATCCGAAAGCATCCTCGTGGAAGGCTCGGAATTGTCCGCCAGGGAAGTCGCGCTCGAAGCCGGCACGATCGAGATCGAAACGACGCAGGAGGCGGAAAGTTTTTTCGAAGGCGACGCCGATAGCCATGTCAGGGAATCCTCGGTACGGCATTTCGCCTCGATGGTGGATGGCGACGATATCGTCATCCTGAGCCCGGGCGCGGTCAGAATCAGCGGCTCGGATGTCGGCGCCCGGAATCGGTTACGCGTCGAGGCCGGCGAAATCGGCGTAAGCGCGGTCAGCAATTCCGAATTTCATGCACACAGGGATTCTTTCGGCGGACCGCTGAGCGAGACGGTCCGCTCGGACATGTCTTACCGCAGCGAGGATCGCGGCAGCGAACTCGACGGCGCCGCCGTGGTGTTGATCACCGAGCATGGCGACATCGAGCTGACCGCCTCGAAGATCCATGCCGGCGACCGGCTCGAGATCGACAGCGCCGGTTCGATTCGCGTGCGCGCGGGTAACCACAGCAGTATCGACGAATCCTACGAACACAAATCCGGCTGGCTCAGCGGCGGCTCACTGTACACCGAGACCGAAGACCTCGAGGGCCGCGTGGCCAATACCGCGGTCAAGAGCCGAATCTCTGCGGGTTCGGTATCGCTCGACGCCGAAACCGATGTCGACCTGGAGGGAGTGGATATCGGAGCGCGCGGGAGTCTCGATGCGAAGGCCGCGGAGATTAGCGTCCGTAACGCCTATAGCGACGAGACTCGCTACTCGAAACATACCCGCATCGACGTCGGCATCGACGGTTTCGCCGGCAACCTGACCGACCTCGACGAACTGGTTCGGGTCGAGGACGGCAAGGCGATGGTTAAGCTGGGCGAGGCGGAGTACGAGCATGCCGAAAAGACGACCACCGAGACCACCGCGGTAGCGTCGACGATTGCGGCCGGCGATATTCGCTTCGATGCCGGTCGGGAGACCGGCGGCCTTGCGTCGAAGACCGGCGGGGATGTCGAGGCAGGCGGGAATATCCGGGTCGAGGGTAGTGACTTGCTGGCCGAGAGAAGGATCGAACTGAACGCAGCCGGCGACGTGGCGCTGCTCGACGCGGAGCAAACACTGACCACGGAGGACAAATCGCAGCACGGGAAGGCCGATCTCAATCTGACCCTGCAAAACGAATACGACCAGGCCGTACGCGCGGCGAAAGCCGTGAAAAAGGCCGAACGCGATCTGCGCAGTGCCCGCGAGGCATTTTACGCCTACGAAGAAGAACTCGCCGCGCAGGAAGCGTATTTCGAGGAGTTGCGGCGACGGGAGGCAGCGGGAGAAGGATTCGTCGAGCGGGCCGACGTCGACGCGTTCGAACGCCGGCTCGAGCGATTGCGCGACGACGAAGATTTCTACCGGGCCAATATTGCGCTCGCCGCGACGACCCTGGCCTCGAAGACGACCGCGCTCGTCAAGCAAAGCGGCCAGGCGGCGGCCTCGAGTCAGACGTTCGGCTTCAATGCAGGCCTCGAGTTAGACGTCGACGCGGCTGAGGAAAGCTCCCTGGCCGTTCATCGGCGGAGCCGGGCGGCGAATCTCACCGCCCGGGAAATCGCGATCGCGTCCGGCGAGACCGCACGCCTGCGGGGATCGAATCTGCTCGCCGACGACCGCATCGATATCGCGGCCGGCGATATCGATGTCGAGGCAGGAGTCGACGCCAGCCGCGGCGAGCAGCGTCGGCAGCACGTCGATCTCACCTACAAATGGGACCTGCTCGGCGCGGACTCGAGCATGGATCCCGAAGATCTCGGCGGCAGCCTGTCCGGCGACGGCAGCCGCAGTGACCGTGACGCGGTGGGACACGTTCAGTCCCAAGTCCGAGCCGCAAACATCCGCCTGGAGGCATCCGGGGATACCCGCGTCGCAGGCGCCGAGATCGTGGCCGACGAAACGCTCGAAGTATCGAGCGGCGACCTGCGCGTGGAGTCCGTGCAGGACACGAACTACAGCGATTCCCGCAGCCTGGGTCTCAGCCACTCCGGCGCGGGTAGCGGCATCGATGCCGCGAAGACCGAAGCCGAGACCCTGCGCACGCAGACCACGTGGCTCGGTGGCCAGAGCGTCGATATCCGGGTTTCCCACCACACCGATATCCGCGGCGCCGTCATCGCCGCGACCGATGCGGAAGGCGTCGACAATAGCCAGTTGTCGCTCGCCACCGAGACCCTGACCGCCTCGTCACTGATCAATTCAAACGACGACACGAAGCATTCGACGAGCCTGCAGGCGGGTGAATTCTCGAGCCTCGACTACGAGGACGACAGGTCGAACGAAACAACGAAGTCGCTGGCCACGCTCGGCAGCGGCGATATCCGAGTCGCCGACACCGAGGGGTCCGACACGCGCTTTCTGAACACCGACATCGAAAATACCGAGGTCGCGATCTACGATATCGAATCCCACCAGGGCCTCAGCGGCGAGTTGGACACACGCCTGCTAACCGAAGATGGCCGCAATCGGATCGCCGAGGACTGGCTCAAAACCAGAATAATCGGTAATACGATCAGCCTGATCGTCGATACCGAACGTGTCGGCATCGAGGATTTCTTCGACGAAACCGCTCGCTACCATACCGCTTACGAAGCGGTAAAGACTCAGGTCGGCCGCGAACCGGCGCTCGCTGCGATGCTGCAGGATCCCGCGCTGACGCCCGAACAGAAGGAAGCCATGCTGAACCGGCTGGTCGGCACTGTCGCCGCCGCGCTCGAATACGAAGGACCGAACAACGTCATCATCGCCACTGGTGAAACGACGCCGGAGGGATACGAATTCCATGGCTATTACTCGACCGAGACCGGACAGGCCTATATCAACGACAGTACCAGCAACAGCACCAGGGATCTTATCGTTACCGCCGGCCACGAATCCGTGCACGCGATGGATCAACAAGCGGGAATCGACGTCTCGAGTCCAGGCTACGGCGCCGACGACGAAGCCTATGCCTCGGACTTCGGCACCAGCATCGCCGACTACGCCGATTTCGCTCTCGACTATCATGGCCATGACAGGCTCGCCATATCGAACGATCACGCCGATAACGACAGCGATCATGTTCAGACCAACAACATCGAATTTTCGGACCTCGATAAGGAGCAAGGGGACTTTTATCTCGATTACGAGGACAAGAAACGCTACACGCAATACCTGAACGCGCTATTCGACTGCGACGCTAATGGCGGATGTACACCCGAGCAAGTGGCGAAATGGCAGCCCGAGGTGGTCAGGTTGCTGCAATTCGATCAGCAAACCGACGCGCGGCTCGAGCAGGCCTGCAAAGTGGCCTCCAGTGCTGTTTGCCGCGCGGAAGTAGCGAGACTCGAGAAGGTTTTTCATACCTACAGGGACCTGGAGGATCGCCGCGCTCTCGCACAGGAAGGAATCGCTGCGGAGTACGTACAGGTCGGCACGCTCTATGGCAAATACCGCAGCGAAGCGATGTCCGAAAATGCGCGCAGAGCGCTCGCCGGCATGCCGATCGACACTGTCACCGGCATGGTCGATCTATCCTTGATAGCCGCAAAAGCCTCGGTGGGGGACGAAACTGCGAAACAACAGTTATCCCTGATCAGCGAAAGCATCCTCGAGTTCGTCAAGGATCCCGTCGGCACGACCGAGCGGAATATCGTCTCACAACTCGAAGAAGCGCAAAGACTCCGGCAACAGGGAGACATAAATGCAGCGGAAGAGATCGAATCCAGGGTTTATATCGAAGGTGCGATAGCTATTACAGGAACCACAGGTGGTGTAATCAATATCCTTCGAGCAAGTATCAAGACGCCCGACATTCGAACAGGGAGGGAGTTAACCAGTGGAATTGGCGCAAATATCCGAGATACTGATTGGTTCGAAGAAACTGCATTAAATGCTACTAGGAACGCCGATAGTGAAAAGTTAGTATTAGGCCACTTTTCTAATGAGGACGTCAGTTATCAGAAGGTAGCTGCCCACTATAATGCAACTTACTTCAAAATAGCAGATTGGAGATCAATAACTGCTGGGTTAACCCAAGATGAAATCTGGAAAATTAATGAAACCTTCCTTAAACAGCAACTGCGGAAAGGGAAAAAAATACTATTTTCACATGATCCGAATGCTGCACGTCCCGGTTCTTATTTTGAAAAGGAAGTAAGATTCATAAAAGAGCTAGGTTACAAATTTAAGAAAATGAATCAGTGGACATGGGAGGCGGTTAGGTGACCCGAGATAAAAATATCCCCACCGAAGAGGAGTTTGAAAAAGCTTCAGAAGCATTAAGGAAAAGATCTTACGGACTAAGTGAGATAAGGGACGAAATATTGAAGAAATTTAAAGAGCAAAATATTTATGAATTTTTCATTTTTGATGTCTCAGA
>JASFKL010000180.1:0-8392 GCA_050118655.1 Gammaproteobacteria bacterium | reverse complement strand
AGTACGGTCAAAGCGGGTAGCTTCGACCAGGTAGTCAACTCGATAAAGGTATGGCATGAAGCCTTGCAACAGGTTCGAGACCAGGCGGTGCAGGGCGGTTGCAACATGGAGATGCTGGACTTCATCGAGGACAAGTTTCAACGCGCGGATGCGGCGGGATTCAGCGAGCAGGACATGGCTGCGCTGATCAAGGTGTTCGCGCCCGCATGAGGCGCGGCGCCGTCCCGCCTTGCTGCCGGAACGGCGTCGACACCGGTCATCGCCGTCACAGGCTATCGCCGAAGCCGTTGGCGCCGAGTGCATGCCGGGCCCAGGCGTCGATTTCGCGGTTGAAATTTTCCGCCAGCGAGTCCCGGTTTGCGGGTCTCTCGTCGATTGGCCCGATTTCCTCGATTGCCGCTGGCAGAAGCGTCGCGCCGGGTTCGATCCTCGCGGCCGGGTTCGTCGTCGCGACACCCATGACTAGGCTCTCCAGAAAGGTTTGTGGATTTCGTCGTACAGCTGTTGCGGGCTTATGCCGGCATCCTCCAGCTGGCGGGTGCTGAGTTGCGACAGAGCGTGGCGCTCTTCGCTGCGCCGCTCCCAGGTACGCAGCGTGCGCAATAACGCACGCACCCGCTGGCCTACTCGGGCGCCGGGAAAGGAAATACCGCTGCCCGGGAATTTATTTTCGCAAGTTGACTGGTACATATTCATTCTCCTGATCGAGTTTCGATAAGTTGTCATCCCGGTTCCGCCGGCCGACCGTTACCGGCGGCCGGCATTACCGGGATTTCTGTTGCAGCTAGAAGGCCTCGACGCTGACATCGACCGGCACGCCGTTGGTCACCGTGTTGAACACCGGCGAAAACGCGGCCAGGGACTTGATCGTCTCGAGGTCCTTTTCGGCTGCCTTGACGCGGTAACTGGCGCGAATCGCGGTGTAACCCTTCGGGGTCTGCGGATTCAGGCCGAGGAAACCGTTGAGGTCGAGGTCGCCTTCGAGTTCGGCCTCGAGTTCCTCGATCTCGATCCCGCGTACCGCGGCATGGGCTACCATCGCCGTCGTCAGGCAGGATGCGAGCGCGTGCAACAGGTGCTCTACCGGATTGGCGCCGTCGTCGTTACCGGCCAGGATCGGCGGTTCGTCGGCGATCAGCGTGAACGCCTGCTTGTGCGCGATTTCCTGCTTTGCGCCGTAGAAACCGGTTACCGTGGTGCGGTTGTGGTTGCCGTCGACCCAGCGATTGACGGCGCGGAAACGGCTGACGCCGAGCTCGGGGTCGGCCTTGATCGCGCCGACCGTTTCGCCGAGCGCTTCGAGATTGACGCCGTTGACGAACACCGCTTCGCGGGACTCGACGGACGCCTGTTGGCGGTTTTGTTGACTCATGTTTTTGCTCCTGTAATGACTGAAATATGAAATCGCCCCGGAAAATTTTCCTCGGCACGGGTAACTATCGGGTATTGACAGTCAAACTTTTAGGTGCATAAAATACAAAAACACGCTATTTACGCCATTAAATAAGTATTTATATGAAAAATAATGCTGAAAGTCCGATCGATGTATTGATATTGGCGCTTCCCGAGACAGCCGGGTCGGCACTCTACGGGTTGATCGACGTGCTCTCTTCGACCGGTAATCTGTGGCAGAACCTGGTACGCTCGGAACCGCAAACGCGCCGCTTCCGGATCAGGGTGCTGTCCGTGCTGGATACGCCTTTTACCTGCGGTAACGGGATTCCGGTCAATCCGCAGCTGTCGATCGCCGAGGATCCGGCGGCGTCGATCGTCATCCTGCCGGAAATCTGGCTCGGGCCGGACGAGTCGATTCACGGGCGCTACCCGGCGCTGATCGACTGGATCCGGCGTCGTTTCGACGACGGTGCGGAAATTTACTCGGCCTGCTCGGGATCGATTCTGCTGGCCGAAACGGGCTTGCTCGACGGGCGCGCGGCGACCTCGCACTGGGGTTACACCGACCTGTTTCGG
Organism: Gammaproteobacteria bacterium; assembly: GCA_050118655.1. Taxonomy (GTDB): domain Bacteria; phylum Pseudomonadota; class Gammaproteobacteria. The sequence continues at coordinate 6,421 of JASFKL010000180.1, read as the reverse complement.
CGCCAGTATCCGAAAGTCCGCTTCGACGCGGCTGCAAACCTGGTCTACGCCGATCCGGCTGCGCGCATCGTCACCGCCGGCGGCAGTACCTCGTGGCACGACCTCGCGCTGCATATCATTGCCCGCCATGCGGGTCCCGGCGCCGCGTTGCAGATCGCCAAGGTGTACCTGTTGAAATGGCATCCCGAGGGGCAGTTACCCTATACCGGCCTGGTGCGCCGCGCCCCGCATGCCGACTCGGTGGCCCGCCGGGCCGAGAACTGGCTGGTCGAGAATTACCGCCAAATCGACGCCATCAAGCAAATCGTCGCGCTCTCGGATGTCCCCGAACGATCGCTCAAGCGCCGCTTCAAGGCCGCCACCGGCAGTACGCTTATCGAGTATCTGCAAAACCTGAGGGTGGAACGGGCCAAGCAGCTATTCGAGGCGGGCGATTTGCCGATCGAAGAAGTCAGTGCGGAAGTCGGGTACCAGGACGTATCTTTTTTCAGGCGCCTGTTCAAGCGCCTGACCGGCCTGTCGCCGGGTCAATACCGGCGCATGTTCCGGGAGCAGGCGCGGCTATCGGCCTGAAATCGGCCACGCCCGGCGGGAAGATCGAATTATGGCCGGCGTAAAACCCGGCCCGGGTTGCCGCCGATCACCGGGCGGGGCCCGCTCAGATCGATTCGAGGTAGGCGATCATCCGCCGGCGCATCGCCTCGTCGGGCAGGCGCCCGAATCCCGCGCCCATGTTGTCGACCATGTGCCTGACCCTGGAAGTGGCCGGAATGATGCAGGTCACTGCCGGGTGCGAGGCGATGAACTTGAGGAAAAACTGTCCCCAGCTCGCGCAATCGATTTCCCGCGCCCAGTCGGGCAGCGGCTTGCCGCGCACCACGCGAAACAGGCTGCCTCGCTGGTAGGGACGATTGATCAGGGTCGCGATGCCGCGTTCGGCGGCCAGCGGCAGCAGGTCCTGCTCGACGGCGCGATTACCGATGTTGTAGCTGAACTGCACGAAATCGAGCGGCAATTCCTGCAGCAGCAATTCGAGTTCGTCGTGGTATCGCCCGTGGGAGGTGGTGATGCCGATATAGCGGATCTTGCCCTGTGCCTTCCATTCCTTGAGGGTTTCGATGTGGGTGCGCCAGTCGCGCAAATTGTGAATCTGCATCAGGTCGATGCGCTCGACGCCGAAATGCCGCATCGAGTCTTCCATCTGCCTGATTCCCGAGGCCTTGCCGTTGGTCCAGACCTTGGTCGCCGTGAACAGACCGCGCTTGTCGGCAATCTCGTCCAGCAATACGCCGGTAACTGCCTCGGCGTTGCCGTACATCGGCGACGAATCGATCAGTTGCCCGCCGCGCTCGAAGAAGGCCCGCATGACGTCGACCAGAGGCGATTCGACGGCGTCGCCGGGGGCGATATCGAAAGTACGCGAGGTGCCGAGCCCGATTACCGACAGGCGTTCGCCGCTGGAAGGAATGGTTTTCCTGATCACGGCGGATTCCGCGGCGCGGCTCGAGGGCGGGGCGAGGTATCCGAGAAGCGCGGTCGCCGCCGTGGATTTCAGAAACCGGCGCCTGCTCATCGCGGCGGGTTGCGGGATTTTCATTTCAGTTCTCCGTGACTATGGAAGCTTGCGTTTCGAGACGCTCGCCGTGCTCGTGGTGATTGCCGAGAAATACCCCGACCAGCGTCCAGCCGAGCGCGATCACCGCGGCGGACAACGCAATCGCGCCGAGTCCGAGGCCGACGCCCTGGGCGAGCGCCGTGTAAGTCCAGCCGGCGAGCACATCGCCGCCGCGGTAGACAACGATGTCGATCACCGGCTTGGTCTTGAAACGGGTTTCGCGCGCCACGCCGGTGAACAGCATTTCGCGCGCGGGCTTGGTGATCGCGTAATTGCCGGCACGGCGCAGGATCTGCAAGCCGATCAGCAGCGCCAGCCCCGGGGCCAGCGCCACCGCGAGCCAGCCGAAGACCATGATCGCGGGCACCAGCGCCAGGGTTACCGCGAGCCCGAAGCGGGTCGCGATACGCCCGGTGGCGAACAGCGCGGTGAGGATGGCGAGCGTGTTGACGATCAGATCCATCATGCCCCAGTACTGCGAGCGGGCCGCGCGATCGTACTCGGCCATGACGTTCTTGAGTTCGAAATACACGAAGGTGCTCATCAGGGTATACAGCAGGATGAACAGGCCGATACCGAGCAGGAATCGATGGCCGATGAAATCCAGGAAGCCGGCGAAGAAATCGCCGCCGATCGATGCCAGTGAATCGCCTTTTGCCGGGCCCTGTCCCGCACGCGACGCGCGGGTTCGCTCGAGGAAGAAAATCATCGGCAGCAACAGCACCAGCATCAGCGCCGCGATCAGCAGCAGGTTGTATACCCCGAGCCTGTCGGCCAGCAATACCGGGATCGTCGGGCCGGCGACGGCGCCGATACTCGCGCCGGCGCCGAACAGGCCGAACAGGCGTTTTGCCTGCGCCCGGGTGTAAATATCCGAGGTGAAACTCCAGAACACGGAGATATGAAACAGCGCGAAAAAACTGACCCAGACGTAAAAGGCCTTGTCGACGAGACCGGTATCGTCGAGCCAGCCGGCGGCGGCGAAAAACAGCAGGAAGGAGGCCGCGAAGAACAGGTATATCCCCGGCACCAGCCGCTTGAATTCGACTCGCGAGACCACCAAGCCGTAGAGCAGCACGGCGCCGGCACTGATAAAGAAGTTGAGCGTCCACAGCCACGACAACTCGGCGTCGGTCCAGTCGCTGGACATCGCGTCGCGCACCGGGCGCAGCACGTAGTAACTGGTCATCAGCGTAAAGGCGAACAGGAAAGACACGGCCGCTGCCGGGATCTCGGCTGATTCGACGTCGATCAGTTTTTTGACGAGATGGTTGAACCTGGGGCGCATGCAGCTTTCCTTCTGTTTCGGCCGAAATTATAACCGAACGGGCTTCAATCGTGTTTCGCCAGCCCTTCGACTACCTCGGCCTGCGACTGCTCGAGCAGGGCGCGCGGATCGAGTTTGATTTTCGAATTCCGGTTGCCGCCGCCGAGCACCACGTAGTCGCAAGCCATCACCGCATCGTCGATCCAGATCGGCAAATCTCCGGCCAGCGCCAGCGGCGTTACGCCGCCGATCTCCATGCCGGTCAGTTCGCGGGTTTCGTCGGCGGATGCGAACGAAACCTTGCGTGCGCCCATTTTCTTGCGCACCGTGTGGTTGGTATTGAGGCGATCGGTGGCGAGCAGCACGCAAACTACGAACTTGCGCTCGCCGGTCTTCGAACGCACCAGGATCGCGTTGGCCGAGTTGGCCAGCGAGACGCCGTAGTGTTCGCAAAACACGGCGGTATCGGCGAGCTCCGGGTCGCAGGGCCAGATCTCGAAAGGGTATCCGCAACTTTCCAGGAATTCGTATATCTCGGGTAGCGTGTCGCTCATCGGTTTCCGCAGTGTTTCGCCAGCCGTTATTTAACATGATCCGCCGCCCGCGCAAAAGCCGTCTTGATTTAATCGGCCGGTGCTGCAGAATTGTCGGCTCGACTAAAGGATTGTGAAGCGATATGAAACTGACAGATTTCAAGATGCTCAGCTTCGATACCTACGGCACGCTGATCGACTGGGAAAGCGGCATCTACAATGCGCTTCAGCCGTTGCTCGACAAGCTGCCGATCAGGCTCGAACGCGACGAGGTGCTCGAACTGTTCGCCGAGTACGAACTTGCGCAGCAGCGCGCCAACCCGCAGCAAATCTATTCGTCGCTGCTGGCCGACGTGGCGCGTTCGATCGCGCAAAAGTGGCAAATCAGGATCGGCGACGCCGAGGCCGAGACCTTCGGCCGGTCGGTGAAAGACTGGCCCGCGTTCGAGGACGCGCCCGCCAGCCTGGCCTACCTGCGCCGGCACTACCTCATGGCGACGCTGACCAACTGCGACCGCATCAGTTACATGGGCAGCAACGCGCGGCTCGAGATCGAATGGGACGCGATCTACACCGCCCAGGACGTCGGTTGCTACAAGCCGAACCCGCGCAATTTCGCTTACCTGTTCGAGCGCGCGCGTATCGATCTCGGCATCCTGCCACACGAAATTCTGCACGTCGCGCAATCGCTGAACCACGACATGGTGCAGGCCACCGCGGCCGGCATGACCAAGGTCTGGATCAACCGCAGGCATGCCGACGGCGGTTACGGTGCGACCGCGCCGCCCGAGGGCGAGTACACGATCGAGCGGGAATTCGACAGCATGGCCGGGTTCGTCGCCGCGCACCGCGAGGAGCTCGGATAAAATGACCTCCAGGCGCATTGTCAAGCTGCTGCCCGAAGCGGTCCTCCGCGCCGCGCTGTTGCTGCTGGTTCTGCCGTTCGCCGCAACCCAGGCCGCGGCGCAATCGCAGCTGGCCGATGCGGAACTCGTCGACGCGCTGCGCGGCGGCGGCTACAACATTTACTTCCGCCACGTGGCTACCGAATGGTCGCAGTCCGACCGGGTCGAGCAGCACGGCGACTGGCTGGTTTGCGATCCCGACAGGATGCGCCAGTTGTCCGCTGCCGGGCGCGCCGATGCCAGCGCGATCGGCGCGGCGATACGCGACCTGTCGATACCCGTCGGCGAGGTGCTCGCCAGCCCCTATTGCCGCACCATGGAAACCGCACGCCTGATGGACGTCGGGCAGGTGCTGGCTTCTACCGAGGTCATGAATCTGCGTTCGGCGTCGTATTTCGGCGGCCGCGAGGCAATCGTCGCCGCGGCTCGACGCCTGTTGTCGTCCTCGCCGCCGGCGGGTGCCAACCGGGTCATCGTCGCTCACGGCAACGTCGCCCGCGAGGCCACGCCGGTTTACCCGGGCGAGGGCGAGGGGCTCGTCTTCGAGCCCTCGGCGAACGGGTTTCGCCTGGTCGGCCGCCTGACACCGGCCGACTGGCAGCGCCTCGCCGCGAACCTCGATTAGCTCTCCAGCCTCGTCATCGCCGGCCCGACCCGATACGTCGGGCCGTGCAATCCATTGTACGCAGCCGCGATGCTTCCCCGGGCCGCGCCCGGGGCGACGCTTGAGGTCACCCTGAAATGGACCCCGGCTCGGGGGCCGGGGCGACGACCGGTCGCCGCGGGCTAGGTGCCTGCGCCGATTTGCCGGGCCGCGAGGCCCATGACCGTGACCGCCAGCCGCGCCGCCACCAGGGCGCCGCGGCCGCCGACGTCGGCGGCCGGCATCAGTTCGACGAGGTTGAAACCGACGATCCTCGCGCGCCGCGCCGCGGCTTCGAGAATTTCCACCATTTGCCAGTAGGAAAACCCGCCCGGCGCCGGACCGATCACGGCCGGCACGACTGCCGGGTTCATGACGTCGATATCCAGCGCGATATAGAGATTTGCATTTTCGGGAATCGCCGCGATCGCCGATTCGAAACCCCGCTTCGCGACTTCGCGCATCGGCAGGAATTCCACTCCCCAGTCGAGCGCGTCCTGGCGGTCTTGCGGGCGCGCGCTGCCGATACCGCGCGCACCGACCTGGACGATGCGCTCGACCCAGGGCATCTCCGAGGCGCGGCGCATGTTGCTCGACAGTCCATGGGTTTCGTCGCCGACCCTGTCGCGCCAGTCGATGTGCGCGTCGAGTTGCAGGATGGTGATCGGCCCGTGCTTCCGGTATGCCTGTAGTACCGGGATCGGCACCGAATCGTCGCCGCCTAGCACCAGCGGCACCGCGCCCGCGGCGAGGATTTCCTCGATGCGGGCGGCGATCGATTCGCGGTTGGCGGCGAAGTCGGTCTCGCTGTAACCGAGGTTGCCCCAGTCGACGGCCTTTATGCCGTCGGGCAGCGGGCAGCCGCCGAGATCGAAATCGTGATGCCCGAGCACCCCGGGCCAGCCGAATGCGGCGCGTACCGCGTCGGGCGCATCGGCGCAGTAATTGCCGACGCTCCGGTACGGGGTCGCGGCCGGCACGCCGACGACGACGATGCCGGCGCCGCCGGTATCGCCGGCGGGCGCCAGCGGCAGATCGAATAATCCGCCGCCCGGCGCGCCGCCGAACAGGGCTTTCATTTGCGGGGATGACCTGGGCATGGTTTTTTCCTGGTTATCGATCGTCGGGGCCGGCGGCCGGCGAGAAAAGCGTGACCCGACCGCTGTGACCGCGTACCTCGGTTTTACCGATGATCTCGAGTTCGATGTCATGTATCTGCGACGCAGTCGCTTCGGAGAGCAGCAAGCGTGTTCCGTACTGCTTGTTCGCGGCCTCGAGCCGCGCGGCGAGGTTAACCGCGTCGCCGTGCACGGTGTAATTGAGGCGTCCCCGGGCGCCGATGGCGCCGGCGATGATGCTGCCGGTATTGATACCGATCCGGATCTGCAGGCGCTCGCCGGCAAATTCGTTGCCGGCGACCGAGGTCAGCATATCCCGGGCCGCGCGCACGGCCTTGCT
>JASFKL010000179.1:0-8404 GCA_050118655.1 Gammaproteobacteria bacterium | reverse complement strand
CGGCTCGCTTAAGACGCGTCCTGACTGCCGGATTCGACCGTTACCTTCTTGATCGAACCGTCGGCGGTGAAATCGAGATGCTCGACGCCGGAGCGGCGCAGTTCTTCCCCGTCCGCGGTCATCGTGAAGTCGAAGCTGACGCGATGATCGTCGCAGCGATAATTGTCGGCCTGCCAGTAGACATCGGCATGGCGGGTAAAGAATTCGTGCATCATGTCGGCGATCGCGGCCCGTCCGCGGTGGTCGCCGACCGTGGTCGAATGATAGCTGGCACCGGCTGCGAACATCGACAATATATGCTCGATGTGGTGCGCGTTCGACAGTGCGATATAAGCCCTGGCGAGTTCTATCAGCTTGTTGTGTGTCATGCTGGCCCCGATTCCGCGCCCCGGCGCGGCGCCCAGATTATACCCAAATCAGGCGGGCCGTGGCAGCGATCAACAACAGCAATTGCGCGAGGTTGGCGAACACGCTGAGTCCGTGCAGGCGCCGAAACCGGCCGGCCGCGTCCTCGTCGCCGCCGAGACGGGCATCGCGCGCACGGTTGATCGCCGGCATCAGCTGCTGGCGCGCATACACGAACATCAAGGTGACGATCGCGCAGGCAATGGTAACCGCGCTGTCGGCGCGGGCGAACAGCGCCAGCATCGTGGCGAGGATCGCCGCGACCAGCCCCCAGAAATAGTAACGCGGAAACATCGCGCGCAGGAAAGCCCCGGCGTGCTCGGCGGGCAGGGCGCGAAACACGGTCGGCGCCACGGCGAGGGCGAAAAACAGCATTCCGCCGACCAGACCGCCGAGCAGCCACAGTAATATCGATTGCAGGATCACGCCGCGCCGCCCTCGTCGCCGGGCGGGAAAACCCGGCGAAAGGTCAGGTTTAAACGTGGTCCGCAGGCGCGCCGTAACTTGCGAATGCCGTGCCGCCAGTTGCGCTGGGTATCGCCCTGCATCAGCAGGAGACTGCCGGCGGGCAGCGGCAGCTTCAGGGTATCCAGGTCGCCGCGATGGCGGTGCCGCATGACGAAGTCGCGGGTTTCGCCGAGGGAAAGCGAGGCGATAGACGGTTGCGGTCCGAGCTCGCGCTCGTCGTCACTGTGCATGCCCATGCCGTCATTGCCGTCGCGGTAATAGTTGAGCAGCACGCTGTTGTAATCGCAGCCGGTGAGCGACTCGACACGGCGGCGCAGTTCGAGCAGCAGCGGCGTCCAGGGCAGGGGCTCGAGGCGGATTCCGGAATAGCGGTAGGACAGGTCGCCGTACCAGGCGGAGAGCCGCGGTTGCAGGTAGGGCTTGCCGTAAACCGTGATGCGCTCCTGGCGCCATGCGCTGTCCGCGATCAGGCGATGCAGCAGCGTGACGTAATCGTCGCCGAGATCGACCCGCGGCCAGAAAACCAGGTCTCCGCCGGGCAGCGCCAGTCGCTCTCCGTGGTCGGCGGCAAGCAGATCATACATCGGTATTTACCGCATCGGGGGATTGTGCGATCAGCCGTTGCTTTTCACGCCGCGAGAGTTTCTTGATCTCGGCCTCGCGCCGGCAGGCGCTGCTGCGGGAATGGCCGTGCTCGCGGTAGACCACGCGAACCGGTTCGCGGCCGCTGAAGTAGCGTGCTCCCCGACGGCCCTGCAGGTGTTCTTCGAAGCGCCGCTCGATGTCGGTGGTGACCCCGGTATAAAGCGAGGTGTCGCTGGCTTCGATGATGTAGATTGACCAGTTGTCGGCACACTCACTCATGTCCTGCCTGCGGGATAATCTGGCAAATTTCCACGGGGCGGGGAAAGCCTTTCAACCGGTCCTCCAACTCGCGGGTTTCATAGCCCCGCAGAATATCACTAACCACCGGGTCGCGGCTAAATTTCCGCGACATGGTGATTCCGCCGGCATCCCCGCGGGACTCGAGGCGGGCGGCGAGATTGACCGCCTCGCCATAGTAGTCGAGGCGCTCGTTGAGGGTGACCGCGATGCTGCTGCCGGCATGCAAACCGATAGGCATCGAGATAGCGGCGGTGTCGAAGCGACGGTCGAATTCGGCCATCTCACGCTGCATGTCGAGCGCCGCGCGCAGTGCGTCGTCGGGGGCATGAAAAGCGGCGTGGATGCCGTCGCCGACGGTTTTGACGACATTGCTGTTGTGCCGCCGGACGATGTCCGCTTTCCCCGGCGCGGGGTGTCTGAAACCACGCTCCACGATTTTTCGACCGGGTGGTCGAAATCAAAGCAAAAGCTTTTGCTGACGATCAGGCTGGTTTCTCCGTTGAAGCGGGCCGATTGGCGGCGGGCGACCGGTGATACCTAGCGGGAAGAAATTCCGATCACCGCTCGGAGTCAATAGGGCTCGAGCTTGATAAAAACCTCGCCGGAAGGTGCATCGAGACGATAGTTGAGGCTGCGCTTGTGAAATCCCAGGGCGTAAACGATCAGCCGATATTCGCCGCCGCCGAGATTGGCGAAGGCAAACGCGCCGTTACGGTCGGTGGTCTGCGAGCGGTAGCTGCTGGATTCGATATCGCCGTCGCTGAAAGCGCGGTCCAGCGTGATCATGGCCTTTTCGATCGCGATGCCGTTTGCGTCGCTGACCCATCCCGACAGGTAGCGGTCGCCGCGATCGACGTGCAATTCGATATTCTGGAAGTGGGTCTCGCTGATTTCAAGGCCGCTGATCTTGCAGAACTCGGCACCGCGGGTCGACAGGCTGACCTCGCCGACCGGGTAATTGGGCAACGAAAAATAGCCCGATGAATCGCTGGCGATCTTGCGGCTGTGGCTGCCCGTGGTGAGGTTGCTGATATACATCTCGAAGTCCGGCACTGGTGCGCCGTCGCGGCCGAGTATCATGCCGTCGACGTCGACGAAACGGATCTGTTCGAGCGTTATCTCGATACGCGCCGGGTTGCGTGTAACCCGGAAATCCGGATCCTCGTAGTAGGGATAACCGGGCGACAGGTTCGCCGTCAACTCGTAGTTTTCGTCTGCTTGCACGCCTTCGAATTCGAATTGCCCCAGCCCGTCGCTGAAAGTCGTCAGATAGTAACTGTCGCGGTCCTCTGTCTGCCTGGCTATCAGTTCGATACGCGCGCCCTCGAGGCCCTCGCCTAGCTGGTTGCCGACCCAGCCCTGCAGGCCGACCGTATCGGAAGTCTCGTCGAGGGTGACGTCGAGCTCGTGCAGCGGGCTCTCGTCGAGGTCGTTACGGACCAGCCTGACGAGTTTTCCGGTGTAGCCGCTACGCAGAAAATGCAGGCTCGGGTAACGGTACCTGGGCAGGTCGAGCAAGATCCGGTAACGGCCCTCGGCATCGCTGCGGGTGTTGTAATAATAGCGTTCCTCTGCGATCAGGGCGCCGCCGATCGGCATCCCTTCCCGATCCACTACCCTGCCGAAAATTTCCATCATCTTGCGGCCGTTGGCGGCCGCCCGGTCGGCGGACGGTGCCCGCGATTCGTCGACATTCGGCGAATCCCCCGTTGCCTGCTTGCTGCCGGGTACGGACTGCAGCAGGGCTACCGGCACGGGATTTGTCTCCGGGGTCCTGAATTGCGGGTCGTGCAACAAGTGCCGGGCAATCATCAGGTAGAGACCCAGAATCGACAGGCAGGCGATCGCGATCGACAGGGCGAGTTGACGGGTTCCCATGGCTTCCACTCAGCGGGTACCGGGTGCCCCGATAACCTTAACACGGCGTTTGCTGTCGGGATAGCCTAGAGTCATCGTGGTTGCCGCACTCGACGGCCTGTTGCGGAGCGATATTTCATGCCCGCTCATTTGGCGCTTCGGTTGCACTGCGGAATAACATATAATTACGCACCAGAACGAGCGATACTAGTCGTCGAAGAAAAATATAACCAAAGCAAACGGACCCTGGCATGGGCGATGTATCACGCGCAGGGGAGCAGCTCGATCGCGACGGTGCCAGCAAATTTACCGTTTACGCCGATTTCAACTGCCCTTTCTGCTACGCGCTTAGCGAACGAATGCATGCGATGGATATCGAGCAGCAGGTCGATTTCCGCTGCATCGAACACGCGCCCGCGACCCGCAGCGAAGATACCGGTTTCGACGCGCTCAGCAAGCTGGTCGGCGAGGTTGCCGAGTTGCGCCGCAGGGCGCCGTCGATACAGATCAACATCCCCCTGTTCCGTCCCAACACGGCCGCCGCGTCCGCGCTTGCCAATGCCGTCGGGCTTGCCGACCGGGAGCAGGCCGCGAGGCTGCGCCGGCGCATTTTTCGCGCCCTGTGGATCGACGGCGAGGATATATCGAATCCCGATTTTCTCGCCGCGTTGCTCGCCGATCTCGAGATCGAGCCGCCCGATAGCGAGCCGGGTTTGTCCGCCGAATGGCAACGTGAATGGGAAAGCAACCCGGAATTCGATCGCGCCATCCCGGTCGTCATCAGCGATCGCGACGAAACCCTGGTCGGCTTTCCGCTGGAACCGGAACTCGACCTGTTTCTCGAGACCGGCTCGGTGGTCAGCGAGAGAATCCGGCCCCAGGGGGTACAACCGGGCGAACGCCAGCGTATCCTGATGCTCGACAGGGACGTGCACAGCCTGCGTATGCTGATCGAGCAGGTCCCCGAGGCCGAGATCGAGGTGGTCATGGATTTTCCCGGGCTGGTGGCCTCAGCCGTCAATCACGGCGCACCGGACCTGGTACTGGTCGATACCGCGTTGCTCGGCGGCATCGACAACGTCGACTGGTGGCGCGATTCGGCCGATGCCGATGTCGACAGCTCCCTGCCGGTGATTTTCGTCTCCGACGACGACAGCAGCGAAGCCGAGGTTGCCGCGTTCGAGGCCGGCGCCGCCGATTTTCTCGCCAGGCCGCTGCATCCGCGGGTATTTCGGGCGCGCATCAAGACCCACCTGCGGGCCAGGCACAATCAGCAGCAGCTGAAGAATATCGCGCGTATCGACGCGCTGACCTCGGTCTGCAACCGGCGCGAATTCGACCTGCGGCTGATTTCGGAATGGGGACGCGGCGCGCGCTCGGAGCATTCGCTGGCGCTGCTGATGATCGACGTCGACCTGTTCAAGCAGTACAACGATCATTACGGTCACCTGCGCGGCGACGATTGCCTGGTCAAGGTCGCGCAAATCCTGAGCGGTTGCGTACAGCGCGCCGGCGACCTGATCGCTCGCTATGGCGGCGAGGAATTCGTGTTGCTGCTGCCCGACGTCGATCTCGACGGCGCTACCCGCGTCGCGGAATCCTGTGTCAGGTCGATACTCGATGCGCACATACCGCATGACTGGTCGACTGTCTCGCCCTGGGTGACCGTCAGCATCGGGGTTGCCGCGACGCAGCCGATCTACGAGAAAAGCTGCACCCTGCTGGTCGAACAGGCCGATATCGCGCTCTACCAGGCCAAGCAGGACGGCCGCAACCGCGTGCATCGTTTCGAAGAAGAAGTCTGAGGCTGCACCTCCGCTCAGAGCAGGCGGTCGTGCAGGTAATCCGCTAGCCAGCTGCCGAGCCGGGGCTGTACCAGGTATCCGTAGGACTTGTGCGGGTTGCGCTTTTCGCGTTCGCGGTTGCCCGCGTGGCTGACGACCTCGAATGGATTGTGCAGGTTGGCGTAATCGATGCTGCGGAACGGCTTGTTCGCCGGGAACAGTTTAAGCGCGCGCATTGGCTGGTAAAAGACATCGTGAAAATTCTTCTGGTGCGCGACCACGTCGCCGAGGCAGGCGTAATTGTGCCAACTGTCTATATTGGTCGGATACTGGCGCCTGCCGTGATCCCGGTGATGGCGTGCGAACAGCAGGTTGCGCACCGCCTCGTCGCCGAGCGGCGATCCCAGGGTGACGAACATTTTCACGCGCCTGCGGTTGTATTCCGCGAAACCCTTCGCCCGGCGATGCGCGAATCGCCAGAGCACGTCGTAGGCGATGAAACTGCCCATGCTGTGGGCAATCAAGACCGGCTCGCAGCCCTCGTCCCAGGCCTCGCGCAGTACTGTTTCCAGCGCCCCGCGCATCTGGTCGGCGATGTACTGGTCGCGGGCGTAGAGTTCGGTTTCGCGCAGCAGGCGGGTCATCACCTGGTCCTTGACGTCGAGCGCGCCGGCCAGCAGCTTGGCGAGATCGAGGCCGCGATCCTGGAAGAAACTGCCGAGCTTTTCGCCCACGCCGACGTGAAAGCGGTCCCTGATCGCGCGCCGTTCGGCGACCACCTTGTCGACCTGCACCCTGAGCTTGCGGCAGTAGGCGGCGTCGTCGGGGATATGGTGGGGCACCACGTCGGCCCAGTAGGCCGAGGCGAACACCCCGGGATTCGCGTCGAGGCGGCGGGCGAGCCCGCGGTGGCTGACGCGGATATTCTCGATCAATACGTGGCGCCAGAGCTGGTGGTTGATTTCGGCCGGCGGTTTCGATGCCCGTCCGTGGATCATGATGATGCGCTTGTTGCCGAGATCGACCGCCATGCCGCGCCTCCGTTTGCAGTTTGACTCGGCGATTTTATACGCGCGAACGGAGCGCGGATCAATCTCGGAATGTCTCCTCGTGGGGTGCGAAAAGGCTTACCGGGCGTCCGCCGGCTGCTAAACTGGCGGCCATGTCTGCAGATCTCGCCGAATTCGTCGCCCGATACGAGCGCATCTTCGTACTCGCCGGGGCGGGCCTGTCCACCGCTTCCGGGATCCCCGATTACCGCGACGAACGCGGCGCCTGGAAGCACAGCAAGCCGATGGAATACCGCGACTTCGTCGCCCGCCACGAGTCCCGGCAAAGATACTGGGCGCGTTCCTGCATCGGCTGGCCGCGCTTCGCGCGCGCATCGCCCAACCTCGCGCACCGTTCGCTCGCGCGTCTCGAATCGTTCGGCCGCGTGGCGGTCACGGTCACGCAGAATGTCGACGGCCTCGAGCGCCGTGCCGGCAGCCGCCGGGTAATCGAATTGCACGGCAGCCTCGATCGCGTCTGCTGCCTGGCCTGTGATACCACGCTGTCGCGCGATATCATGCAGCGACGCCTGCTGGCAGCCAATCCCGAACTCGATCGCCTGTCTGCCGAGCTCGCCCCGGACGGCGATGCCAGGCTGGCGGCTTTCGATACCGGCGATGTTCGGGTGCCCGAATGCCGCGCCTGCGGCGGGATATTGAAACCGCGAGTCGTGTTCTTCGGCGAAGCCGTACCGCCTGCGCGAGTCGCGGCCTGTTTCGACGCCTTGCGCGAGTCGGATGCGGTACTGGTGCTCGGTTCTTCGCTGATGGTTTATTCGGGCTTTCGCTTCGTGCGCGAGGCCGCGCGCCTCGGCCTGCCGATCGCCGCGGTCAACCGCGGAATCACGCGCGCCGACGACTTGCTTGACCTGAAACTCGAGCAGGATTGCGGCGCCGCGCTGGACGCGGCGCTGGCCGGCGCGGGCCCCGCGGAGGCCGAAACCGCCTGAGGACCGATGTGAGGCGGCGCGCGGTTTTTTCTAGACCTGCGTCACAACTTCCGGCATCGAGGACGCCAAAAGTGAACCGGCGCACATTGTTTGGGGAATTGGTTCACAGATAGCAGCAGACCCGGCTTCTATATACCCGTTGTTGATTTATTGACGGGTATCTCATGAGCCAGGTGAACATACACATCGATCCGCTATCCACGAATTGCGTGTTGAAATATCTCGGTCTCGCGATCGAGGAAATCAAGCTGGTTCGTTCCATCGACAACCTGAATGAACAGGTGCGCCTGAATCGAAGCCTGAATTTCGAACCCGGCCGCCACCGCTACCTGGTTTCCGAGCTCCGCTTCCTCAACAGCCAGCTGCGCACGCTGCGCGAAAACGCGAAAAACCGTTAACGCGCCGGGTACTCCCGCCAGGCTTACGGTATCGTCATTTAAAAGCCCCCCGCATTGAATTAGAGTGTCTGGATGAAGACCATCCGCGCTCAACCGTTGCCGGTCGCGATCCGCGCAGTTTGCCGCCCGATGTGCCCGCGGTATCGCCGGGTACCGGGGGCGATATAGGATGTCGTTGCGTTTTGCCGCCTCCAGCCTGGCCCAGCGGGCTGTGGACCTGTATTACGCGTCGCTACCGCGCCGCCGGCCGTCTCGACAGGCGCTCGAGCGGTGCCGGGTGGTCTCGCACCGCGGCGAGCACGATAACCGCCTGTGTCGCGAAAATACGCTGGCCGCCTTCTCGGCCGCGGCCGATGCCGGGGCCTGGGGTATTGAATTCGACGTGCGCTGGACCAGCGACCTGCAGCCGGTGGTAATCCACGATCCCGGCAGCGCACGGGTATTCGGCCCGGATATCGAGATCGCCGCGGTCGAATTCGCCGAATTACGACGATGTCTGCCCGAAATCCCGAGTCTCGAGGAAGTCGTCGAGGCCCACGGCCGCCGTCGGCACCTGATGGTGGAGTTGAAGCCCGACCGGCTCGGGCGGGCCGCGGAAAAGGGCGAAC
>JASFKL010000178.1:0-8445 GCA_050118655.1 Gammaproteobacteria bacterium | reverse complement strand
GAGCCAACGGCAACGTCGGCGGCGAAGTAACGAAGCAACTGCGCGATGCCGGCTGGCAGGTGCGCGCCATGACGCGTAACGCCGCCAGGGCCGCCGAGCGGCACGACGGGATAACCTGGCTGCAGGGCGATGCCCTCGAGCCGGCCGACGTCGAAGCCGCGGCCGAGGATTGCGCGGTGATCGTGCACGCGGTCAACCCGCCCGGTTACCGCAACTGGAGCGGCCTCGTGTTACCGATGCTCGAAAACACGATCGCCGCGGCGCGCAGCGCACGCGCGACGATCGTGCTGCCGGGCAACGTCTACAACTACGGGCCGGATGCCTTTCCGGTGTTGACCGAGGATGCGCCGCAACGGCCGCTAACGCGCAAGGGCGCGATCCGGGTGGCGATGGAACAGCGCCTGCGCGACTACGCCGACGATGGCGGTCGGGTCATCGTCGTGCGCGCCGGCGACTACTTCGGCCCGAACGCTGACGGCACCTGGTTTTCCATGGGCCTGGTCAAGCCGGGACGAACCGTCAGGACCGTCAACGAACCGGGCATGCCCGGTGTCGGGCACCAGTGGGCCTACCTGCCCGACGTCGCGCGGGCGATGGTACGACTGGTCGAGCGCCGCGATTCCCTCGAACCGTTCGCCAGCTTTCACCTCGGCGGCCACTGGGACGACGACGGCACGAAGATGACCGGGGCAGTCTCCCGCGTGGTCGCCGCGCGCACCGGCAAGGCCCCCCGGGTCGCCGACTTTCCGTGGTGGCTGATCCGGCTGTTGTCGCCGTTCACGGAGACGCTGCGCGAACTCCTCGAAATGAAATACCTCTGGCGGCAGCCGGTGCGCCTCGACAACGCCCGGATTACCCGGGAGCTGGGACGCGAACCGCACACGCCGCTGGACCAGGCGATCGAGGAAACCCTGCAAGGCCTGAAATGCCTGCCGTAAAAGCAGCGCGACGCGAAGGAGACGGAGGGAAAAATCCCTCCCTTCCCTTTTATCCGCTTCCCTAAACGGGTCAGTGACAAATGACAGGCATACGCAAGACGCGAATGAGTATCGGCTGTCACCGAACCATTCAAATCGGACAGGAACGTCCGTAGAGAAGCCGTTCAGGTTTTGCGCGGCCTGCCGGCGGCATGCAGCGCGAGGATGTCGGCGACCGCCCGGTTGAGCGGCGTCGGCACGCCCTCGGGTTCGCCCAGTTCGACCACGCCGCCGGAGAGCCAGCGGACTTCGAGCGGATTGCCCCGCTCCAGATCGTGATACATCGAAGCAAACATGTCGTCGGCCACTCCGTCGGCGATGTCGAGGGCCGTGTCGGCGTAATCCTCGGCCAGCTCCACGCCCCGGGCGCGGCCGACCGCGACCACTTCGCGCATCAGGTCGGCAAGGAAGGCGCGCGTCTGCGGGTTTTCGCGAATCGGACCGATGGGCTTGCGAATCGTCGCCGTGGTTGCCGACAGCCCGACCAGGAACACGTATTTCTCCCAGATTTCGCGCAGGATATCGGCGGACAGTTCCGCATCGATACCCCCCGCGAGACAGGCCTCGAGCAGCGCCTCGCCCCGTGACGAGCGCGAACCGTCGAACTCGCCGAAGATCAACCGCTGCATCGATCCCGTCTGGCGGATTACGCCCGGCCGGTCGATGGCCGCCGCGACGTAGCCGAGCCCGCCCATGATCTGCGACGCGTCGTAGGCGTCCCTCAGGTAGCGGTCCTTCAGCACGCCGTTTTGAAACGAGATGATCGCGGTGTCGGGGCCCACCATCGGGCGCATCTGCTCGAGCGCCGCCTCGGTATCCCAGAGCTTGACGCTGAGCATGACGAAATCGACGATGCCGACCTGCGCCGGATCGTCCGTCGCGTTGACGCGCTCGATGTGCATCGGCTCGGGGCCCTCGATGCGCAGGCCGTCACTTTGCAGTGCGCGGAGATGATCGCCGCGGGCGACGAAGTGGACCTCGGTTCCCCCCCGGCAAAGCCTGGCGCCGAAGTAGCCGCCCAGCCCCCCGGCGCCCATGAAAGCGATTCGCATGATACACACCTCCTGTTAATGGCCGGCAGGCAGTATACATCGATAGGCCCGCCAGCCCCGAATCCAGGTGACAGTCGACTTGATGAGGCATCGGGTTAACTGTCACCATAGTCATGTATCGGGATTCGAAACGAGGCAAGTCGTGTTGGAATACAAGCTCTACTACTGGGATGTGCCTTTTCGAGGCAACTTCATACAGCTGTTTCTCGAGGAGGTCGGCGCCGGCTACGAATGTCGCTCTGCCACCGAGATCTATCCGCACAAAAGGCTCGATATCAGAAATCCCGGCATGGCCCCGCCCTATCTTTACGATTGCAAAAACGAGATCTACCTGGCCCAGATGCCCGCCATCCTGATGCACCTGGGACGACGATACGATTACCTGCCCGGGAGAGCCGAAACTCTAAGCCTGGCGCTCAAGGCAATCCTGGATAGCAACGACCTGCTGATGGATATTACCAATCTCAACGGCATGAAAATGTGGCGAAGGCCGGACTGGCAGGAATTCAGGGCGTATCGGCTGGCGGACTGGATGAAGATATTCGAACAAACCGGATCGGCGCATGGACTGAAAAACGGCAAAGGATTTTTACTGGGATCGAGAATCTCGGTGGCCGATATTGCGACGACCGCGCTTTTCGGTACGATGATTCACAGTTTCCCGGAGCTGGAGACCGACCTGCAAAAAAACGCCCCGAAAATCCTCGCCCTTTGCCGGCGAATCGAATCCCGCCCCGCCATCCGCGCTTTCCTCGAGCAGCAAAGGCAAGACTATGGAAGAGCTTATTGCGGCGGGCAAATCGAAGCCTCGATAAGAAAGATGATCGATTAGCCGGTTTGTATCGAAGGGGTCAGTGCCGCATGATTTCGATCCGGCTCCGTCGCGCACCGGCGGCGGGGACGAATCGAGACGACCGTTCCCGGAGGCCGTTCAGCGCACGTAGTAACCCGATACCCGCCAGCGGCCATCGTCCAGCATCGGCGTAACGGTTTCGATCGCCTGCGCCTTGTTCTCGAAGACCGTGCGAAATTGCAGCACCACGTACTCGCCGTCGGGTGCGCCCGGCAGCGTGGTCGAATAGGTCGCGGTCACCAGGTTTCGATCGACGAGATTACCCAGCGGCTCCCTTGCGGCGCTGGCCGCTTTCACCCAGTCGGAAGCGCTCACCGACTTCCTGAACAACGTAGCGGCCTCTTTCCAGGACAGCTCGTACAGCCCCGCATCCACCAGGGACAGCCAGACGACGGCGGCCCGCTCCGCGGCCTCGGTCTCGTCGTCCGCGCTCACGCCGACCGGCAGGACAAGGACCAGCAGGAGAACCAGGCCGCAGGGCCCGAGTTTGGTCAGTTTCATGGCGTTTAACCTGTTATTCGATCTGCCGTGACAGTTTACTTAGCCCGGAATCGGGCAAATAGCCAGCATAACGGGAACAGGAGAATCGGTGACCGGCGACAATCATCGGCAAGACGAAAACGAGAATCGCTCGTCATCGACCCCGTTGACTTCGATTCACCCACACGAAGTCGCGGCCGGAAGCCGGGGCGAGGCGGCTACTTGACCACGATGCAGGTACAGGGCGCGTGGTTGAGCACCTTGTGGGACACGCTGCCGAGAAACAGGCCTTCGATCGGGCCGAGACCTCTCGATCCGACAACCACGCAATCGATCGACTCTTCGTCGATGATTCGCAGGATACAATCCGCCGGATTGCCGTCCTCGAGATGGACATCGACTTTCTTCACGCCGCTTTTTTCGGCATGAATACGGGCCTCGTCGACGAGATGCTGGCCGACCTCGATCAGCAGCCGCGGCGATACACCGAAGTCCTCCAGGGCCGCCTGGGACATCACGCCGACCCGGTAGTCCAGCGCCCGCAAGCGGTCCAGTTCCGCGTTGACCTTCCCGGCCAATCCTTCCACCTCGGCAAATCGTTCCAGGGCCTCGAAGTTTTCGGCGCGGTGCGGCACGTGCATGACGACCAGTTCGGCAGCGTACATTTTCGCGATATCGATCGCGACTTCGAGCGCCTTTTCGGCATTTTCCGATCCGTCGATCGGGCACAGCATTTTCTTGAACATGGTATTTCTCCGGGCCGATTATCGTATTCGAATCTACTCTATCGCGAAGCCGCGGCACCGATTTGACATGGCTCAACCCGGACCGGATCGAGATCCCGGGAGGGAAAAAACCCGATCGCCCGGGGATTGGTGAGAATCGCGACGAGGCGAAAGTCCGGGCTGACCGGCGCCGGGGCTCGCTTCTTGTCTTTGCCCGGCACGGGTAAAAGGCAAGACCTCTCCCCGTTATGTTTTACCTGCCGCGACTGAGCAGGTACAGGGGTATCGCCAGGGCGGTGATCAGCGTGGCGAAAACGATGACGGGTATCGATACGCCGAACACCGTCATCGGCTCCCAGAACTGGGTAAGCAGCATCAGGGCGCAAAATGCCATGCCGAGAAACGGCAACAGCGGGAACCAGCCGATATTGATCGCCAGCGCCAGTGCCTTGCCGCGCGAGCCCGCTTTACCGCGGTTGCGGAAGCGCCGAATCAGTAACATCAGGTTGACCATCAAAAACACCAGGAAAACCCCGACATTGGTCAGCCTGGCGACATCCCCGAGCGAGCCGCCGAGGGTAAACAGGACACAGAACACGGTGGTCAGCACGATCGCCCTGGTCGGGGTTCGGGTTACCGGGTTCACTTTGGCCAGGAATTCGGGCAGGTAGTTGTCCCGGGCGATCCCGTAGAACATTCTCGAGGTGACGATGTGCAATACCAGCACGGTATTGGCGGTTGCGCACAGCGCGACGACGGTGAACAGGCTCCCTCCCACGGGCGATTGCAGCGCGGTCGTGGCGACCAGCGCCAGCGGCCCCTCGCTGGGATTGTCGAGCCTCGAGGCGGTGTAGAGCGCATCGGCAGGGACCACGCTCACCGCGACCACGGCGACCAGCACGTAAATGACCGAAGTGATCAACAGCGACAGGAGCACCGCCAACGGCACCGTCTTTTCGGCGTCCCGGGTTTCCTCGGCAATATTGGCGATGTCCTCGAATCCCTGGTAGGCGAAGAAGATCAGCGCGGCTGACGCCATCATCGGCTTCCACGCGGAGGCATCGCCGACCGACGAGACGGCGCCGACCTGCAGTAAATCGACGCTGCCGAGATAAGAAATCCCGATGGCGATAATGAACAGGAGACCGCCTGCTTCGACGAAGGTCAGCGCCGCGTTGACGCGCGCGCTCTGGCGGATACCGATGAAATTGAGGGCCGCGACGGCGACGATCAGCGCGATGGCGACCCCTACCGGGGCGGCATCGAAGTAGAGCTTGAAGTAGGTGGAAAAACCCAGCGCCACCGCGGCCGCGGCGATGATGCCGGTGACCACGGTCATGTAGCCGACCACGAAGCCGAGCAACGGCGAGCCGGATATTTCCTTGACGTAGACGAACTCCGCCGCGCTCTTCGGGAAAATCGCTGTCAGCTCCGCGTAGGAAATCGCCGAGCAGGCGGCGATCGAGGCCGCGATCAGAAAGGATATCCAGATCGCGTTGCCGGCGATGCCCGCGGCTTCGCCGATGAGCGCGTAAATCCCGGCGCCGAGGATGATACCGACGCCGTAGACGGTGGCCTGGAACAGCCCGATACTGCGTTTCAGGCTGTGCCGCTCGCCGGGAGTGTCGGTTTTGTCCACCTGCATCGAGTGCTTACGAAAAGCGAAAGTTTATACACCGGATTCGCGATCGGCAACAAGCCCGGCGCGTTCGCAACAAGGCGGCCAAAGTAAACAGGGGACAGACCACGTTTAAGTCGGCAAACAGGAACCAGAAGACCCGGTGTCACCAGATCCATATTCGATCGACACCGAAACCATTGATTTAAATGAGAATCGTTTGTCGCCGCCTACTTCAATTACAACTCACGAATTACCGCTAAATCCCTGATTACCTGCGAGTTTTGGTCTATATAAACAGTATCGCCCGGTTACCGGGACAATCGACAAGCAACGAAGGCTTTGATATGGCCCAGACCTCACTCGAACGGCGCAACAGCCCGCGCGTTTACATCGACGGCCCGATGCAGTACCGCGGCATCGATTCGCAGGAATTCCTGCCGGGGCGAATCGAGAACATCAGCACCAACGGCGCGCTCGTCTGGATCGGCGAGTATTTGCCGCTCGACAGCCAACTCGTGATCCGCGTCGAGCCGGACGGACCCGACGCGTCTTCCGCGGATCTCACCGCCACCCTGCTGTACGAACTGCCCGAGGAAGAAAACTCGCTTTACGGCTACGGCTGCAGCATCGAGCTCACCTGACGCCCGGCGGTTCCAAAGGAAAATTCGGGGACAGTATACTTAATTAGTTCCAGAGAATTTCGGGGACAGTATACTTAATTAATTCCACAAGCTGCCCGCTGACAGGTTTGAATCACGTATACTGTCCCCGAAATTCTTGTGTCCTTACCCCGATTACCGTCGGGGTCAATTTAACTGCAACGAAACCCGGCGCTAATTCCATCGATGAGTTTCAGGCAGGTCATAGCGGCTATTGCGATAACCATGGCGCTAACGCTCGTCCTGTACCTGCTGGTCGCCTACTCGTTTCTGCACGATACGCCGCGCGGCGAAGCAACGCGTGGCCTCGACGGCGAACGACAGGCGCCGGTCGAAAACACGAACGGCGACGAGGCGTCAGCCCGGGTTTCGATCGAGCAGCGCGAAGCGCAAGAGCCCCGGCCTCGCGCCGAGCGCGAAACGCTCGAAGTCTACGGGAGCGTGCTCGACCCGGCGGGAATACCGATCGACGACGTTCTTGTTACCGTCGAGCGGCACTCCTTCGTCACCCGCAGCGACGATCGGGGACACTACATCGTCCACATTCGATCGCCGGGGCAACACTTGCCGGTACTCGTTTTTCAACGCCGGGAATATCGCGCGAAACGAATCCAGCTGAAAGCCGAACAGATCGACCGAAACCGCGCTTACGAGCTGGATGTCAGTCTCGAACCGGCATCGGAATCGGTCGATCTACGGGGTTGGGTCGGCAATGAACTCGGCGTCGGTCTGGAAGGCGCCTGGGTAGGCCTTACATCCGATGACGCGGCCGAGGCAGCCCAAACTTACCGTACCGTCTATACCGATGAACACGGCGATTTCGTCTTCGAGGGCATTATCGCGGGCGAAAACTACAAGTTATCGGTCAACCTGAACCCCGACTACCCCTACTACGAAGAACCCGGGTTCGTGGTCAGCCAGACGCCGGGACCCGTCGAAATTGTTTTGCCCAGGCTGCACTACGCCGATTTCGACGGCATGATTCTGGATCGGGAGTTACGGCCGGTTCCCGGTTACGAAATATATATCAGCAACCTGAGTACCGGTTATCACGTTCGCAAGATCGTCAGCGACTCGTCCGGTTTTTTCAGGCTCGAACATTTCCCGGTCGGTGAAGTCAGCCTGACGACGCAGGGACGAGAACACCTCAAGGCCACTGGCCTCATGCTGAGCGACGACGCCTACCGTAACCTGGAAATCGTCATCGACCGGGGTGACCTGTACCTGTCGGGCTGGGTAAACGATCGCGGGGGAACAAGCGTGGAAAATGCGTTGATCACTCTGCAGCGCAGCTATCGGCGAGGAGCGGTGGAATACCGCAGCTATCGTTCCCGTACGACCGGCAATAACGGCCGTTTTGCATTCACCGGGCTCGGCGGCGGCGAATACCAGGTAAGCGTTTTCGCCACGGGTTACCGGCAGCTCGTGTTTTCCCATCGGCTGGAAACGCAGGCCGACGAAATTAATGTAACCCTGCAGAAAGAAGAAGCGGGCGACAGCTAGAAAATTTCGGGGACAGTATACTCAATTGATTCTACTAGCCGCCCGGCGCCAGGTCTGAATTATTATACTGTCCCCGAAATTCAACGAGGTCTGAATTAAGTATACTGTCCCCGAAATTCCTGTCCCCGAAATTCAACCCGAAATTCAATCGCTTATACAGCCATAGTGATACTGGTTTCCCGCTTTTGAAGCAGTTATTCTTGACGACACTTTATTCACCGGGTCCGCAAGGATACAAAAGATGAAAAGCTTGTCTCGTCCTTTGATCGCACTGGCCGTTTTCATTGCGTCGTCAACGGTAAATGCGAGTGACAAAGGCATTTTAACCGGTGGCCAGGTATACGATTTACCCGACTGGTTTACGCAAGGATTCCTGGAGTTCGATCACGAAGTAGCCGAGGCAAACAAGGCAGGAAAACAGGTTATCGCCTTTTTCCACCTGGACGAATGCCCTTACTGCGTGCGTATGCTCGATGAGAATTTTCGCGCCGGCGAAACCCGTCGATTCATCGAGAAAAACTTCCGTGTGACCGGTGTCGATGTCAAGGGCAGCCTCGAAGTCACCTGGGCCGATG
>JASFKL010000177.1:0-8459 GCA_050118655.1 Gammaproteobacteria bacterium | reverse complement strand
CCCGGTTTCCACCCCTGAAAACGCCGGTCTAGAGTTATATCGAACTACATCCGGCGCAACGTTGGATGAATACTAGGTTAAATGCTCATTTGCAAGGGTGAACTGCTTCAAATAACGGTTTTTTGCGAGATGAACGGTAGTTTTTTACCGCTGAACTGTGGTTTATTTCAAAAAAATCGTCAAAAACGTCAAAAACCCGTCGCCTGCAACCTTGCCACTTGACTCCGGCCGCGCCCGACTATTTAATACGCGCTTCCGCACTCCAAGCCCAGGTAGCTCAGTCGGTAGAGCAGGGGACTGAAAATCCCCGTGTCGGTGGTTCGATTCCGCCCCTGGGCACCATTCCTGCACATCTCTCAAATTTATCGAAACTTGAGGTTCATCCTGCTCGTGCAATGCAGGTTAGAGTGTATTCTGATCGTTCCCGGTGCAGTGAAAACACCAACCGCTTGTCCCTGATAATGGACCGTTCGTCGGTAATGGCCGCGTTTCCATATTTCGACTCGAAATGAGTACATCGAAAGACTGATATACAGGTCTTGGATTATCTGCGTCGGAGTCAGCTCGCGACCCGGCACGGCCCTGAATCTCGAAAGGCTCTGAAGAATACGCGATAACTAACTATGAATGAGAGTAATTCTCATGCTCCGGCATTCGGCAGTCTGTTCTACACAGAATTATCGAGCACAGATTTTTTTATGCCTATTTGGACTTAGAGTCGATCAAGTCACAACTTCAAAGGTAAAAAAACGGGCAAAATAGCGGCTGTTTTACCCGAATG
Source organism: Gammaproteobacteria bacterium (assembly GCA_050118655.1). Lineage (GTDB taxonomy): Bacteria > Pseudomonadota > Gammaproteobacteria. Next base: position 7,678 of record JASFKL010000177.1, on the reverse strand, counting down.
GGTGATGTCTGCTTTTGAGTACGACTGCTATAAGTAGTAGGTTAGGCAAAGTCCTCCGTGAAGGGGAGTAGATAAAAAAGTGGACACGAGAAGGAGAGGAAAAAACGATGCGAGCTATAAGCAAAATATTACTTGTATTCATTCCCTGCCTCGTGCTGGCTGCACCAGCGCAGGCCGATAACTATTATGACCGCGATCATCGGGGCTGGAACGACTGGAACGGGAAGTTCCAAAAAGCCAGGGCCCTGATATTCCGACACTGGGATAAATGGGACTCGCAGGGCACCGCAGGCCCTCCCGGTCCGCAAGGCCCCCAGGGTCCGCAAGGCCCACAGGGCCCGCAAGGCCCACAGGGCCCTCAGGGACCGCAAGGCCCACAGGGACCGCAAGGCCCACAGGGTCCAGTCGGCATGACCGGTCCGGCGGGTGCCGATGGCGCGCCGGGAGAGCCGGGACCCGAAGGAGCCCCGGGCCTCAGTTGCTGGGATCTTAACGGCAACGGCGAGGCCGACGAGTTCGAGGACGTCAACGACGATGGCTTTATCGACGCTCTGGACTGCCAGGCGCAAATCGATCTGCAGAGCATCCTCGAGCGTCTCCAGTATCTCGAGGACCGGCTGGCCAACACCGATTTCGACGGTGACGGCTTCACTCCGGCAATGGGCGATTGCAACGATGCGGAGATAAACGCCTATCCCGGTCTCGCGGAAGTTCCCGGCGACGGCATCGACAACGATTGCGACGGCCAGGTCGATAACGCTGGACCACCCTCGCAAGTCTTGACCGAGTTTTCGTTCGATTTCGTTGGAAATATCGCCAATTCGGCAGCCTGTCCGATTTGGCAATCCTTTGTCGCCGATAGTGGGTCTTCGACCACGGCCTCCGAGTTGTCTGTCGGCGGCAGCCAGGGAAGTACCGTTACCTGCAGCGATCCCGATCTGGTCAAACAGATTCTTTCGAATCTCGATTCTACGTTTGAAGGCAGCCTGGTTTGTAACGGATACTACTGGGTGACCGGTGACTGCGCTGGTTCGCGGGAACTCACGGTCGCGCCCGTATCGTCCGGGCAGCCTCCGTCGGCCTGCAACTGCTCCCCGGCTGGTTCAGGCGTTTATACCGTCCGGCCCTGTATCGGCAACCGTAACTTTGGAGGTGTCGGTACCGACACCTGCGCTGCGCCGTCGCAAACGATAAGCCTGGAAACTCGATAAACTGATCGGTAATCGAGGCCGGAGGGGTTGAATAAAACCCTCCGGCCTTTTCTTGCAGCCGGCCCCTCGTGATTCGGCATTATCCCTGACAGTGATAATGCAACCTCGATGCTTGCCTGGATCGTAGGTTCCGCGTAACGGATATAGCGTTTCCGAAATCCCGGCCCGAAACCGATGCATCTATCCGGATCGCGGCACGCGCGCGGGCCGCCACGCCGGGCTGATCGATACGAGGATCGATTCCGATAATCGATCCATATCCCGAGTCCCGACGTATTCAGCATGCCGATCAGCATGGAACCGTCGATGTCGAAATTAAAGCCGCTACTCCTCGCGAGCGCGATCGTGCTGCCGCTGCAGGGTCTGGAAAGATGGCAGTTGCTCGAATACAGCAACCTGCCGGCCAACCGTGTCGAATTCAACGATCAGGGTATGCTGGTCTCGGTAGACCGGTCCGCGAGCCCGATCGTTTACCCGCTCGATAGCATCAGCCGGGTAACACGGGTTTCGATCTCGGGCGAGCTAACGGGTCTGCTCGACGTCGATCCCGGCCGCCAGGGGCAGAAGGGCGAAGACGACTTCAGCCTCAGGGTCGGCCTCGTGATTGCGGGCGACAGGCGCCTGGGCTTTTTCCAGCGCCTGGTCAGCGCCGACTGGGTGAAAACCCTGTACGGTCTCGCCCCCGCGGACACCGGTATCGACCGAATCCTGTTCCTGAACGCGGTACAGGACGAGAGCCAGCTGGGACTGCAGCGTCGGCATCCTCTGTCCGACCTCGTTTATGAACGCAATGTCTGGCTGCTCGACCGCAGCGGACCGTTCGATTTGCATTATGACCTCGAGTCGCCGCGGGATGTCGTTGCCGTGTGGATATCGATTGACGGTGATGACAGCCACTCCGGCTACTCGACGCTGATCAGCAAGCTGTCGCTGGAAGGCCGGAAAGCGAGTTCGCGATCGAATCCCGAGTGACACAGTCGAGCAAAATTAGAAAGGAGCCCGAGGCTCGAACTGCAATTATCAGGCCGCTTTGCTTTGACCGATTACCAGGGTTTCTTCGCCACTGAAATGGTAAGGGGGAACCACCAGGTTGGTCGGCGCCGGCACGTTTTTATATACCCGACCGGCGAGGTCGTACTTCGAACCGTGACAGGGGCAGAAATAAAGCGCCTCGGCGCCACTGCTATCGCCCCTGGGCACGTACTCCGGAACGCAGCCGAGGTGGGTACAGATACCGACCGCGACGAAGACGTCGGGACGGATGCTTCGATACTTGTTTCTCGCATAATCGGGCTGGTGGTCGACCCTGGAGTTGGGATCCCGCAACTCATCGAGGTGCCTGCTTTCGGTCAGGGTTTTCAGGTTGGCTTTGGTGCGTCGCAGAATAAACACGGGTTTGCGCTGCCATTTGACGGTGATCATGCGACCCGCTTCGAGCTTGTCGATTTTGACGGTGACCGGCGAGCCCGCCACCCTGGCCCTGGCGCTGGGCTGCCAGGATTCGATGAAAGGGATCGAGGTTGCTGCTGCACCCGACAATGCGAGAAACATGGTTGCCGCGGTGAGGAACCGCCTGCGCTCTGTTTCTTTTTTTTCCATTATTCGTTTACCCGGACAAATTAAAGTTTCGCTGTAATTGCCGGTTGTTCGGGGCTTCATCCTTGCGCCGGGCAGGAATCGGTATCCTTATGCTGGTGAGATAAGGCAGGTCTCGAAAAAATGTTCGGTAATCAAAATCCATTATCGCTATATCTGACTCGCCGGAGCGCGAAAAGTTGCTGCGTCGATGTGATTTGTCCGCCGGGATTCGTGTTCGGGGAGTCAGATAAAATAGGTAAGCACGTAAATGGATAACAGCACCGCGATCCACAGCGCGGTGGTGCCGATCGGCCAGTTGCGGGCGAACACGCCGTGCTCGTTGCCGCCATCGGTAGCGCCGAGGTGGCGACGGGTCGCGTCGCGCAGCGCCAGCACCCCGTTTCGGGCCCGCGTTTCCGCTACGCGGCCGGCGAACGCGATGCCGCGCAGCATGGATCCGGCGACTCGATAAAGCGCGACCCGCCACAGCCAGTCCACGTCGAGGCTGATCGTCAGCGTTCGCCGCATCAGCGGCAGCAGCAGGAAGAACGCGAGGCCCGAGAACAGCAGCAGCTGCAGGTAAAACAGCACCTTGCCCGCCTTGTAGGGAACGTAGTCGGTCGCGTAGGGCAGAAACTGGTAGAAGGTTTCCGGGAAAATACCGATCAGGATACACAGCGCGGTAAAGATCAGCATCGCCGCCGCCATGTTCCAGGGAGCGTCTTTCGGCCTCATGCCCGAATCCTTCTGGAAAAACACGAACCACGGAAACTTGATCCCGGCATGCAGGAAAACCCCCGCAGAGGCCGCGGTCAGCAGCATGTAAACGACCATCAGGCTCTCGTCGATGGCGGCCTGCGAGATCATGGCCTTGGTGGTGAAGCCCGAGGTCAGCGGGAAACTGGATATCGACAGCGCGCCGACGATGCCGCAGATCGTCGTCAGCGGCATGGTGCGGAACAGCCCGCCGAGATCGGTACATTTGCTCTTGCCGGTGCGATAGACGACCACGCCGGCACTCATGAATAACAGTGCCTTGTAAATAATATGCGCAAACGCGTGCGCCGCCGCGCCGTTCAGCGCCATCTGCGTGCCGATGCCGACCGCGCACACCATGAAACCGACCTGGTTGACGATCGAGTAGGCGAGAATGCGGCGCGCATCGTTCTCGAGCAGCGCGTAGATGATGCCGTACATGATCATGTAGAGACCGATCCAGATCAGCACCGGCTCGCCCGGGAACAGCAGGATCAGCGCCAGTACCGCTGTTTTGGTGGTAAACGCCGAAAGGAAAACCGAGCCGGTCGGGCTCGATTCCGGGTAGGCGTCGGCGAGCCAGGCTGACAGCGGCGGCGCCGCGGCGTTGATCAGGATGCCGATCAGGATCATCCAGGTATCGAAATCGCTTGCCAGCAGCGGCCGAATGTCGATCGAGCCGGTATGCACGGCGACGCCCTCGATGCCGACCTTGAGGATCACGCCGCCGAGCAGGTGCATGATCGCATAGCGGATGCCGGCCGCGCGCGCGGACGGCGTGCCGCCGCACCAGATCACCACGGTCGAAAACAGCGCCATCAATTCCCAGAACAGGAACAGCGTGATCAGGTCGCCGGCGAAACTGACGCCGATGGCGCCGGCGGCGTAGGCATAGCCCGCCGCCAGTTCGTACCACTTCGCCTGGCGGAACGCGTAGAGTCCGCCGACGAATGCCATCAGTGCAAAGATTGTCGCGAACAGGCGTCGTAGCGGGCTGCCTTCGACCGGTTCGATGACATAGTCGAGAAACGGCACGGTGGTGACCACGCCGTCGGGAATCTGCCACACCGCCCATAGCGTGATCAGGGGCGCGGTGAGCACCACGGCAGAGCGCAGGTGGCCGCGCAGCGGGCCGATCAACAACGCCGCGGCGAGCAGGATTAACGCGGGAGGCATGAGATCAGCCATCGTCCTGCTCCGCGCGGTAATAGTTTTCGTCGCGCTTGAGGAGATAGCCGAGGCCCCTGGCGAACAGCACCATCGCCAGGCACGACAGGAAACCGTAGATCGCGCCGAACGCGAACCAGCCGTCGATGCCGAAATAGCCTTTGACCTTGATCACGATCTGCGCCGCAACCGTCAGCGCGAGTACGCCCCACAAAACCCGCCACAGCAGGCGGATCGACGAGGGACGCACGAGCCAGGGGTCGTCGTTGCGCAAATCGTTCATGACACGACTCCGAGTAACTGTTTTTCGAGCGCAATCACCGGGCCGTTGAACAGGAAAAACAGGATGGTCAGCGCGGCGGTAACGGTCAGCGCGATCACCGCGGCCAGCGGCGCTTCGCCATGATCCCCGGCCTGGGCGTCGGCCTCGCGGCCGAACCAGGCGGCGAACACGATGGGCAGGAAATAGGCCGCGTTCAGCACCGTGCTGGCGATGATCGTGAAGATCGCGACATAGTTGTCCGACTGGAAGGCGCCGGCGAGTATGTACCACTTGGAAACGAAGCCGCCGGTCGGTGGCACGCCGATCATCGACAGCGCGCCGATGGTGAACGCGGCCATGGTCCAGGGCATGCGCCGGCCGATTCCGGCGAGCTGGCTGAGCTCGGTTTTTTTCGAGGCGACGTAAATCGCCCCGGCGGCGAAGAACAGCGTGATCTTGCCGAAGGCGTGCGCGACGATGTGAATAGATGCACCGATTTCGGCGAGCGGTTTGAGGATCGCTACCGCCAGTACCACGTACGACAGTTGCGCGACGGTCGAATAGGCCAGCAGCCGCTTCAGGTTTTGCTGGCGCAGTGCTACCAGGCTCGCGGCAATGATCGTGAACGCCGCGGCATAAAGCAGCCAGTCGCTGCTCGGTGTCGCGAACAGGTGATCGACGCCGAAAATATAAATGATGATCTTGGTAACGCTGAAGACGCCGGCCTTGACCACTGCCACCGCGTGCAGCAGGGCGCTGACCGGAGTCGGCGCGACCATCGCCGCGGGTAACCAGCGGTGTACCGGCATCACCGCGGCCTTGCCGATGCCGAATACGAACAGCGCCAGCAGCAGACCCAGCCCGGGTCCCTCGATTTTCCCGGCAAGAATACCGCCGGGGGTAAAATCGCCGCCGCCCGCCGCGAGATAGGTCCAGATGATCGCCGGCAGCAACAGCCCGATCGAGGTGGTCAGCAGGATACCGAGATAAATCCGCGCCGAGCGCACCGTATCGGCATCGCCCTTGTGCGAGACCAGCGGGTAGGTCGACAGGGTCAGGGCCTCGTAAAACAGGAACAGCGTAAACAGGTTGGCTGCGAACGCGATGCCCATCGTGGCAGCCAGCGACAAGGCGAAGAAAACGTAAAACCGGGTCTGGTGCTTTTCATTGTTGCCGCGCATGTAACCGATCGAGTACACCGAGTTGACGATCCACAGGCCCGATGCCAGCGCGGCGAACAACATGCCCAGCGGCTCGACCCTGAACGCGATCTCGATACCGGGAAGGATTTCGAACAGGGACAGTTCGGGTCTTCCGCCCGCCATCAGTTCGGGCAGCAGGCTCCACACGGTCCACGCCAGCGCGCCCGCGGTGACCAGGGTTACGCCTTCGCGAAGGTTCGCGCTGATCCGCCCGGCAAAGGCGATACCGACGGCGCCCGCCAGCGGCAGGACGAAGGCCAGAGCGATCGGATCCAGGGCGTTCACGGCTGGTGCCATAGCAATGTCTCGGCCGCGGTGCTCGACAGCTGCAACGGGATGTCGGGAAACAGGCCGAAGTAGAGATTTAGCAGGACCGCTACCCAGGTCGGTACCAGCAGCGCCAGCGGCGCCTCGGTGATGGCCTGGTCATTCGTCGCGACGCCGAAGTAAGCGGATTCGACCACGCGCCAGATATAAACCACGGCCATCAGCGAACTGACGACGATAACCGCGACCAACAGGATGCCTGTCATCCCCGAGGCGAAAGTCGCCGAAATCAGGTACCACTTGCTGATGAAACCCGCGGTTCCGGGTACGCCGATCAGGCTCAGGCCCGCAAGCACGAAGGCCGCCATGGTCCACGGCATTTGCCGCGCGGCACCGCCGATGCTGTCGACGCGCAGTTTCGCCACCGACATCGCCAGGCAGGCGCAGGCCAGGAACAGTGCACTCTTGGCCAGCGCGTGGTTGAAGACATGCAGCAAGCTGGCGGTCAATCCGGCCTTGCTGGCCAGGCTCGCGCCGAGCGTGATGTAGCCGATTTGCGCTACCGAGGACCAGGCCAGCAGGCGTTTCAGGTCGAGTTCGAACATCGCCACCGCGGAGGCGATCAGGATCGCGAGCAGCGATAGCGGCATCAGGAAATAGGCGAACTGCAAATCGTGGCCCGCGAGGTTGGGCTGGAACACGAACAGGTCGAAGCGCAGCAACACGTAGAGCGCAACCTTGGTTGCGCAGGCGGCGAGAAATACCGTCACCACGTGCGGCGCGTAGGTGTAGGCGTTGGGCAGCCACACGTGCAGCGGAAATATGGCCGCCTTCAGAGCCAGGCCCACGGTAATGAAGCCTGCCGCGACCAGGATCGGTCTCTGGTCGGCAACCTCGTGTATCCTGAGTTCCATGTCCTCGAGGTTGAGCGTGCCGGTCATCAGGTAAATCAGCCCGACGCCGATCAGGTAAAAGGTGGCGCCGATGGTACCCATGGTCAGGTACTTGAATACCGCGGGCAGGGCGCGGCGGTCCGGTCCGCCGGCGACGAGGACGTAACTGGCCAGCGACGAGATTTCCATGAACACGAAGATATTGAACGCGTCGGCCGAGACGAGGATGCCGCACATACCGGCAAGCGCCAGCAGCCAGGCGGAAAAAAACAGCGGCTGGCGCTCGCTTTCGATTTGCTCGCGCAGGCTGCTGGCTCCGGCGATTAGCGCGAGGCTCGATGC
>JASFKL010000176.1:0-8480 GCA_050118655.1 Gammaproteobacteria bacterium | reverse complement strand
GGCCGACGGCGGCCGGCTGGCTGCGGTCGCCAGTATCAGTGCCGGGCAGAGTATCGCCGCGGTCGACGCGGCAGAGGAAGCTTTTCGCGAATGGTCCGCGTTGCTGCCGCAGGAGCGATCGAAAATATTGCGCCGCTGGAACGATCTGATACTCGATAATATCGACGATCTCGCGATGATCATGACCCGCGAACAGGGCAAGTCGCTCGACGAGGCGCGCGGTGAAATCGAGTACGGCGCTTCCTTCGTCGAATTTTACGCCGAGGAAGCCAAGCGCCCCAACATCGAGAGCGTGACCTCTCACCTCAAGGGCGCCGAGGTCGAGGTCTGGCGCGAACCGGTGGGCGTCGCGGGTCTGATCACGCCGTGGAATTTTCCGCACGCGATGCTGACCCGCAAAGCGGCCGCGGCGCTCGCGGCCGGCTGTACCGTGGTCGCGCACCCGTCGCACGAAACCCCGCTGTCGGCGCTGGCGCTGGCGGAACTTTCCGCGCGTGCCGGATTCCCGGCGGGCGTCTTCAGCGTCGTGCCGGGCGAAGCGCCGGTTATCGTGGGCGAATGGATGAAGACTCCCCGGGTGCGCGCGATATCTTTCACCGGCTCGACCGAGGTCGGCCGCCTGCTCTACCGGCAAAGCGCGGATACCGTCAAGCGCATCGTCATGGAGCTCGGCGGCCACGCGCCCTTCCTGGTATTTGCCGATGCCGATATCGGCCACGCGGTCGAGTGCGCGATTTCGGCCAAGTTCGCGACCTCGGGTCAGGATTGCCTCGCGGCCAACCGGTTCCTGATCGAGCGGCCGGTATACGACGAGTTTTGTCGCCGCTTCGCGGAAAAAACCGCCGCCCTCGATGTCGGGCGGGGAATCGATAATGCGACCATCGGCCCGCTGATGAACGAGCGCGCACTGGCCAAGCAGGCCGAACACGTGCGCGATGCGACCGATCGCGGGGCGCGCATCCTGACCGGTGGAGAGGCGCATCCGGCCGGGGACCTGTTCTATCGGCCCACCGTGCTCGCGGACGTGCCCGCGGACGCGGCTATTTTCAACGAGGAGACTTTCGGGCCGGTGGCCGCGGTGGCGCCCTTCGACAGCGAGGCCGAGGCCCTGTCGCGCGCCAACGATACCGAATACGGGCTGGTCGCCTACGTGCACACCGAAAACGCGCACCGTATCTACCGCCTCACGAAGGCCCTGCAATACGGCATGGTCGCGGTCAATCGCACCAAGGTAACCGGCGCGCCGATCCCGTTCGGCGGCATGAAGCAGTCGGGGATCGGGCGCGAGGGCGCGCGCCAGGGCATGGAAGCCTTTACCGAGGTCAAGTATGTCTGCCGCGATTATGCATAAGGCGCGCGCCCGCTACCTTCGAGGCGCCGCATTTTTTCGACGGGCGAGCGATCGCCTGTCTCAACCTATTTGATTTTGAATCAGGATTAGCCATGAATAGCCAAGTCAGTCCGGCCACCGATGCCGAAAACGCAGCCCCGTCAAACGAAGCGCTGTCGAAGATGGACCGCGCCGCGACCCTGCATCCCTTCACCCCGGTACGCGCTTTCGAGGCCGACGAGATCGGCGGGCCGCGCATCGTCGAAGGCGGGCAGGGGATCCGCATTACCGATGCCGAGGGCCAGACCTCGATCGACGGTTTCGCTGGCCTGTATTGCGTCAACGTCGGTTATGGCCGCACCGAGATCGCCGATGCGATCTCCGAGCAGGCGCATAAGCTCGCTTATTATCATTGCTACGCCGGTCACACCACGCGCGCGCTGGCGCGCTTGTCGCAGCGCCTCGTCGACCTTGCGCCCGGAAACATGAAAAAGGTCTTCTACGGACTTTCCGGTTCGGATGCCAACGAAACCCAGGCAAAGCTGGTCTGGCATTACCACAATCTCATCGGCAAGCACGACAAGAAAAAGATCATCGCCCGCGAGCGCGGTTACCACGGCTGTTCCGTGGTCTCGGGTTCGATGACGGGGATGAATTTTTACCACGCGCACATGGACCTGCCGGTGAAGAGCATCCTGCACACGGGTGCGCCGCATTACTACTGGGGCGCCGAGCCCGGTGAATCCGAACTCGATTTTTCGCGCCGCCGCGCGGCCGAGCTCGAGCAGATGATACTTGCCGAGGGGCCCGATACCGTGGGCGCCTTCATCGCCGAACCCGTGCTCGGCACGGGCGGCATCACCCCGCCGCCGGAAGGTTACTGGGACGAAATCCAGGCGGTGCTGAAGAAATACGAAGTGCTGTTGATCGCCGACGAGGTGGTTACCGCTTTCGGCCGTATCGGCGCCTGGTTCGGTTCCTCGCGCTACGGCATGCAGCCCGACCTGATTACCGTCGCCAAGGGATTGACCTCGGCTTATGCGCCCCTGTCGGCGGTGATCATCGGCGAGCGCGTGGCCGAGGCGCTGTCCTCGCACTCGGACGAGATCGGCGCGTTTTCGCACGGTTATACCTACAGCGGCCATCCGATCTGCGTGGCCGCGGCGAACGCCAACCTCGACGTGCTCGAGCGCGAGGGTATCGTTGAACACGTGGCGGAGCTGGGCGATACGCTGCGCGATACCCTGGCGAGCGCGGTTGCCGACTCGCCGATCATCGGCGAAGTGCGCGGCACCGGTATGATGGCGGCGATCGAATTCGTCGCCGACCCGGAAAAGCGGGTGCGTTTCGATCCCGGCCTCAAGGTCGGCGCGCGTATTTCCGCGGCTTGCCTGGCCAATGGCCTGATCGCGCGCGCGATGCCGCACGGCGACATTCTCGGTTTCGCGCCGCCGCTGATCACCACGCGCGAGGACATGCAGGAAATCGCCGCTATTACGCAGCGCTCGATCGCGCAGGTATGCGATCAGCTGGCCGCCGAGGGTGCTATTTGACGCCCTTCCGGCTTCGTCCGGCACGCGGGCGCAAAGCTTGCATCGGCGTCTGGCTGCGACAGCGTTTTTGAATCGCGGCTCAGGGGCGGGTGCGGGTTTCGCGTCGCTGCTGGCGACCGACGAGATTGACGATGTCGATCATGACTTCGCTGCACAGATCGAGCAGATCGTCGACCGAAAGAATACCGATCAGCACGTCATTCGCGTCGACGACCGGCACCCTGCGCACGCTCTTGTCGCGCATGGTTTCGATGGCGGACATGAGATCGTCGTCGTGGCTGACCTTGACCAGGTCGAAGCTCATCGCATCGCCGACACGAATATTTCCCGGGTCGGCGCCCTCGGCGACGATTTCGAGCACGATGTCGCGATCGGTCATGATTCCTATGGGCGACTGCTTGCCGTATTTCTCTTCTACCACGACGACATCGCCGACATGATACTCGCGCATCACCTTCGCGGCTTCCAGCACCGAATCCTCGGCACCGACGACCACGACTTCACGGTTACAGTGTTCACCAACCAGCATTGATACCTCTTGGAGCTAATCCGCCTGAAATCCTGGATCGAGATTAGCGCCGGCCGGCGGCGAATGGTTTGACAGACGTCAATAAACAGGTTGCGACGGCGATCGCGTCAACGGTAGAACATGTCGTCGAACATGCCTTCCGCCCAGGCCAGGCTCGCCTGTCCGCCCTGCGGGTCCCAACGATCGACGAGGTGGGTGCGGTCGAAAGCGAATTGTCCGCTGTGCTCGTCGAAGCGGTAATAGGTGATGATGCTCATCGATTCGAGCGGATTGATGTCGACCGCCGAAAAACACATGGTTTGCGGGCTGCGCCAGGCCGCCTCGCGGCCCAGGGCATGCGCGGCGATGACCTCGGCGACGTATTGGGCCTCGGAGTGCGCGGTATGTCCGCCCTTGGAAAAGGGTTGCGAACGAGAATCGCCGGTGACGTATACCCGTTCGTCGCCGATCAGGTGATAGCGGAACGGATCGGTAAGCGGGGCCTTTTGCGGGTCCTGCGGGTTATCGATGGCGGCTGCCTCGATCAGGCTGGATGCGCGCACCGGCGGATAGATGACCGCATCGTCGAACGGGTACTCGTCGAAGGTGGTTTCGAGCAGTCGGCCGCCGATATCGACGCCGCTGATTTCCGAGCTGGGCTGGTAGTCGATGTAGTCGCTGTAGAGTTCTTCGAAGGCGCGCGTGAATCCCTCCGCCTTGATGGTGATGCCCGGATTCATGTCGAGCAGTAAAACCTTCGCCCGCAGACGCCGCCGCTTGAACATCGCCGCGATCATGCAGGCGCGTTCGTAGGGTGCGGCCGAGCAGCGATAGTCGCCGTTGGGAACGGTGAGCAGGAAAGTGCCGCCATTGAAACTCTCGACTTTTCGCTTGATGGTCAAAAGTTCAGAGCCGGCCACGAAACCGCCGGGATAGTGCTGAAATAATTGCTGCTGCTGCGCCGGATCATCGATACCGATGCGCGCATAGTCGTACTCGACTCCGGGCGCCATCACGAGGTAATCGTATTCGAGATAACCCTGGTCGGTGTATACCCGCCGCGACTCGCGGTCGAGGCCGAGCATGTCGGCTTGCAGGAATCGGTAACCGTGGTTGTTGGCGGCATCGTAAAAGCTGTGGCTCAGGAAATCGAGATTCAGTTGATCGGCGAGCCAGGGGTTGCTGAGCGGGAAGGAAAGGAAGTATTGCTGGCGGTCGATCAGGGTGATGTCGAAAGCGGGATTGAAGCGTTTCAGGTACTTGGCCATGGTCAGGCCGGACCATCCGCCGCCGACCACGATGACGCGCGTTCCGCCCGACGACGCGGCGCCGGCGCGGCGCAGGATCTTCTGGATCGACGGTGGCGCGGCCGGCGAGTCGGCGGCATTCGCGCCGCCGAGCAGGCTGCCGGCCAGCAAAGCGCCCCCGGATTGCAGGAAACGGCGGCGGCTGAAACGGCGGGAATTACTCATCGACGGACGCTCTCATTGAAAATCCGGGTTGCGCCAGTCGACGTCCGGCGCCAGGTCCGCGGCCGGGATCGGCAGGTAAGACACGTAGTTCAATGCCTTGCCGACCTGCTCCGCGGTGAGCGCCGCGAAAACCGCCGCCATGCCCGGCTCGACCTCGCGCAGACCATCGCGGACCAGGCGAGCCTGGCGCAGCATGTAACTGTAATGCTGGCCCTGCAGGCGCGGATAGGCGCGGGCGTTGTCCCCGCCGCCGTCGCTGCCGTGACAGGCGGCGCAGCGCGAGGCATAGATTTCGGCTCCCTCGCTGAATTCAGCGCTATCCGGTCCCCAGGGACCCTGGTCGGGTGCCGGGGTCATCGGCAGCGTGGAGATATAGGCGACCACGTCGGCCAGGTTCTGGTAGCCGCCGATGGTGCGTCGCTGCACGAATGGCCGCATCGTCGGGTTGGCGCGACGGCCGCTGCGGATATCGAGCAATTGCTTCATCAGGACGTTGACGTGTTGCCCGGCGAGCTGCGGGTAACTGCCGTCGCGCGTACCCCAGGCCTCGGGCAAATGGCAGCGCGCGCAGATCGCGAACTGGCGGCGGCCGTTATCGATATCGGGCTGCAGTTCGAGTACCACGCGGATCGGTTCGACCGCCCCGACCGGACGCCCGGCGCCCAGCAGCAGGACGCCGAGCAGGCAGTAGAGCAGGTAACGGGCGGCGGCTATCGTCATCTGGCTCCGGGTCCGCCGGGTTTCCTGCCTCGCAGGTGGGTAGGCCTCAGCTGGCCCAGGTCGACGGCGACGATCATCTTGTCCCAGACCTCGACCTCGCGCTCGAGAAACTCGTCGCCGACTCGCGAGGCGAGACCCTTGTAAAGCGCCCCTTTCAAGTCGTCGCGCTCTTTCCTGGCCTCTTGCCGGTACCATTCGTTACGGTCGACGATTTCGATATCGACAAAGCCGGCCGCCTCCAGCGCATCGGCGTAGGTTGCCGCCGAGGCGAGCCTGAAATCGAGCCCCTCGACTTCGATATAGGCCTGCATTTCCGGCGGGGTATCACCCTCGTAACCGGCCAGCCAGTCGCTGGCCGCGAACCAGCCGCCCGGCTCGAGCAGGCGGAACACGTCGCCGGCGAGCGCGTGCTTGTCCTCGATATGGATGATCGAATCCTTGCTGGTGACGATATCGAAACTCGCGTCGGCGAACGGAAGCGGCCCCGGATCGACGCGCAGGAACTCGGTCTGACCGCCGAGCGCGTGCCTGTCGGCCAGCTCCCGGCAGCGGTCGATCAATTCCTGCTCGATGTCGATGCCGGTGACCCGGGCGCCGTGGCTGCGCGCGAGATGCATATCGACGCCGCCCAGGCCGCAGCCGATATCTAGCACCTTGCGTCCCGTGAGTTCGATTCCCGCCAGGTAGCGGTCAACTTCGTCGGTGCCCCCCGGCGACATGAAGCCCTCGCCCCAGATGGCTTCCAACAGGGCCATCAGGTTTTCGTCGTATTCCTGATATTCGGTTTCGCTCATCGATCTGTTCCAGAGTCTGGCCTAACTATAGGGTTTCATTCGTCGAGATGAAAGCCGGAATTGGCATCAGGGGCGATCCGGGCGGATTTTCCGCCGCCGGGTGTTGTCTTCGGCGGTGTTTACCCGGATACTGCTCCGGTCAGCCGGAAGCAAACCGAAAACATGTCCGTAAACGAACAAATTGTTACCGACCTGGTGAACAACAACGTGTCCTTCGTCACCACGGTTCCCTGCAAGCAGCTCGCCGGGGTGATCGCCGGAATCGAGGCCAGCAGCGATATTTTCCACATCCCGTCCAACAAGGAAGACGAGGGCATGGGCCTTTGCGCGGGCGCCTGGATGGGCGGCAGGCGCGCCGCGATCATCATGCAGAATACCGCCATCGGCGTGACCATCAACACGCTGGCGACGCTGATCCAGTATTACCGCATCCCGCTGCCGATGCTGATCAGCTACCGCGGCGAGCTGGGCGAGCCGGTGGCCTGCCAGGTGGAAATGGCGGTGCATACCAGGGCCTTGCTGGCGCAGATGAATATACCGACTTATCACTTTCACCATCCCGACGACATTCACGAACTCGACGCGATTCTGAAGTATTGCTACATGTGCAAGAAACCCGTCGCGATACTGACCGACGCCAGTTTCTGGAAGGGGGCGGCATGATTCGCAGCGAAGTCCTCGAATCCCTGGTACCGGTAATCTCCGATCAGCTGGTGGTCTGCAACATCGGCCTGCCGAGCCAGGAATTACACCTGCTCGACGACCAGCCGAGCAATTTCTACATGCTCGGAACCATGGGCCTGGCATCGTCGATCGGTCTCGGCCTCGCGCTGGCGCAGCCGCAGAAGGTTATCGCCATCGACGGCGACGGCTCGGTGTTGACCAATTTCGGCACGCTGCCGACGATTGCCAACAACGTCGCCGACAATTTCATCCTGCTGATCATCGATAACGGCAGCTACGGCTCGACCGGCGATCAGCCGACCTATGCCGGCAAGAAAACCTCGCTGGCCGCGGTCGCCACCGCCTGCGGCTGTGAACATGTCGTCGAGTGCCAGGCCGAAGATGCCGCCGCCACCGTGCAGGCGGCTCTGGACGCCGGGCAGATGACGGTCATCGTCTGCAAATGCGAATCCGGCAATATCAAGGTGCCGGTCATCGAAAAAGACCCGGTCGTGATTCGCGAGCGCTTCATGAGCGAGGTCCGTCGGCGTAACGCCTGAAGTTCCGGGTATTTCCCGCATCGCTCCCGGAAGTTGGTTTTGGAGGGGTCGAAATTCCGGATCGCGGATTGAAACTCTGCTATAAAATCGGCCTGCCTGACAACCGGGACCCGAGGATCCGCCAATAAACGTTCGTTATCCGTTGTGGTTGCAAACCGCGCAGGAGCGCCCCGGGGCGAGCGTGTTCGCGTCGCTCTATGCCCTGGAATCCTATGCGCGCTCCCTGCTGTCGACGGTGATCACCGTGCAGGCTCTCTACCTGCTCGGCAATGCGCGCGATGTCAGCCTGCTGTTCTCGGCGGTCGGGGTCACCGGCTTGATGGCCAGCTTTTCGATCCCGCTGCTGATTCGGCACCTGTCGAGGCGCTGGGTTTATACCCTGGGCGCGTTGCTGATAATCGCCGCCGCCGCGTCGCTCGCGACCCATAGTCTCGCCGGCCAGACGCTCGGCATGCTGTTCAGGGTATATGGAACCGCCTGCCTGAACATCACGCTATCCCTGTACATCCTGCAATACATACGCCGGACCGAACTGACCGTATCCGAACCGCGGCGCATGCAGTACGGCGCGGTCGCCTGGGTGGTCGGTCCGGCACTGGGGATGTTCCTCTATCAGCGATTCGGCAATCTCGCGCCTTTCGCGGTGAGTGCTTCGATGTCGTTATTGCTGATTGCGATCTTCTGGATGCTGCGCCTCGGCGACAAGCCCGGCATAGTCGCGCAAAACGAACGGTCACGCCGAGGGCCGGCGCGCAGTATCGGCCGTTTCCTGGCGCAACCGCGCCTGCGCCTGGCCTGGACCATCGTCTTCATGCGCTCGTCCTGGTGGGTTTTCTTTTTCATCTACGCGCCCGTTTACGCGGTGCAGCATGGGCTCGGC
>JASFKL010000175.1:0-8484 GCA_050118655.1 Gammaproteobacteria bacterium | reverse complement strand
CAGCCGCGCAAGAGCCGGCGAAAATCTCGAGCCGTCCCGAACGGCAGTCGACGCGGCCTGGGCGGGCAAGTCCGTCGAACCGGTCAGGGTCGAGCATTGGACGTTTCTGCCGCTGGCTACGAGCAACGAGCCGGCCGGACTAATCGCCGTATCCGGCGAACTGGACGATGAGCAGATCGATTCCGCGCGCAGCGTTTCCGAGCAGGCCGGGATTGCCCTGGACCGCACCCGGCTGGTGGCCGATCTCGAGCAAGCCAGGGTCGTTTCGGAAACCGAGCAATTGCGTTCGGCGCTACTCTCGTCGGTTTCGCACGATCTGCGAACCCCGTTGGCATCGATCATCGGCTCGACAACCAGCCTGCTGGAATACGGCAATTCGTTCAGCGAGGCCAATCGTACCGAACTGCTGGCGACCGTCGTCGACGAGGCGCAACGACTCGATCGTCATATCCAGAACCTGCTCGACATGACCCGGCTCGGTCACGGCAGCCTGCCGTTGAAACGCGACTGGGTCGATGTCCACGATATCGTCTCCAGCGCGGTCGAACGGATGAGCAACGCTTTGAAAGGGTTGAACATCGACATCGAGATACCGCCGTCGGCGCCGTTGCTGTGGGTACACGGCGTGCTGATCGAACAGGCGCTGGTGAACCTGCTCGACAATGCCGCCCGCTTTTCGCCGGCCGGCGGCCATATCGGCATCGGCGTCGAATCCGACGAAGACCGGGTCGAAATCGCGGTTTGCGACGAGGGTCCCGGGATCCCGGCAACGGAGCGGGAAAAAATCTTCGACATGTTCTACACCGTACGCCGGGGCGACCGCGGCGATCTGCAGGGAACCGGCCTGGGACTGGCGATATGCCGCGGCATGATCGGCGCGCACAATGGCACGGTCACCGCCCATGCCGGCAAGGACGGCCGCGGCACCTGCATGCGGATCGCCTTGCCGTTAACGAGGCCGGACGAGGTGAACAGGGGATGAGCGAGTCACCGGGCACGATTCTCGTCGTCGAGGACGAGGCACAGATCCGCCGGTTTTTGCGTATCAGCCTGGAAGCGCACGGCTTTGCCGTCGAGGAAGCGCGTCTC
Organism: Gammaproteobacteria bacterium; assembly: GCA_050118655.1. Lineage (GTDB taxonomy): Bacteria > Pseudomonadota > Gammaproteobacteria. The sequence goes on along the minus strand of JASFKL010000175.1, from coordinate 7,395 downwards.
GGCGAAGACGGGCTCAGGCTCTGTGCCGAGGTCGATCCCCGGCTGGTCGTTCTCGATCTCGGCCTGCCCGACATGGACGGGCAGGACTTCATCCTGCGCCTGCGGGAATGGTCCCGGGTACCGATCATCGTATTGTCGGTGCGCGCCTCGGAGATGGAAAAGGTGCAGGCGCTCGATTCCGGCGCCAACGACTATGTCACCAAACCCTTCGGGATCGGCGAGCTCATGGCACGGATTCGGGTCGTATTGCGTGGCCACGAGGGCATAACGTCCACGCCGACCGTATACGAGTCGGCGGGCCTGCGTGTCGACCTCGCGCAGCGAGAAGTCAGCGTCGACGGCGAGCCCGTTCACCTGTCGAAGAAAGAATACGAACTCCTCCACCTGCTGACCGATCACCCGGGACAGGTGCTGACCCACCAGCAGATCCTGCGCGAGGTCTGGGGACCCGCCCAGCAGGACGCGACCCATTACCTGCGGGTACTGGTCGGTCAGCTGCGGCAGAAACTCGGCGACGACCCGACCCGCCCGCGCTTCATCGTTACCGTGCAGGGCGTCGGCTACCGGCTGGCGGTCTCCGCTCCCTGATTTCGCTGCAGTATCGTTTCACTGACGAGGCAAACGTATATTTCAAGACGAGCATTCGTCGCCGCAGTCGCCGGTGCGCGGGTCGTAGTCCACGATGCCGCCGCGCCGATCGATTTCGATCGCGCAGCATTGCAGCAGGGCCTGCTTCAATTGCGCGCGGCCGCGCTGCACGCGCGATTTCATGCCGGATGTCGACAGGCCGAGTCGCCGCGCGGCTGCCGGTTGTGACAGGCCCTCGATCTCGGTCAGCAGCAATGCATCGCGGTATTTCCCGGGCAGGTTTTCGATGAAAGGCGCCACGCAACGCGCCATGTCGGCCATCGCCTCGTCGTCTTGCCGAACCTCTTCGTGCGGGTGAATGGCATTGTCCTGCTCGAAGTCCGCCAGCGCCCGCTGTTCGACCGACTTGCGCCGGTAGTGATCAGCGATTGCGTTGGACGCGACTCGCAGCACGTATGCCAACGGGTTGCCGACCGACCCGATCCCGTCGCGATGGCGGACCAGCTTCAGCAGGATATCTCCGACGACATCGTCGACCCAGCGCGAATCGACACGACCGCCGACGTAAGTCCGCAGCCGTGCCTCGAAGGATGCCCATTCCACGTCGCTCATGGCTGCTCGCTGCAGGTTCTCCAATCGGCCGAACGATCAGGCACCTATGTTATCCGCCATCCGCCCGCCGGTACAACAGGTGCAACCGAGCCTGTCGCGCTGCGGGTCCGTATCGTCCTCGAGAATTCGGTACCATTCCCAGCGCAACCCGTTGTGTGCGCGCGACCAGATCTTGTCCTGGGAGGCATGACAACATTCGGTCGAGGTCTCGACCGAATCCAGGATACCTGCCGCATCGAGACGCCGGGATGCGCTCTCGAGTTCGTCGGCTTCCATCACTTCGACACCGAGGTGGTTCAGCTGGGCATCTGCCGCCGGATTTTCGAACAGCACCAGCTTGAGCGCGGGCTCGTCGAGGGCAAAGTTGGCATAACCGTCTCGCCGCTTGTGCGGCTCGGCGTCAAACAGCTTCGAGTAATAGGCGACCGCTGCGTCCAGGTCGGGTACGTTCAGTGCAAGCTGCAATCTCACGATCTTTCTCCTTTTCGGGTTAGCAATACCCCAATAGACGCAGGAACGCGCGAAAGGACGCAAAAATCGGGGAAATAACCGGTATTCGCCTGTTCGGGACCAGTCGAAACCGGTCCGATCAGCGATCAGTCACGACACCGGCTCGTTCCCATCATTTTCCCGCCTTCCGGGCTGCCGTCATATCCAGCGCCGCACCCGGTTTTTGTAAGCGAGGTATTCATCGCCGAACGCATCGAGCAATCGGCTTTCCTCGCAGGAGCAGAAAAACCGGTCGATGACGAGGAGGTAGATCGCTGCCGCGAGGTAAAACGGAAAACTGCCGACGTAGATTGCGATACCGAACAACATGGCCACCATGCCCAGGTACATCGGATTGCGGCTCAATCGGTAAACACCCGACACGATCAGCCGGCGCGGTTTCGCGCCCGGGCAAATCGCCGTGTCGTATTTGCGGAACAACCACCAGCCCCACATCATGACCGCGAACCCGGCTGCACCGACGAGCAGCCCCAGCCAATGGCTGGAATAAACCTGTAGCTGCTTCAGCGGCGTGGCCCAGTGCAGCAATGCGGCAGCCAGTACCAACACCTGCGCGATTCTCGGCGGGCGATAATCAAGTATACGGATACTCATGCAGGCCTCCGTTCCCGCTCGACGAGGCGAGCTGACACAACCCGGTTCGGCTGGGAAAGACCCGGCTGCCGGGAAAAAGGATATTTTCGATAATTTAAATATTTCATGTCTCTACTCTTTCGATAATTCGTTCAACAGGGACTGAAGGGTTTGCCGTGTGATCTGTAACTCGCGGCCAGAGACATCGGCAAACAACGCATCGACCACCTTTGCCTCCCGTTTCGATACCCTGTCGAACAGCTTGCGGCCACTCGCGTTCAGGACGATCAGCGGGGAGCGCTGGTGACGGGGGTTATCACGGGTCACAACGAACCCGGCCTCGAGCAGCGCATTGACGGTTGCCTGTACATGCTGCCTCGATACCTGGTATTGCGCGGCAATGGCCGGGACCGACAATTGCCGATCGGGATAGAGAAACTCCATCACGGCCCGGTCGGCCGCGGATATACCCAGGTCTTCGAGCATTCGGTTCGATTCCCGGGCCAGGGCGCGGAACAGCCTGCGCACCAGCCAGATTATCTGGTAAGAATCTTTGCTTACCGGCGTGGACATGTCGACTCCGATCTTTTTGACAACTAAGTTGTCATTATTCATATTGACAATCTGGTTGTCAATATTCGGGAAAAGTTTTTTGCTGCCGGGGCCGGGGAGCAGAAGCCGTGCAAGGACGAGCGTCGTCAGCCTGTTTGCGATCCGGACAATCGAAATAAACAGTCGCGCTACCCAGCTCGCGCCATAGCGGATAAAATCGAAGCGGATCAGCTGTAGCCGACAGGCTTCCCGTCGAGACATCGTGAATATCGTATCCTTCAGTCGCAAGACACTGGCCCTGCTGTCCCTGGCCCTGCTGTCGCCATATGCCGCGGCCGAAACCCCGCTCGCCGAGGGTATGCGTGAAATCGAGGAATTTCGCATGCGCCAGTTGCAAGCGGTGCAGGCAGACGCCGAAATCGAGCCGTTCACCACCGACGGCTGCAGCGGCAACCAGTCGAAAAGCTGGGAAACCCTGGCCCGCCTAATACCCGGTTTCGAGGACGAGTTCGGTGAACGGCCGCCCTGGGAAGCCTGTTGCGTCGCGCATGACCGGCTTTACTGGCAGGGTCGTGTCGACGATGGATTCAATCGGCGCGTCGCCGCCGACCGCGAACTCGAAGCCTGCGTCGCCGCGACCGGCGAGCGCCTGGCGCCGGCACTCGGTGAAGAGTACGACGTATCCGAGGAGAGCGTTCGCGAAGCCTTCTCGACGATTTCCGAGTTGATGTACCAGGCGGTGCGCATCGGCGGTCAACCCTGCTCGTTGCTGCCCTGGCGATGGGGTTACGGCTGGCCGAACTGCGCGTTTACCGCCGCGGCGGACGCCCCGCCCGGTATTTCCGATATCAAGGCCGACGAAACGGTCGTTTTCTTCAACACCGCGGCCTGGCTCGATACCGAAAACGGACAATGGAATATTCCGGTGCATGCATGGATTTACGAGCCTGAATCCAGCGTGGTGCGCAAAGGCCTGTTCGCCGAGCTGCTGGAAGAAAAATACGGGCTGGTCGTCGGACCGGAATCGCAGGCGTATTTCGATCGCCGGGCCAATTTACTGATCGCCGACAACGAGCGCGGGAAAACCCTGGTCGTGCGCATCGCCGGAGAGGATGTTACGCTGCCGCCGTCGGAACCGAACGGTCACCTGTCCGGCGTGCTGCAATTTCCCGCCGGGCAGATCGACGCGAACTCCGAGCACGGGCAGATCCGCTTTTTCGCGGTAACGGCCGCGCACGAGACGCGCCATTTCGAGGCGCGGTCGCAACTCGTACCGCCCGCCGGCGTGAGCATCATCAGCGACATCGACGACACGGTCAAAATCAGCCACGTGACCGACCACAAGCTGCTGTTCGAAAGCACTTTTTACAAACCCTTTCGGCCGGTGCCGGGGATGCCGGAGTTGTATCGCGATCTCGTGGCCAGGGGCGCGAGCCTGCACTTCGTCTCTTCGAGCCCGTGGCAGCTTTACGAGCCGTTACGCGATTTTCTCGATGCGGCGGGATTTCCGTGGGCGACCCTGGATTTGAAATCGTTCCGCTTTCGCGACAAGACGTTTTTCAACCTGTTCAAAAAGGGCGACGAGACCAAACCGGCGCAAATCGTGCCGATCCTGGAGAAATATCCCGGCCACGGGTTCATCCTGATCGGAGACAGCGGCGAGCAGGATCCCGAAGTCTACGGCGAAATCGCACGCCGCTTTCCACAGGCGATCCGGCACATCCTGATCCGCAACCTGGATGGCGCCGGTCGCGGCGAGGCCCGTTACCTCGAGGCTTTCAAACAGGTTCCGGCCCACAAATGGCAGCTGTTCGACGATCCCGGTCAATTGGTCGCGAGTGATTTGATGCAGTAAAAGCGGATATCGAAGGGCGAGTCTCGATGCCGACAAAGGTCGACGCCCGGTCCTTTGAATTCCTTGCCGACGGCGCATTTTTTGAGCGATGAAGATCGACAGGACAGCCGTGCCGTTGTTTACGATCCCGTTACTGGCGATCACGGGGTGCAGCGACCGGCAATTATACGAGGCCATGCAGAAACGGGGCCGGGTCGAATGCCAGACCCTGCCGGAGTCGCAATACGAAGATTGCATAAAAGACTACCGGCAGTCCTACGACGACTATAAAAGGGCGCTCGACGAGGTCCGCAAAAAAAAGTGAAACTGCACGGGGCGTCGGCAAATGCACACCGGAAAGCCCAGGGATTGCGAACCTTAATACGCGATGGATCAAAACGTTTGCGAGGCGGGAATATTGTTCGTGGAACTCCGGCCGCTCGGCGTTGCCGCCGGATCCCGGTTTTCCCCGAGACCGGCTGCGGCGCTTTCGATCCATCGATTGCGTTCCGCGAGGAAAGCCGCGGTCGACTCCAGGTCGAGTTCGCGGGAAATCGATATGAATGGAAACACCGCGTGTACCCCGAATACGACCACGCTCTTCAACAGGCGGCAGGCAATTCCCATCGCGAAACGGCCGTGCTCGGCATAAGTGACGCCCTGTCGCCGAGGGTGCCGGGTGAAGGGGTTCATGTTTACGGGAAGATTGAACAAGGCGCGCCTCGCGTCGGCCTCACTGGCCGCTTTCGGCCGAAAGGCGGCTCTCGCGGCTGCGCAGCCCGGTAAATTTGCTCCGGTACTCGGCGGGGGTCATCCCGGTCAAGCGCTTGAAAAGCGCCCTGAAGAAAGCGATATCCTCGTAACCGACCGCCGAGCTGATCGCCTGCACCGAGCGTGCGCCGTCTTCGAGCATTTCTTTGGCGATCGAAATTCGCAGGGCCTGCAGATATCTGCCCGGAACCTGTCCGGTCGCTTCCTTGAAGCGCCGGATGAAGTTGCGCGCGCTCATGTTCACGCTCCCGGCGAGAGATTCGATCGGCAGGTCGCGGGCGAAATGCTGGCGCATGTAAGCTTCGGCCTGGCGAATCTTTTCATCGTCGTGCGGTCTCGACAAGGGCAGCAGTGCGTAGCCGGACTGGTTGCTGCGCGGCATGTCGACGAGCAGGGCCTTGGCGGTGCGCACCGCGACCTCGTGGCCGCAGAACTTGTCGACCAGATAGAGGCTGAGGTCGATGGCCGCGTAAACGCCGCCGCTGCAGAGCACGCGCCGGTCCTCGGTGACGAACACGTCGGGACGCCACCTGACCCCGGGATAGCGTTCCATGTAGGCGGCCGCCGCACCCCAGTGCGTGGTCGCCTCGTGGCCATCGAGCAATCCGGCCTCGGCCAGGTAGGCGGCGCCGCTGCAGATGCTCGCGATAATGGCGCCGTTCTCGTGCCAGCGCCGTAACCATGGAAACAGCGCGCGGTGCCTTTCGAATTGCACATCCAGGTCGAGGCCGGAGGCCGGGACCACGACGATGTCGGGTTGTCCGACCGCGTCGATCGAGGTCTGCGGCAGCAGGCCGACCGAGTAAGGCGTTTCGACCGGCCCGCCGTCGAGCGAGGCGACCGTGACCCGGAAGCGCGGTTCGGATTCGTTGCCGGTAAGGGAATTCCACAGGCTGCCGGCGGAATGAAAGACCTCTATCGGCGCCAGCGCGGTCGATGCGTAGCAGTCGTTCAACAGCAGGATCGTGACGTCGAGTTGTTTCATTGCGAAAGCTCCCACAGGCCGAGCAGTGCGCCGGTCGAATCGGTGACCAGGCTCACCCGGGCCATACCGTCGACGTCAAACGGTTTCACCACTACCTGGCCTCCCAGTTTTGCCGCCCTGGCAGCCATCGCTCCGACGTCATTAACCCCGATATAGGGCGTCCAGTGCGACGGCACGCCGCCCGCGATCTGCCGCGGGCCGAGTTGATACAGCGACGCCAGGACCTCTCCCGCGTGCGCGAAGCGCAGAAATTCTCCGCCGTTGGCCGCCTCGCGTTGCGTGTCCCAGCCGAACATGCCGAGGTAGAAATCCGCCGCCTTGCGCGCGTCCACGGCGGCGAGGTCGAGCCAGCGAAAACGCGCGGGTTGAGGATCGGGTATGACAGTGTTCATGTTAAATCTCCTCGGGTCCGGAAAAAGGCCGCCCGGCGGGGTTGCCGGTCGGGCGGCAGTTATCGCCGCTTACTGATGCGCGGTCAGCGGGTCGATCATGTTACGAACTTCCGTCACCTTGTTGGCGGGGAAGCCGCTGATACGGGCGTGCTCCTGAACGGCTTCCTCGCTGTCGGCGAGGTAGATGCAGAAGGTCTTGTCGTCGGCGACGAAAGACTGTACCCATTGCGCCCTTCCGGCAAGATCGGCGAGCGCCTGGTTCGAGGTGGCCGCGGCGCCCTTGAGCTCCTGGCCGTTCATTGCGCCCACGCCGGGCAGATCACGTTCGATGACATAGCGTTTCATGGTTTGTCTCCAATCAGTTGTTAACGGAGTGGATACGATAGTCGTTGCACCCGGATTTCGGGAGATGACATAAATGCCATTTATAATAGGTGAAATTGCCAAAACTCGCCAGAGCCAGGCAATCGTGGTGAGAATCAATTTATTCGATAATCAACGGCGTCAGCGCGGTTTGATTTTCGCCAGGAATGCATCGAGGATTACCAGAAGTCTTATGCCACCTGTAAAAGGGCTCT
>JASFKL010000174.1:0-8498 GCA_050118655.1 Gammaproteobacteria bacterium | reverse complement strand
TGATGCTGCGATTCAGCGCGCTGCGCTTCTGGTTATCGCGGCTCTACGACCGCCTGTTCCCGTTGCCCGGAGAGCTCACCTTCAGCAAGGATCCCGAAGAGTTCCGCCGCTTGCTGCTGGCGCGTCGCGATCGGGAAAACGAACTGGAGCACTTGTTTCTGCCGCATTTACGCGCTAGCTGACTTCGCAGGTCGCGCGGACCTCCGGACGTTATTTGCCGATACAAAAGCTCGAAAAAATCCTGCCGAGCAGGTCGTCGCTGGTGAATTCGCCGGTTATCTCGTTCAACTGGCGCTGCGCGCCGCGCAAGTCTTCGGCGATCAACTCTCCCGAGCGCGTCGCGGCAAGGGTTTCCCGGGCCTGTGATACGCTCCCGAGCGCAAGCCTCAAGGCCTCGACATGGCGGCGGCGCGCCATGAACGCCTGGTTATCCTGGTTGAGGTCGGCGACCTGGCCGGTAATCCGCTGGATCAGGAGCTCCATACCCTCGCCGCTGACCACCGACACGTCGATAGCCGCGTCTTCGCGGTCCCGGTCCCGGGCGGCGAGATCGCACTTGCTGTAAACCAGCTGCAACTTGCCGGTCGGCAGATCGCCGATGATCCTGCGATCGGCATCGACGAGGCCGCGGGTCGAATCCACCAGGTAGAGCACCGCGTCGGCCTGTTCGATCGCCTTCCACGCGCGGCGCACGCCTTCCTGTTCGACCGGGTTGTCGGTATCGCGCAATCCCGCCGTATCGCTGATCCTGACCGGAATGCCCTTCAGCGATAGCTGCTCGCGCAGTACGTCGCGCGTGGTGCCCTCGATATCGGTGACGATCGCGGCCTCGTAGCCGGCAAGATAATTCAACAGACTGGATTTACCGGCATTGGGCAGCCCGGCGAGCGCCACGGTCAGGCCTTCCTGCAGGCTGCGTCCCTGCTCCGCCTGGTCGAGCAGCTCCCGCAAGTGTTCCGTGCAGCGCCCGAGCCGCTGATCGACACCCGAGTCCTCGAGAAAATCGATTTCTTCCTCGGCGAAGTCGAGCGCCGCCTCGACATAGGCGCGCAGCTCGATGATTTCGTCGACCAGCGCATTGACGCGCTCGGAGAAGCGTCCTTCCAGAGAACGCATTGCGGCGCGCGAGGCCGCGCGGCTGCCCGATTCGATCAGGTCGGCGATGGCCTCGGCCTGCGTCAGGTCGAGCCTGCCGTTCAAAAAGGCTCGTTCGGAAAATTCGCCGGCGCGCGCAAGCCGAGCGCCGAGCGCGCACAGCCGCTCGAGCAGCATATCGAGTACGATCGCCCCGCCGTGCGCCTGCAGCTCGACGCTGTCCTCGCCGCTGAAACTGTGCGGCGCCCTGAAATAGAGGCACAGGCCGTGATCGATGGTTTCGCCGTCGGCATCGAGGAAACGGCGAAACTGGATCAGTCCGGGTTCGAGCTTGCTGGCACTTATCGCCTCGCCGATTGCCAGCGCATCAGGGCCGGAAATCCGCAGTATGCCTATTCCGCCGGTGCCCGGCGGTGTCGCGATCGCGGCTATGGTTTCAGGCGCGGACATGGTACTGGCCAGGGCGCGGACCAAGACCCGCGGTTACTTGTTCGAGGCTTCCATACGTTTGGTGATGATCCACTGCTGGGTAATCGACAGGGAGTTGTTGACGACCCAGTATAATACCAGCCCGGCCGGGAAGAAGGCGAAGAAGACGGTAAATACGAAAGGCAGCGCCATCATCACCTTGGCCTGGATCGGATCGGGGGGCGGCGGATTCAGCTTCTGCTGGATGACCATGCTGATACCCATAATGATCGGCAGCACGTAGTAGGGGTCCATCACCGACAAATCCCTGATCCAGAAGATAAAGGGCGCCTGGCGGAGATCGACGCTTTCGAGCAGGGCCCAGTAAAGCGCGATGAATACCGGTATCTGCACCAGGATCGGCAGACAGCCGCCCATCGGGTTGATCTTTTCAGTCTTGTACAACTCCATCATCGCCTGGTTCATTTTCTGGCGATCGTCGCCGTAACGCTCCTTGAGTGTTTTCAGGCGCGGGCTGACCTTGCGCATCTTTGCCATCGAGCGGTAACTGGTTTCCGAGAGCTTGTAGAAAGCGGTTTTTATGGTCAGCGTCAGCAGAATAATCGCCACCCCCCAGTTACCGACGAAACTGTGGTACCAGGACAACAGCCAGTACAGCGGCTTGGATAGAAAGGTCAACCAGCCGTAATCGACGGTCAATTCGAGACCGGGCGCGATCTCCTCGAGCCGCTTGACGATCTTGGGCCCGACAAAAAACTCGGTGGTGAAGTCGCCGCTGGCGCCGTCCGGGACCAGCAGGTTTTGCGAACGCATACCGATGGTATAGGTTGCGGGATCTCGCTTGGTGTTGGCGATGGTATAGATCAGGTCGACTTCGTCCTGCTTCGGTATCCAGGCCGAGAGAAAGTAATGCTGGATCATCGCGATCCAGCCGCCCTTGGACTCGAGACTCAGGCGCTGGTCTTCCATGTCGTCGAACTTGACCTTTTCGTACTTGTCGACTTCGTTGTAGTAGACCGATCCGGTATAGGTATAAAGGAAGCGGGACTTCTTGAGCGGCCGGCTGCGTTGTATCTGGCGGTACTGACTTCCCTGCCAGTCCCGGCCCGAATGGTTGATCACCTTGTGGTCGAGATTGACCAGGTAATTTCCGCGCTTGAAATGGTAAGTCTTGATGACCTCGATGCCATCTTTTTCCCAGCGCAACGGCACCAGCAATTCGTCGTCGCCGTCGGCCAGCTGGTACTTGAGCTGATCGGCCTGGTAAGTGCTGTAGTGTGTCGGCGCGAGCTCTTCCTTGTTGCGCAAGCCGCTCTGCAGGACGTGGATCGAATCCTTGTCGTCGTGGATCAGTTCCAGCCATTTGTCCGGCTGCTCCAGCGAAACCGTGTATTTTTTCAGTTTCAACGAGCGGACGACTCCGCCCAGGGTATCGATCTGGACCCGGATTACATCGGTGTCGACCTGGATCAATTGACGCGGCGCCGTCCCCGTCGCGACTGCCTGCTCGCCGCCAGAATTCGATGTGCCGCCCGCGACGCCGCCCACGGAATCGGCGATATCCGGTAAATCCCCGCTCTCGGGAGCGGCTTGCGTCATCGTCGACTCGGACTGGGTTTCGGTTTGCTGGTTTTTGACCGCCTGCGGGCCGTAATCGGCTTGCCACTGCTGCCAGATCAGCATTCCCACGAACACCAGTGCAGCCAACAGAAACAGGCGGGTATTATCCATGTCGATGCTCCGCGGCCGATCCGGGCACCGGATCGTAGCCGCCGGCATGCCAGGGATGGCAACTGCCCAGCCGGCGTATCGCCAGCCAGCTGCCGCGCCAGGGACCGTGCAGATCGATCGCTTCGCGCGCGTATTCGGAGCAGGTCGGCGTATAGCGGCAATTATTACCGAGGAAAGGGCTAAGCAAGTAGCTATAAGCTCGAATCAGGATGATCAGGATTTTTCGCATTGCTCGATGATGCTGTCCCAGTGTCGCTCCAGGCTGGCCCTGATTTGCGCGGGACCTGCCGAGAGAATTTCACGCCTTACCATAATTACCATGTCTCGCGCCGGCAGGCGGTATCGGTTCCTGCGGAAGCTTTCTCGAAACAGGCGTTTCAGCGCATTTCGCTTCACCGCTTTCGCGACCTGTTTACGCGCAATTGCGAAACCGAGGCGCGGGTTTTCGCCCTTTCGGGTTCCGACCAGAATGGTTATACAGTCGTCGCCGCGACGAATGTTGTTCTTAAATACTTGCTGAAAATCGCTCGCGCGGGTAAGTCTCAGCCGTCTCGGAAAAGACTCGCTGAAATCATTGGCCACGTTATGGCGTGAGGCGCGCTCTGCCCTTGGCTCGGCGTGCTCGCAATACGCTGCGGCCGCCGCGAGTTTGCATGCGCGCGCGGAAACCGTGCGTTCTGGCACGCTTGAGTTTGCTGGGTTGAAATGTACGTTTCATGTCAAACGCCTCTATACCTGGTTTGTCGCTTTCAACAAGGCGCGACAATGTACTGGTAGAGCCGCGCCACGTCAATATTTAATTCCTGTCGCGTCAACATTTCCGGTAAATGGCGGCAGCTGACTGGCGTTAGACGGAGGGGTGCATAAAAGATTCGGCTTTTTTCCGTCACGCCCCTTTGCGCGGACTGTGGATAAGTATAATATTGGCGCTGGTTGGCCGAACCTCTGTTTTCACCCCGATTGAGGGTGAATCGGTCGAAAAATAAACAAATTCCAAGGCCATTTCCTGGATGTCGCGGCACGTTAATCCCGGAAGAGCCTGTTTTTCACGCCGTTTGGCGCGAAATCGACGACAACTGCGGATATATTCTTGAATTCAATCTGGCAACAGTGCGTTTCCTGTCTCGAAGGCGAAATCAGCGAGCAGCAACTGAATACCTGGATCCTTCCGCTGCAGGTCGAGCAGGAACTCAACACGCTGAAGTTGCTGGCGCCGAACCGGTTCGTCATGGATTGGGTCCGCAAGCATTTTCTCGAGCGCATACGCGAACTGGTGGAAAGCCTCGACGACAGCAAGTCGATATCCGTCAGCCTGGCGATCGGTTCCCAGGCCAGGCCGGCGGAACCGGATACTTCCGTCACCACTCCGCCCCCCCGGGCTTATCGGTCGTCGGGCCTCAACGATACACAGAAATTCAGGAATTTCGTCGAAGGCAAATCCAACCAGCTGGCTCGCGCCGCGTCGATCCAGGTCAGCAGCAACCCGGGATCCGAGTACAACCCGCTGTATATCTACGGCGGTGTGGGCCTGGGCAAAACCCACCTGATGCACGCGATCGGCAACCAGATACGTGAAAATAACCCCAACGCCAATATCCTCTACGTCAATTGCGAGCGGTTCGTGTCCGACATGGTCAAGGCGTTGCAGCACAGCCGGATGAACGATTTCAAAAACTCTTACCGCAGCCTCGACGCGCTGTTGATCGACGATATCCAGTTCCTCGCCGACAAGAGCAGGTCGCAGGAAGAATTCTTCCATACCTTCAATTCGCTCTACGAGGCCCATGCGCAAATGGTCATCACCTGCGATCGCTTCCCCAAGGAAATCGAGGGGCTGGAAGACCGCATTCGTTCCCGCCTCGGCTGGGGACTGGCCGTCGATATCAAGCCGGCCGACCTGGAAACCCGGGTAGCGATACTCAACAGCAAGGCGGAGGAGTCTAACGCCGAGGTCCCCGACGACGTGGCTTTTTTCATTGCCGAACGCTTCAAGTCCAATATCCGCGAGCTCGAGGGCGCGCTGAAGCGGGTCGTCGCGCACGCGCGCTTTACCGGCCAGCCGATTACCCAGGATTTCGCCAGGCAGGCCTTGAAGGAATTGCTCGCCGTACAGGATAAGCCGATCACGATCGACAATATCCAGAAGCTGGTCGCCGAGTATTTCAAAATCCGAGTGGCGGACCTGTTGTCGAGCCGGCGCAACCGTTCGATCACCCGGCCGCGGCAAATCGCGATGGCGCTTGCCAAGGCATTGACCCGGCACAGCTTGCCGGAGATCGGCAATGCTTTCGGCGGTCGCGACCATACGACCGTATTGCATGCTTGCCGGAAGATCGAATCGCTGCGCAGCGAGGACCGGCGGATCGACGAAGACTATGAAATTCTGACCCGTATGCTGAGCAATTGAGGGACGTGCATAACTTGGCCCGAGACCTGTGGACAAGTATTGGATAAAATCCGGGAGCGAATTTGTCCCCGGGTTATGCACAGTTTAGGCAGAGGCTACGGACAGCTTTGAGCCGGATTTCTGGACGGCAAGGCATTGATAATGAAAGGAAAATCAGACTTACGCAGATAAAGCGTGGTTACCTATAAACACAGCAAGCTAGATATTTAAATGAAAACAATTATTAAGAGAGAAGATCTGCTAAACCCCCTGCAACAGGTTATCGGGGCAGTGGAACGCCGGCAGACCCTGCCTATCCTCGGTAATGTGCTGCTTAAGTCAACATCTGGTGACTTGAGCTTGACCGCGACGGACCTGGAAATCGAGATGGTCGCCAGTCTGCAGGCCGATCACAGCGAGGATTTCCAGACGACTATCCCGGCTCGAAAGCTGCTCGATATCAGTAAGGCCTTGCCCGAGGGTGCATCGATTAATTTCAATATCGAGGAGACGCGCGTTTCGCTGAATTCCGGCCGCAGCCGATTCACGCTTGCTTCGCTGCCGGCCCGGGATTTCCCCGGCCTCGACGAAATCGAGGAGCAGCAGTCGTTTTCGATCCCGCAAAATCGGCTCAAGGACCTGTTCGACAAAACGTCTTTCGCTATGGCTCAGCAAGACGTGCGCTATTACCTGAACGGGATCCTCATGGAAATTTCGTCAGGCAAGCTCAAGCTGGTGGCCACGGACGGGCATCGTCTGGCGCTGAGCGAGGTCGAGCTCGATACCGGGGTGAGCGAAAACAGGCAAATTATCGTGCCGCGCAAGGCGGTGCTGGAGTTGTCCCGCTTGCTCGATTCCAGTGACGCTCCGGTCAAATGCATACTGAGCCAGAATCACCTGCGTCTTCAAACCGGCACACTGGTTTTTACCACCAAACTTATCGACGGCAAGTTTCCGGATTATCAGCGGGTAATCCCGGTGGACGGCAACAAGACGATGGAAGTCGAGCGCGACACCCTGAAACAATCGATGAGCCGGATCGCGATACTGTCGAACGAGAAATATCGGGGAATCCGCCTTTCGCTGACACCGGGAAACTTGTCGATACAGGCAAACAATCCGGACCAGGAAGAAGCGGAAGAAGAACTTCCGGTCGAATACCAGGAAGCGGATATGGAAATCGGCTTTAACGTCACTTATCTCATCGATGTGTTGAACGTGCTCGATTCGGAGAAAGTCCAGATCAAGCTCAAGGATTCGAACAGCAGCGCGATTATCAGCGACAGTGAGGACAGCTCCAGCCTGTACGTGGTAATGCCGATGCGCCTGTAGGGCTCTCGGGTGCCGCCATGGCTATCAGGCAACTGAGCCTGACCGATTTCAGGAACCTGAAGAGCACAACGCTGGATTTCGATCGCCGGTTCAACCTGGTCAGCGGCGACAACGGTTCCGGAAAAACGAGTTTACTGGAAGCCATTTTCGTGCTCTGCCAGGCACAATCGTTTCGAACCCACCAGCTCAGGCAGTGTATTCATCACGACCAAAAGGGATTCCTGTTGTTCGGCCGCTTCGACGGGTTCAAGGCAGGATTGTCGAGGACCGCGGAGAAACTGGAGATTCGTGTCGACGGGGAGACCGTCAAGAGAAGATCCGACCTGGTCAGAAAGGCGCCGGTCAATATCGTCAATGCCGACAGTTTCGTCCTGGTGGAGGGGGCGCCGGCACGCAGGCGCGCCTTTCTGGATTGGTGCTTGTTTCACGTGGAACATTCCTACGCCGACAGTTGGCGGCAATTTCAGCATGCGCTCAAACAACGCAACCGCTTGCTGAAAACCCGCCGCGATCTTCATCTGCTCGACTACTGGGATACTCACCTGCTCGAGTCGTCGGCGACCTTGTGCGAGTTGCGCCGAGAATATACCGGCCGATTGCGGGGGATAATATCGGGGGAGTATGGGGATTTGCTCGAGGGATTGCCGCTCGAGCTCGAATACCGGCAGGGATGGCCCGATGGCGAAACGCTGGAACAGAGCTTGCGCCGCTGCCGGGAACGGGACATCCACTCGGGATTCACCAGCGTCGGGATCCATCGCGATGACCTCGAACTGACTTCCGACGGCCGGCCGGTCGGTGCCGTGTTGTCGAGAGGGCAGAGCAAACGCGTTTGCCTGGCGCTTTTCCTGGCAACACTGGAACTCGTCAATCGTCAGCGGGATTCGGGAGTCATCCTGTTGATCGACGATTTGCATTCCGAACTCGATTCGGGAGCGCAACGGCAAGTTTATCGGCAATTGTCATCGATGGATTTGCAGTTGTTCATCAGTAACATAGACGGGGCGGTTCCGGAGGGAATCGGGGCAAAAGATTTTAAATGGTTTCACGTGGAACATGGTATAATCAGGCCTCGAATTTTCAGCTAGACCAAGCCATGTCAAATTACGATTCTTCTAGCATTAAAGTGCTAAAAGGCCTCGATGCCGTACGCAAGCGCCCGGGCATGTACATCGGCGATACCGATGACGGTACCGGCCTGCATCACATGGTATTCGAGGCCGTCGATAACTCGATCGACGAGGCGCTCGCCGGGCACTGTACCGAAATCAAGGTGGTCTTGCATAGCGATGGTTCGGTGTCGATCAAGGACGACGGGCGCGGCATACCGGTCGATATTCATGAAGAAGAGGGGCGCTCGGCGGCCGAGGTCATACTCACGGTACTGCATGCCGGCGGCAAATTCGACGACAACTCCTACAAGGTTTCCGGCGGCTTGCACGGTGTCGGCATCTCGGTAGTCAACGCGCTGTCAGAAAGCCTGTCTCTGCGTATCAAGCGCCAGGGCATGCTTTACACCCAGGAA
>JASFKL010000173.1:0-8520 GCA_050118655.1 Gammaproteobacteria bacterium | reverse complement strand
AAAATACTCGCATGACTCGCTGTCGGTCCATGCCGTTATTAATTCTCCGGATTACTGAACAGTGCCCCCGGGACAGGCGGGTAAGCCTCCTCGGCCTGATTGGTGTCCGTGGCCAATTAATTTCAGTCCCCTCCCCTGTCTGCTGCTCGTGTCGAATGTTTCAGGCCCGTCCATGACCTGCTGCGTTCAGGCAACAATTCTAGTTAATCATCTGTTCAAGTTACGACTGACTATAAGTCTAGTCCGAAAAGCCGATTTTTTGGGGTTAATTTCTATTTTTTTGGCCCCGGCTGCAAGTCTCCGCAGGGATTCGAAAGTTGCTTCGAATCAGCTGATTTCTTCGCCCGATTTATACCAGCCGAGGCGGTTGTGCAGGGCAACTACCTCGCCGACGAGAATCAACGTGGGTGCGCGCACGTCGTGTTCGGCAATAATACCCGGCAAGCTGTCCAGGTCGCCGATATACACGCGTTGCTCGGCGGTCGTACCCTTTTCCACCAGTGCAGCGGGAGTCTTCGGGTCGCGGCCGTGAGCCTTGAGCGAGCGACAAATGCGCTCGACGTTTTCGAGGCCCATGTAGAAAGCCACGGTCTGGTTGGCGTGGCTGAGCATTTCCCAGTTGAGATCCTGGTCTTCGCTCCGCCGGTGGCCGGTGACGAAGATGCAGGCTTGCGAATGATCGCGATGCGTCAACGGAATACCGGCATAACTGGCGCAACCCGAGGCCGCGGTAATCCCCGGCACCACCTGGAAACTGATATTTTCGTCGATCAGTTCGGAAATTTCCTCGCCCCCGCGGCCGAAAATGAAGGGATCGCCTCCCTTGAGACGCAGCACTCGCTTGCCCTCGCGGGCCAGCCGCACCAGTAACTGGTTGATGTTTTCCTGCGGGATAGCGTGATTGGCTCTCGCCTTGCCGGCATATATTTTTTCCGCGTCCCGCCTGACCATGTCGAGTATCGGTTGCGATACCAGTCGATCGTAGACCACAACGTCTGCTTGTTGCATCAGGCGCAGCGCCTTGAAAGTAAGCAGGTCCGGATCGCCCGGGCCGGCGCCGACCAGGTAAACCTCGCCTCTCGGCGCCTGACCATCGAAATTTTCGAGTTCCCGCGCGAACAGCTCGCGCGCTTCCGCACCCCGTCCCGCAAACACCAGTTCCGCGACCTGTCCGTCGAGCACGGTCTCCCAGAAACGCCGCCGGCTTTCGACGTCGCGCAAGGCGAGCTTCACCGCCTCGCGTCCTTCCTCCGCGAGGCGTGCGAGCTCGCCGTAGGCTCCGGGAATGCTGCTCTCGAGGCGGCCCCTCAAGAGGCGCGCCAGCACCGGTGAAACGCCCCCGGTCGATACCGCGATCTGCACCGGGTCGCGGTCGATCATCGACGGCATGATAAAACTGCATAGCCCGGGATCGTCGACCACGTTGACCGGGATGTTGCGTGCTTGCGCAAGCCGCGAAATTTCGGCATTCAATTCGGCGTCGTCGGTTGCCGCGATGGCGCAAACCACGGCGTCGAGATCGCCCGGCTCGAAAGCGCGCTCCTCGATCTCGATATCGGCCGACATCTCCCGCACGCGTTCGCCGATAGCCGTTGCAACCAGGCGCACGCGTCCGCCCGAGCGCAGCAACAGCTCGGCCTTGCGCGCGGCGATGCCGCCACCGCCGACAACCAGGCACGGCTTGCCGGCGATAGCGTAAAAAACGGGCAGGTATTTCATCAGCGATCCAATCTCTCTCGGTGATTATATGCCGGCCGCCCGGAAAGCTGAATCTTCACATTGGGGGATAAAAAAAGCCCGCCGGAGCGGGCTTTTTTTCGGAATCACGGCCGGATTACTGCGGGTGTTTCTTGCGGTAATCGTCGATAGCCGCCGCGATCGCATCCTCGGCCAGTACCGAGCAATGGATCTTGACCGGGGGCAAGGCGAGTTCCTGGGCGATTTGCGTATTCTTGATCTGCGCCGCCTCGTCGAGGCTCTTGCCCTTGACCCATTCGGTAACCAGCGAGCTCGACGCGATCGCCGATCCGCAGCCGTAGGTCTTGAACTTGGCATCCTCGATGATGCCGTCGGCACCTACACGAATTTGCAGTTTCATCACGTCGCCGCAGGCCGGCGCACCGACCATGCCGGTACCGATCGACTCATCGTCGTCGAACTTGCCCACGTTGCGCGGATTTTCGTAATGATCGAGTACTTTCTCACTATATGCCATTTTGGTTACACCTCTATTGCAGCGCCTAGTGCGCCACCCATTCGACAGAATTCAGATCTACACCGTCTTTGTACATATCCCAAAGCGGGGACAGATCACGTAGTTTTTCGACCGCTGCGCGTATCAGATCGATCGTGTAATCGATTTCCTCGGCCGTCGTATAGCGGCCGATGGTAAAGCGAATCGAGCTGTGCGCGAGTTCGTCGTTACGGCCCAGCGCACGCAGCACGTACGAGGGCTCCAGACTCGCCGAGGTACAGGCCGAGCCTGACGATACCGCGAGATCGCGCAGCGCCATGATCAGCGATTCGCCCTCGACGAAATTGAAGCTGATGTTCAGATTACCGGCGATACGATGCTCCATATCACCGTTGACATAGACTTCCTCTATCTCGCTGAGGCCCTCGTAGAGCCGGTCGCGAAGCATGCGAATACGCTCGTTTTCGGTCGCCATTTCTTCCCTGGCGATGCGAAAGGCCTCGCCCATGCCGACGATCTGGTGGGTCGCCAGCGTGCCGGAGCGCATGCCGCGCTCGTGTCCGCCCCCATGCATCTGGGCTTCGAGACGCACGCGCGGCTTGCGGCGCACGTAAAGTGCGCCGATACCTTTCGGGCCGTACACCTTGTGCGCGCTGAACGACATCAGATCGACCTTTTGCTTTTGCAGGTCGATATCCACCTTGCCGGCGGACTGCGCCGCGTCGACATGGAAGATGATCTTGTTTTCGCGCGCGATTTCACCGATGGTATCGATATCCTGAATCACGCCGATCTCGTTGTTGACGTGCATGACCGAGATCAGGATCGTTTGATCGCTAATCGCCGCCCTGAGCTTGTCCAGATCGATCAGGCCGTTGGTTTCCGGTTCCAGATAAGTAACCTCGAAACCCTCGCGCTCGAGCTGGCGACAAGTGTCGAGCACCGCCTTGTGTTCGGTCTTGACGGTGATTACGTGGTTACCCTTCTTCTTGTAGAAATGCGCCGCGCCCTTGATCGCCAGGTTATCCGATTCGGTTGCACCGCTGGTCCAGACGATTTCGCGCGGATCTGCATTGATCAGGTCGGCGACATGCTTGCGCGCTTCCTCGACGGCCGCCTCGGCCTTCCAGCCGAAGGCGTGACTGCGCGACGCCGGATTGCCGAAATCGCCCTCCGTGGTCAGGTAGTGCGCCATCTTGTCGGCGACACGCCCGTCGATCGGCGTGGTCGCGCTGTAGTCCAGGTAGATCGGAAGTTTTATGTTACTCACTCTGTTTCTCCAACTATGCTATCGCTTGAGGCCGGTTTATGAATCGGCCGTACTGGATGTCCTGTTTCTTCACCAGTTCGTTGATATCGGGACGATTGACGTATTGATCAAGCTTGATACCGCTCAGGAATCGGTACAGGTTGCAGGACAATTCGAACCACAACTGGTGGGTCAGGCATTTTTCGCCTTGCGAGCAGTTACCCTTGCCGCCGCACTTGGTCATATCGAGACGTTCGTCGACCGACTCGATGATATCCGCGACCGAGATCTGGTCCGCCGGGCGCGCCAGCCGGTACCCGCCGCCGGGACCCCGCACGCCTTCGACCAGGCCGCCCTTGCGCAGCTTGGCGAACAATTGCTCGAGATAAGAAAGGGAAATTCCCTGGCACTGGGAGATATCGGCCAGGGTCACCGGACCCACGCGCTCGTGCAGCGCGATATCCATCATCGCGGTAACGGCGTATCGGCCTTTGGTTGACAATCGCATGGTCTCGCTCGTAATTCCTGACTAATTTAGTCAGGAATTATATCGCTGTCGGCAGTCAGGTCAAGACGTATTTGGAATCGGCGCGATCGAATTCTTCAATAGAATTCATTACAGGATTTTATTCTTTTCAATTCAAAAGCTTATAAAGCCTTATTAAAGCTGAATCTTGTTCGCCTTCAAATGCTGCATCGGCTGGAAATAATGCCCCTGGTACAGGCAATAGCCGAGCCACTTGTACAGGAAGCGGTTCATCATCCATTTTTGCTCGATCAGGTCGGCCAGATACAGCGGACCGCGGCTTCGCGACTGCAACTGCTGTACTTCGACCACGCGGGCATCGTGGTAAACCTTGAGGTGCAGGTCCGGTTCGAACAGCACCTCGCCGTCGCCCTCGAAGCGGTAAGTCATGCGCAGCATGGTCGTATAGCGGCAGCGCTGGGTGATCGACAGGAACAGGTCCTGGTGGTCGGGGACCGAGGATATCATTTCGTCGGCGACCTTCAGATCCGGGGCGATATTTCGCAGGCGCATGTAGTTCTGTTCGTACAATTCCATCAGGCCCGCGAAGCTGCGCGCATTCGCCGCCCGACCCTGCCGAACCGGTGCCAGGTCAAGCAGCATGAGACAGCTCCGGGCGCCGCAAAAGATAGCGCAAGCGATGGTAACTACTAGCCGATTCGAAGCGATCTGGATTCAATATCAGGGTCCTGCATTTATGGTTTTCAATGACCTTAAGAATAGCAAACCACCGGGTGGCGTAAACCTTGTATTTAAAATAAAAATATGGTTGCTCACCGCGCTGCAGAGCGATTCCGGGGATGCGTCGATCGCAGTGCAGCAAGAACTTGCCGAGGCGGATTTCCTGCCGGGTTTCCCGGATTCCGAGGAGCAGAATCAGTGCGATCCCCGGACACTTGATCCCGGCGGGTTCGACATAGACCGCCACCGCGATCGCCAGCGACAGATGAGCGGCGGTCAGCAGAGCGAGCTGTGTCCGGGACGGACGGATTTCGAAATATTCCAAGCAACACTCCGTGTCATAGCGCGGCCGACATCCCCCTCAAGAATTCAACCAGCCGCCGGGTTTCGGCATCGTCGGCCTGGTCGCTTCCCAGCAGCAGGCGATAAAGGTCCGGGTCCGGCATCTCGAGCAGCATCCTGAATCGTCTTTGCTCGGCGCTGGTCGCGACCAGGTAATAATCGTCGAGGTAAGCACTCATGACCACGTCGAGCTCCTTCATGCCCCGACGGCACAACCAGCGCAGGCGGGATAACTCGGACATCGCCGACCTCCCCGTTAGAGTTTACGCTGCACCAGCAGTTTCTTGGTCTCGGCGATGGCTTTCGCCGGGTTCAGACCCTTGGGGCAAACCTTGGCGCAATTCATGATCGTGTGGCATCGATACAGCTTGAAAGGATCTTCGAGCGCGTCGAGACGTTCCCCGGTAGCCTCGTCGCGGCTGTCGACGATCCAGCGGTAGGCGTTGAGGAGGGCCGCGGGGCCGAGGTAGCGGTCGCTGTTCCACCAGTAGCTCGGGCAGCTGGTCGAGCAACAGGCGCAGAGTATGCATTCGTAGAGCCCGTCGAGCTTTTCGCGGTCCTCGTGCGTCTGCAGCCGCTCACGATCCGGCGGGGTGGCGCTATCGGTTTTCATCCAGGGTTCGACCGACGCGTACTGGGCGTAAAAATTTGTCAGGTCGGATACCAGGTCCTTGATCACGGGCTGGTGCGGCAGCGGATATATCTTGACGTCGCCCTTGATCTCGGCAATCGACTGGGTACAGGCCAGTGTATTGCCGCCGTTGATGTTCATCGCACAGGAACCGCAGATTCCCTCGCGGCAGGATCGGCGCAGCGACAGCGTGGAATCTACCTGGTCCTTGATCTTCAGCAGCGCGTCGAGCACCATCGGCCCGCAATCGTCGAGATCGACCTCGTAAGTATCGGTGCGCGGATTTTCGCCGCTGTCCGGATCGTAACGATAGATCACGAAACGCCTGGCGTTCTTCGCACCCTCGGGAGCCTTGTAATGCTTGCCCTGCTTGACTACGGAATTAGCGGGTAGAGTGAATTCAGCCATCTTGATCGGTTTCCAGGATCTTCAGTAGACCCGCTTCTTGGGCGGGATTACGTCGCATTCGTCGCTCAGCGTATACATGTGCACCGGGCGATAGTCGAGCCTGACCTTGCCCTTGTCGTCGACCCAGGCCAGGGTATGTTTCATCCAGTTCTCGTCGTCGCGTTCGGGGTAATCCTCGCGCGCGTGGCCGCCGCGGCTCTCGGTGCGGTTCAGCGCACCCCGGATCGCGGCCTGCGCCTGCAACAGCAGATTCTCGAGCTCGAGGGTTTCGACCAGATCGGTATTCCAGATCAGGCTGCGGTCGGCTATTCCGACGTCGGCGAAACTGGCGAATACCTGGTCCAGGCGGGACACGCCTTCCTCGAGCAGGTCTCCGTTGCGAAACACCGCGGCGTATTTTTGCATGTCGCGCTGCATGCTATTCCTGATGCTGGCGGTCGAATTACCGCCCGATGCGTTACGAAGGCGGTCGAATCGGTCGATGATGCCATCGCAGGCGTCTTCCGCGAGCGGCGGGTGCGTCATGCCCGGAGTGATCGATTCCGCGGCGCGCAACGCCGCGGCGCGCCCGAAGACGACGATATCGAGCAGCGAATTGGATCCCAGCCGGTTGGCGCCGTGCACCGAAACGCAGGCGGCCTCGCCGATCGCCATCAGCCCCGGGGCGACGGCGTCGGGATCGCCGTCGCGGGGGTTTATGACTTCACCGTGATAGTTGGTCGGTATGCCGCCCATGTTGTAGTGCACGGTCGGCAGCACCGGAATGGGTTCGCGGGTCACATCGACGCCGGCAAAGATCTTCGCCGTCTCGGAAATCCCGGGCAGGCGTTCGTGCAGCACTTCGGGACCGAGGTGTTCGAGGTGCAGGTGAATGTGGTCGCGCTCGGGGCCGACGCCGCGGCCCTCGTTGATTTCCATGGTCATCGAGCGGCTGACCACGTCGCGCGAAGCCAGGTCCTTGGCGTTGGGGGCGTAGCGTTCCATGAAGCGCTCGCCCTCGGAATTGGTCAGGTAGCCGCCCTCGCCGCGCGCGCCCTCGGTGATCAGCATGCCCGCACCGTAGACGCCGGTCGGGTGAAACTGGATGAATTCCATATCCTGTAGCGGCAATCCGGCACGCGCAATCATGGCATTACCGTCGCCGGTGCAGGTGTGGGCCGAGGTGCAGGAGAAAAAGGTCCGGCCGTAGCCTCCGGTGGCGAGCACCACGGTATGCGCACGGAAACGGTGCAACTCGCCGGTGGCAAGATCCCAGGCGACCACGCCGCGGCAGATGCCGTTCTCCATGATCAGGTCGATGGCGAAATACTCGATGTAAAACTCGGCCTTGTGCTTGAGCGATTGCTGGTAGAGGGTGTGCAGTATCGCGTGCCCGGTGCGGTCGGCCGCGGCACAGGTGCGCTGCGCGGTACCCTCGCCGAAATTGGTCGTCATGCCGCCGAAAGGCCGCTGGTAGATCTTGCCTTCCTCGGTGCGCGAAAAGGGCACGCCGAAGTGTTCGAGCTCGATCACCGCGGGCACCGCCTCGCGACACATGTACTCGATCGCGTCCTGGTCGCCGAGCCAGTCGGAACCCTTGACGGTATCGTACATATGCCATTGCCAGTTATCCGGCCCCATGTTGCCGAGCGACGCGCTCATCCCGCCCTGCGCCGCGACGGTATGGCTGCGGGTCGGGAAGACCTTGGTAATGCAGGCGGTCGACAGCCCGGCGGCCGCCATGCCGAGCGTAGCCCTCAAGCCGGCGCCGCCGGCGCCGACGATGACGACGTCGTAAGCATGGTCGATCAGCTTGTAGTCATTGGCCATCGATCAGGCTCCGAAGGCTATTTTCAGTATCGACACCACGCCCACGAGGCCGAACAACAGGCAGACCAGATTCGACAATAACAGGGTGATCGTGCGCTTGGCATGGGACGCGACGTAATCCTCGATGACTACCTGCAGTCCCAGTTTCGCGTGGTAAAAGACCACCGAGATCAGCAACACCAGCGCGACCGTGACCAGCGGCTGCGCGATCCAGCCGACCAGGGTCGCATGGTCGGCCGGCATCGACGCGAGACTGAATCCGAGCCACGGCACCAGCGGCACCAGCAACAGCGAGGTCAGGCGCTGGTGCCAGAAATGCCCGGTCCCTTCCCTAGCCGAACCCAGGCCCCTGGCCCTCGACAGCGGTGACCTCAAGTCTCCCATGGCCTTACCCTGCCCCCGCAACCACCCAGGTTGCGACGGTAAGAACGATGGCCAGCGCGATGGCCAGTTTCGCGGTGAGATCAACGGTGTCGAGTTCGAAGCCGTAACCCACGTCCCAGATCAGGTGCCGGATCCCGTTGCAGAAATGCAGGTAAAGCGAAAACACGAGACCTACCAGGAAAATCTGCCCGTACCAGCTCTGCAGGTGCGGAACTATCGCCTGGTAAGTCGATGCGCTGTCGGCCGCCGCGGCGAGGATAGCAACCAGCATGACGCAGCCGAAGGCGAGCAGCACG
>JASFKL010000172.1:0-8587 GCA_050118655.1 Gammaproteobacteria bacterium | reverse complement strand
GCGCGCATCGCGGCGACGTGTTCCGGCGAGGTGCCGCAGCAGCCGCCGACGATGCGCGCCCCGGCATCGCGCGCCATGACCGCGTAACGCGCCATGATCCCGGGCGTGCCGTTGTAGTGGATCTCGCCGTCGATGAACTCCGGGATGCCGCAATTGGCTTTCGCCACCAGCACCGGTGAGTCGCCGGCGTCGCCGGCGGCGCGCATATTGAGAATCGCCGCGACGACCTCCGAGGCGCCGATGCCGCAGTTGGTGCCGCAGGCCTGCACGCCGAGCCGATGCTGCAGGCCCATGAGGTCGGCCGCGCCGACGCCCATCATGGTACGCCCGTTGGTGTCGAAACTCATCGTGAATACGATCGGCAGGCGGGTTTGCCGCGCGCCCTCGACCGCCAGCTCGACTTCTTCCCGCGAGGACATGGTTTCGATCCAGATCACATCGGCACCGCCTGCCTCCAGGGCCAGTGCCTGCTCTGCGAAAGCGGCGACGGCTTCCTCGGGCTGCAGCGAACCGAGCGGCGCGAGGATTTCACCGGTCGGGCCGATCGATCCGGCGACCAGGATTTCCCGGTCGGCGGCATCGACCACCTCGCGCAGGATCGCCGCCGATTTGCGGTTCAGTTCGTCGACGCGGTCCTCGGCGCCGTGAAGTTGCAGGCGGTAGCGGGTACCGCCGAAGCTGTTGGTCAGTATCAGGTCGGAACCGGCGTCGACGAATGCCTGGTAATGACTGGCGACGCGCTCGGGGAAATCGGCGTTCCACAGCTCGGGCGCATCGCCGCTCTGCAGTCCCATGCCGAAAAACGTGGTGCCGGTGGCGCCGTCGGCGAGCAGTACTCCCTTCTCGTCGAGCAATTTTTCAAGCAGGTTCGGCATGGCGGCTGTCTGTCGGATGACGCGCGGATAGCAAGGCCGGTTTTATGCCACTATCGCCTGCAATTAGCAAGAACTCAGGCGACATCGAGTTCCTTTTCGGCATCCGGCAGGTAACCGAGATTCGGCGCCAGGTTGCGTTCCGCGTCCGCCGTGGTCATCGAGCGGCGCGCGGCGTAATCGAGCAACTGGTCGCGGGCGATCTTGCCGACCGCGAAATAGTGCGCTTCGGGGTGCGAAAAATACCAGCCGCTGACCGAGGAGGCGGGCCACATGGCGAGCGACTCGGTGAGTGCGATGCCGGTTCTTGCTTCCACCGACAGCAGATCCCAGATCGCGTTTTTCTGCTGGTGATCGGGATTGGCCGGATAACCCGGCGCGGGGCGGATACCTCGATAACGCTCCCTGATCAGGGCGTCGTTGTCGAGCGTCTCGTCGGCGGCGTACCCCCAGTCCTGCATGCGCACCCGGCGGTGCAGGTATTCGGCGAAAGCCTCGGCCAGCCGGTCGGCCAGCGCCTTGGCCATCATCGAATGATAGATATCGTGCTCCCGCTCGTAGCCCTCGACCAGCCGGTCGAGACCGATACCCGCGGTAACCGCGAAAGCGCCGATGTAGTCGGCCTTGCCGCTGTCGCGCGGGGCGACGAAATCGGCCAGCGCGAGGTTGGGACGCTCGCCCGGGTGCACGGTCTGCTGGCGCAGGCCGACGACCCGGGTGAGCGGCTTGCCGCGCTGTTCGTCGGCGTAGATCTCGATGTCGTCATGATCCACGCTGTTGGCCGGGAACAGCCCGTAAACCGCGTTGGCGCGGACCGCGCCGCTGTCGATCCAGTCGTCGAGCATGGCGCGGGCGTCGGCGTACAGCTGCCTGGCCTGCTCGCCGTATTCGGCGTGTTCGAGCACACGCGGGAAGCGGGCGCGCAGCTGCCAGGTGCTGAAAAACGGCGTCCAGTCGATATAGTCGACGAGTTCGGCGAGCGGGAAGTCGCGCAATTCCCGAATACCGCAATGGCGGGGCACGGGCGGCTGGTAGTTACTCCAGTTGAACTCGAGCCGGTTGGCGCGCGCGGTTTCGAGGCCTAAAAATTCGCGTTGCTCGAGCTTGGCCTGGAAGCGGTCCCGGAAATGATCGTATTCGCGCGCGAGCGCGCCGAGAAACCCGCCGCGCCGCGAGTCGCTCAGCAACTGGCTGATCACCGCCACGCAGCGCGACGCATCAGGAACGTAGACCACCGGATGCCGGTAATGCGGATCGATCTTCACCGCGGTATGCATCTTCGAGGTGGTCGCGCCGCCGATCAGCAGCGGGATTTCGAAGCCCTGGCGCTGCATTTCCTTCGCTACGTGGCTCATTTCCTCGAGTGACGGCGTGATCAGTCCGGAGATGCCGATCGCGTCGACGCCGTGCTTGCGGGCCGCCTCGAAGATGGTTTCCGCGGGCACCATCACGCCGAGATCGATAACTTCGTAGCCGTTGCATTGCAATACCACGCCGACGATATTCTTGCCGATGTCGTGTACGTCGCCCTTGGCGGTCGCGAGCAATACCTTGCCTGCCGATCTGGCGGTCGACTTCTCGGCCTGCATATAAGGCTCCAGCCAGGCGACCGCCATCTTCATGACGCGTGCCGATTTAACCACTTGCGGCAGGAACATCTTGCCGCTGCCGAACAGGTCGCCGACGATATTCATACCGTCCATCAGCGGCCCCTCGATCACCTTGAGCGGCGACTCGAGCTTTTCCAGCGCCTCGGCGGTATCCGCCTCGATATGTTCGGCAATGCCGTTGACCAGCGCGTGCCGAAGCCGCTCCTCGACCGGCCGCTGGCGCCACTCGGCGGATTCGACCCGGGCCTCGGCCTGCTGGCCGCGAAACTTGTCGGCGATCTCGAGCAGGCGCTCGGTGGCCTCCTCGTCGCGGTTCAGGACCACGTCTTCGACCGCGTCGCGCAGGTCGCGCGGAATATCCTCGTAGATCGCGAGCTGGCCCGCATTGACGATGCCCATGTCCATGCCGGCGCGGATCGCGTGGTAGAGAAATACCGCGTGGATCGCCTCGCGCACCGGATTGTTGCCACGAAACGAAAACGAGACGTTGGAGAGCCCGCCCGACACCAGCGCGCCCGGAAGCTGCTGCTTGATCTCGCGCGCCGACTCGATAAACGCGATTCCGAAGTGATTGTGCTCGGGCATTCCCGTGGCGATGGCGAAAATATTCGGATCGAAAATAATGTCGGTCGGCTCGAAGCCGAGTTCGTCGATCAGCAGGCGATAGGCGCGGCCGCAGATCTCGACCCGGCGCTCGACGCTGTCGGCCTGGCCCCGCTCGTCGAAGGCCATGACCACGACCGCGGCGCCGTAGCGCTGGCACAGGCGAGCCTGGCGCAAAAATTCGGCCTCGCCCGCTTTCAGGCTGATCGAGTTGACCACCGACTTGCCCTGCACGCAGCGCAGTCCGGCCTCGATCACGTCCCAGCGCGACGAGTCGATCATCACCGGGACCCGAGAAATATCGGGCTCGGCCGCGATCAGGTTCAGGAAGTAGCGCATTTCCTCGACCGAGTCGAGCAGGCCCTCGTCCATGTTGATGTCGATGATTTGCGCGCCGTCCTCGACTTGTTGGCGGGCCACGCCGAGCGCGGCCTGATAGTCCTTCTCGACGATCAGGCGTTTGAATTGCGCCGAGCCGGTGACGTTACAGCGCTCGCCGACATTGACGAACAGCGAATCGGCGCCGATCGTGAACGGCTCCAGCCCGGACAGCCGGCAGCAGGGCTCGCTGTCGATCCGCACCCGCGGCGCGAGGCCGTCGACCGCGGCGCGAAATGCACGGATGTGCTCGGGCGTCGTACCGCAACAGCCGCCGACGATGTTGACCAGCCCGGATTCGGCCCACTCGGCGATGTGCGCGGCCATCTCATCGGCACCCAGGTCGTAGCCGCCCATCGCGTTGGGCAGGCCTGCATTGGGGTGCGCGCTGGTAAAACAGTCGGCAACGCCGGAGAGGGTATCGATGTACTGGCGCAGTTCGGCCGGCCCGAGGGCGCAGTTGAGTCCCACCGCGAGCGGCGCTGCATGGCGTACCGAGTACCAGAAAGCCTCGCAGGTCTGGCCCGACAGGGTGCGTCCCGAGGCATCGGTGATCGTGCCCGAGATCATCAGCGGCAGGCGAGTATCGAGCTCTTCGAATACCGTCTCGATCGCGAAGATCGCGGCCCGCGCATTGAGGGTGTCGAACACGGTTTCGATCAGCAGCAGGTCGACGCCGCCGTCGATCAGGCCGCGCGCCGACTCCGCGTAAGCCTCGACGAGGCGGGCGAAATCGATATTACGAAAGCCCGGGTCGGTGACGTCGGGCGACAGGCTCGCGGTACGGTTGGTCGGGCCGAGCACGCCCGCGACCCAGCGAGGTTGCTGCGGGTTTTCGCGATTGAAGCGATCGACGGCCGCGCGCGCCAGGCCGGCGGAGGCCCGGTTGAGTTCGCCGACCAGCGACTCCATGCCGTAATCGGCGAGCGCGATCGCGGTCGAGTTGAAGCTGTTGGTCTCGATGATGTCGGCGCCGGCCTCGAGATAAGTCTCGTGAATCGCGCCGATGATATCCGGACGGGTCAGCGACAGCAGGTCGTTGTTGCCGCGCAATTCGCTTTTCCAGTCCTTGAATCGATCGCCGCGGTAGTCGGCCTCGGTCAGTTCGTGAGACTGGATCATCGTGCCCATGGCGCCGTCGAGCAACAGGATGCGCTCGGCCAGCGCGTCCTCGATCGGGTGGTTATTCATTTGACTTTGCTTGTGGTTGGTTTACGATATAAAGATATCTTTATATCATTATTAAAATTAAATGCAAACACTCGATTCGTTACTGGTCGGCTTGCGCGCCGCGGGGGAGCACACTCGACTGCGTATTCTCGCGCTCTGTGCACGCGGCGAACTCAGCGTCTCTGAACTGGTCAAGATTCTCGGCCAGAGCCAGCCGCGCGTATCGCGGCACCTCAAGGTAATGGTCGAAGCGGGACTGCTCGAACGCCTGCCCGAGGGGGCGCAGGTTTTTTTCCGCGTTGCCGATCACGCCGAGGTTTCCGGACTGGCGCGCGCGCTGGTCGAGCTGATACCGCAATCCGACGTCGGGCTCGCGCGCGACCTGTCGCGCCTCGAGCAGGTGCGCGACGCCCGCGCCAAGCGGGCCCAGGATTACTTTCAGACGGTCGCCAAATCCTGGGATTCGATCCGCTCGTTGTATGTCCCCCAGGCGCAGGTCGAGGAAAAACTGCTCGAAATCGTCGGCGAGCAGCGCCTCGACGACCTGCTAGATATCGGCACCGGGACGGGCCGGATACTGGAAATTCTCGCCGATCGCTTCGAGCGCGGCGTCGGCATCGATCTGAGCAGCCCGATGCTGGCGGTGGCGCGCAGCAATATCGAGCGCAGCGGGCTCGCCAATATCCACTTTCGCCACGGTGACATGTACCAGTTACCGATCGAGGATATGAGCGTCGATCTTGCCGTGCTGCACATGGTCCTGCATTACAGCGACGACCCCGGCGAGGCGATTCGCGAGGCGGGCCGTGTGCTGCGCCCGGGGGGCAAGCTGGTGGTGATCGATTTCGCCGCGCACACCGAGGAGAAATTGCGCGCGGAATTCCAGCATCATCGCCTTGGCTTTACCGACGGCGAAATCCAGCAATGCTTTAGAAAGGCCGGTCTGGATGCCGTATCGAAGGTCGAGCAACTGGTCGGCGACCCGCTGACGGTCAAGTTCTGGCTGGCCGCGCAACCGCGCAAGCTGCAGTTGCTGAATCCGGCGTCGCGGGCCTGAGCGGGGATATTCGGGATGAGTGACTCGCCGGTCCGTTTTTCCTACGAATTCTTCCCGCCGCGCAGCGATTCGATGCAAAGCCGTCTGTGGCGCGCGATCGGCCAGCTCGAGCGTTTGCGGCCGCTGTTCTTTTCGATGACCTACGGCGCCCAGGGCAGTGCGCGGCAAGTCAGTGTCGATACCGCGCTTGCCATGCATCGCGATTCGCCGGTGCCGGTCGCCGCACACCTGACCTGTTGCAGCGCGGGACGCGACGAGGTCGATGCCGTGGCGAGCGGCTTCTACGATGCCGGCATCCGGCGCATCGTCGCCCTGCGCGGCGACGAGCCGGCCACGGCGGAAAATTCCCCGCCGGGTTACGGCTCGGTGATCGAACTGATCGAAACCCTGCTCAGGCTCGGCGACATGGACATCAGCGTCGCCGCCTACCCGGAACCGCATCCCCGGGCCAGCAGTGCGCTGGCCGATTTGCAGCATTTGCAACGCAAGCTCGATGCCGGCGCGAACCGCGCCATCACCCAGTATTTTTTCGACGCCGAATGTTTCCTCAGGTTTCGCGACCGGGCCCTGGGCCTCGGCATCGACAAGCCCATCGTACCGGGAATTTTGCCGGTGCACGATCTCGAACGGATCAAGGTTTTCAGCCAACGCTGCGGGGCGACGGTTCCGCCTGCTTACGACGCGCTGTTCGCCGGGGTCGAGGGCGATCCCGCGGGGCAGTACCGCTTGGCGCTTCAGCTGTCGGTCGATCTCTGCGAGCGGCTCATAAGCGAGGGTGTGGACTGCTTCCATTTCTATACCCTCAACCAGACCGACATGTGCCTGGATATCAGCCTCGCGCTCGGCGCCTCCCTGCAGCCGCCGGTGCAGATACCGGCCGCCTAGATCGGTCGAAGCAAGCGTCATTGCGGCCGCCGAGCCGCAATCTGTTAGTCGGGCTCCGCCGGAAATTACCCGGGCTCCGCCGGGCCGATATTCGTGCCGTGATTGCATTGGATGCCGGGTCGAGCCCGGCATGACGGCGATAGAATTATTCTAGTACTTTCTTTCGACCGAATAGTCGGCGAGAAACAACAGCGCCTGCTTGAATTCGCTGTCGGCGAACTCGGCGATACTGCGCCGCGCGAGACCGGCATGCGATTGCGCCTGGGCGATGGTGTACTGCAGCGCGCCGGTGTCGTTGATGACCTTGCTGATTTCATCGAAACGCCCGGACCCGGCCGACTCGATCGCCTCGCGAATCAGGCTGCGCTGTGCGGCGCTGCCGGTTTCCATGGCGCGAATCAGCGGCAGCGTCGGCTTGCCCTCGGCGAGGTCGTCGCCGATATTTTTGCCGAGCTCCTTGCTGTTGGCGGAATAGTCGAGGGCGTCGTCGACCAGTTGAAACGCGGTGCCGAGGTGCTTGCCGTAGGCCTGCAACGCCGATTCCTGAGTCTCGTCCGCGTGCGCCAGCAGTGCGCCGATCATGGCCGCGGCTTCGAACAGGCAGGCGGTCTTGGCGTAGATGACTTCCTGGTAGCGCGCCTCGCTGGTGTCGGGGTCGCGGGTATTGAGCAACTGCAATACCTCGCCCTGGGCGATGGTATTGGTGGTATTGGCCAGCAGCTCGAGGATCGGCATCGAATCGGCGCGCACCATCATCTGGAAGGCGCGCGAGTAGAGGTAATCGCCGACCAGCACGGCCGCCTCGTTGCCCCAGATGGTGCTCGCGGTGCGCTGGCCGCGCCGCATGTCGGAATCGTCGACCACGTCGTCGTGCAACAGCGTCGCGGTGTGAATGAACTCGACCACCGCGGCAAGCAGCGCATCGTCTTCGCCCCGGTAGCCGCAGGCTTTGGCCGCGAGCATCACCAGCATCGGGCGCAGTCGCTTGCCGCCGCTCAGGATTATATGCTGGCTGAGCTGGTTGATCAGCACGACCTCGGAGGCGAGGTTGTCGGTGATCACCTGGTTCAGGCGCAGCATGTCGCCGCTGGTCAACGACTTGAGGTCGTCGAGCGTAAAGGGTTGACGCGATCTTAATGCGGCTTCGGACATAGCGGGGAGTATCGCAAAGAGACAGCCCTTGATCTAGCCCGAATATTGCACCAGCCCGGCCCGGACCATGCCGGTGCCCCGTACGGCGGCACCCGGGGTGCTGTCATACCGGAAGCCGTGCAGACTCCGGGCCTGCGTTAGCGGGCGTATTTATTGCTTCGAATGATAGTAGTCGATCAGTATCTGGGCGACCTCGGGACGTGAAAATTCCTTCGGCGGGGCGATACCCTCGCTCAACATCTCGCGCACTTTCGTTCCCGACAGCAGCACGAAATCGTCGCGCGTATGGTCGGGAGCCTCGTTCATCATCACCACGCGGTTGAGCTTCTTCGACCAGGCGGTGTGGTCGGCACGGAAGATTTCGATCTCCAGCGCATCTTCGGGCACCTCGGTGTCGAAGATGTCCTGCGCATCGAAGGCACCGTAATAATCGCCGACGCCGGCGTGATCGCGGCCGATGATGAAATGGGTGGCGCCCATGTTTTGCCGGAAATAGGCGTGCAGCACGGCTTCGCGAGGACCCGCGTAGAGCATGTCGAAACCGTAGCCGGTGACCATCGCGCTGTTCTCGGGGAAGTAGAGCCTGACCATGGTTCGGATCGCGTTGTCGCGCACGTCGGCGGGAATGTCGCCGGGCTTGAGCTTGCCGAGCAGCATGTGGATCACCAGGCCGTCGCAGTTCAGGCGCTCCATCGCCATATGACAGAGTTCCTCGTGTGCGAGGTGCATCGGGTTGCGGGTCTGGAACGCGACCACGCGCTTCCAGCCGCGCTGCTCGATTTCGTCGCGGATCTGCACCGCGGTGCGGAAAGTGTCGGGGAAGTCGGTAGCGAAGTAGCTGTAGTTCAATACCTGGATCG
>JASFKL010000171.1:0-8676 GCA_050118655.1 Gammaproteobacteria bacterium | reverse complement strand
GCGATCAGGATCACGACCACGAGCGCGAAGGCCAGGCTGGTCTCGACCGTGTAATCGCGGTAACGCAGCATCACGAAGCCGGGATCATCGCGAATCCACAGCACCGCGCCGAGCGCGATGATGACCACCAACAACAGCTTGATAACAAACTTAACCATCGCCGGATCCTCCGCCCGTGGTCTCGGGCGCGGATTCGGGCGAAGCCTGGGGTGCGCTTTCGGACCCGGTCTCGGGCTCGTTTTCCCGCTGGCTCAGGATACGCTGCATCTGGCGCAGCGAACCGGTGATGTCGGGCTTTTCGGGGCTGAGCTGCATTTTCTGCAGCGACTGTAATTCGGTCATGAAGTCGTGGTTGGCGGCATTGTCGAGATCGTAGTATTCGCGCAGCAGGCGCAGGCTCTTGTCGATCAGCTTGGAATACTGGCGGGCGTCGCGGTCGAGCACCGCCCAGCGGGCGAGCTTGAGATCGTCTTCCAGGGTTTCGCCGACGTTGGCAACGCTCGCCTCGACCTCGGTCGGCGGGGTCGATTCGTGGCGCACCTCGACCAGCGAGTCGAGGAATTTCGTCAGCCGGTCCCGCCAGTCCGCGGGCGGCTGCACCTGCGGCAGGCCGCTATCGGTCGTGCGTTCGTCGACCCGCGGCGCGAAGCCGGGCTCCAGCGTCCGCGCCTCGCGCGCGAGTCTTGCCAGGGTCAGGGTCATGCCCACGAGGTCGGGGCGTTCGCGGGTTTTCAACTCGGCGATTTCCTCGCTGATCGTAACCCTGACCGGCAGCAGGCCGGGATCTCCGGTCAATCCGATACGGTCGCTGGCGGCCTGCAGCGTCAGCGCGGCGCCGGCAAAGTCGTTTTCGAGAATCAGCTTGTGCTGCGCGATACGCATCAGATACTCGACTTCCGCGAGCTGCCAGTCGGCGCGGTCGCGCCCGAACAGCTTGTAAAGGGTTTCACTGGATTCGCGCAATCCCTTCTGCTCCGTTTCGAGTTCGCCGATCTTGCGGTCCAGGCCGTCGATCTCGGACTTGACGGAAGACAGGCTGCTGTCGAGGCGCGAACCGGCGACCTTGGTGGCGAGCTGGCTCTCGAGAGAGGCAATCGTGGCGCGCTGGCCTTCGAGGCGTTTTTGCTCGAGCGTCCAGTAATAATAAGCGCCCCCGGCAAGGCCGAGGATCAGCAGAAAATTGAAAAAACCGAACCAGGAACGACGAGGCTTCGGCGGTTTTCGGGGTGGCGGCGGAACGGCGCTGCCGGCCGGCGCGGCATCATCCGTTTCGACGACAGCCGCATCCGCGTTTTCGGGACCGGCCTCGCTCTCGGCCGCGGATTCATCATCGGCGGACTTCGCGGAATCGGCGTCCGAGTCGGGTTCGGCGGCCGTATCGCCGGGGGAGCCCGCGTCTGCATCGCCAGTCGACGGATCCCCGGATTCCGTATCCTTCGAGCCGTCGACCCGCTCCGCGGCACCGGTTTCATCGACGATGACGCCGGGCTGATCGGTATCGACGTCGACGGAATCCTGATCTTTGTTATCTTTCCCGGTTTCGCTGGAAGAATTCTTTTTGCTCATATCAATCGGTCGTGTCCGCGCTGCCGCCGGCGGTCTTGCGCCGCCTGGCCCAGGCGCGAATCGTTTGCCATATGCCGTCGTCGCTCGCGCTCTGCGCGATCACAATGGGGCCATTATGTCCCAGTTTCAGCGCCGATTCACGCATTCTTTCGCTGATCAAAAGCCAGGGGACGCCGCGCAGCCTTGCGGCCGCCCGCGTTTCGACCAGCTCGAAAAGATTGTGCATGCCCTCGTTGCTGGTGAGGATGACGAGCGTCGGAAAGGCCGCCTCGGTCAGGCGATCGAAGGCCGCGGGATCGCGCGCCGGCAGTTCGCGGCGGTAGACTTCGCGGTAATCGACCCGCGCGCCGCGCGCGGTGAGCTCGTCGCCGAGCAGGTTGCGCCCGGCCTGGCCGCGCAGGATCAGAATGCGCTTGCCCGCGACAATGCTGAGCGCCGGCGCCGAGAGCAGCGCCTCGCTGTTGTAAGGCTCGCTTTCGATCAGGCGCGGACCCGGATCGCCGATCAGGCCGAGGAGCGCCTCGCGGGTCGCGGCGCCGATGACGCCGAACTGCATCCTGTCCGGCAGGCTACCGGGATCGACCTCGCGAAGCCCGTAATCGACCGCGTTGCGGCTCACGAACAGGAGGATGTCATAGCCGCCGAAATCCTTCGCGGACGCGCCGGAGGCGACGATTTCGATGACCGGGAAAGACAGTACCCGCGCACCGTCGCGTTCGAGGAGCGCGGTCAGCGCGGCTTGCTGGTGCAGGGGCCGGGTATTCAGGATCACCTGGCCTTGCAACCCGGGCTGCACGGCTACTCCTTGAGCCTGGCGAGTATCCGGTCGGCGCCGCGTTGCAGCAGTTCCCCGGCCAGCTCTTCACCGAGCTCGCGCGCGCGGTCGCTGCTGCCGCGCCGTTCGGCACGCAGAATCCGGCTGCCGTCGGGTTCGCCGACCAGGCCGCGCAGGTAGATTTCGCCGTCCTCGAGCAACGCATAACCCGCGATCGGCACCTGGCAGCTGCCGCCGAGCGCATGGTTGAAGGCGCGCTCCGCGGTGATCCGCAGCGTGGTTTCGGGATGCGCGAGGGGCGCGATCAGTTCGCGCAACTCGGCGTCGTCGCTGCGAATCTCGATGCCGAGCACACCCTGACCGATCGCCGGCAGGCAATCCTCGGGTTCGATCGCGGCACGGATGCGGTCCTCGAAACCGAGCCGCCTGAGACCCGCGGCAGCCAGGATGATGGCATCGTATTCGCCGGCGTCGAGTTTCGCCAGGCGGGTATTGACGTTGCCGCGCAGCCAGTCGATCTCGAGCCCGGGGTGGCGCGCGCGCAACTGCGTTTGCCGGCGCAGGCTCGAAGTGCCGACACGCGCGCCCGCGGGCATCGCGTCGAGACTGTCGTACTTGCCGGAGACGAACGCGTCGCGCGGATCCTCGCGCTCCATCACCAGGGTCAGCTCGAGTCCATCGGGCATCTCGGCCGGCACGTCCTTGAGCGAATGCACCGCGAGATCGGCGCGGCCGTCGAGCAACCCGGCCTCGAGTTCCTTGACGAACAGTCCCTTGCCGCCGATCTTGGCGAGCGGCGCGTCGAGGATCTTGTCGCCGCGGGTTTTCATTTCCAGCAGCGAGACTTTCAAATCGGGGTAAAGCGCCTCGAGCCGCGCGGCGACATGCTCTGCCTGCCAGAGCGCAAGCTGGCTGCTGCGCGTGGCAATACGCAGTTCGGTTCGGGAAGCTTTCATTTACAGGTTCTTGATTATTTTACGCACTCCCGGCAAATGCCGGCGACTGACTTCGAGAGTATCATCGATATCGCGAAAGGTCACCTTGTGGCCGTCGTTGTCGGACTTCATGCCGCCAAGCCGCTCGAGGCTGACCAGCGCATTGCGGTGGATGCGGTAAAAGCGATCGCCGAACTCGTTTTCGAGATTTTTCAACGCATCCTCGATCAGCACCTCGCCCTCGGTATGGCGCACGGTGACGTATTTTTGCTCGGCGTGGAAGTAATAGATGTTTTCGATCGGCACCAGCACCAGGCTGCCGCGCACGCGCGCGCAGATGTGCTGGCGCGGCTCGAGCCCGGAAAGCATGTCGCCGCTCTTCGCGGCCTGCGCCCGCGTCGGCCGGACTGCCGCGTCCATCGCCGCCTGCAGGCGATCCTGCTTGACGGGTTTCAACAGGTAATCCACGGCGTGGGTTTCGAAGGCCTCGAGCGCATGATCGGAAAACGCGGTGGTGAATACCACCGCCGGCGGCTCCTCGAGCCTGGAGATATGGCGCGCGGCCTCGATGCCGTCCATGCCGGGCATGCGGATATCGAGCAACACGATATCGGGCTCGAGGCTTTGCGCCATGCCCAACGCTTCGAGCCCGTTTACGGCCTGCCCGACCAGTTCGTGCTCCTGCAATTCGCTGACCATGCGCGCCAGCCGGTCGCGCGCCGGTTTTTCGTCATCGACTATCAGTATCTTCACTCGCGCCTCGCTTGCGGAATAGTTAACCTTACAGTATAGCGCGTATCGCTTTCGGCGAGGTCCAGCGATGCCGCTCCGCCGAACGACAGCGCGAGGCGTTCGCGGATATTGTCGAGCGCCATCTGGTTGCCCTTGCGGCGATTGCCGAGGTTGACCCGCACCACCGGGTTGGATATCGCGATCTCGATCGCATCGTCGGTCTCGTCGATTTCGATCTCGATCACGCCGCCGTTGGGCTGCGGCTCGATACCGTGGTAGATCGCGTTCTCGACCAGCGGTTGCAGCGTCAGCGCCGGCATTTTCAGCGCCGGCTCTTTTTCCGGCAGGCGCCATTCGACCTCGAGCCGGTCGCCGAGACGCAAGGCTTCGAGTTCGATGTAGCTGCGTGTCAGTGCGAGCTCGTCGGAGAGCGAAATGCTCGGTTCGGTCGCCAGGCTGGCACGGAACAGATCGGAGAGGTTTTCGATCGCCTGCTCGGCGAGGCCGGGCTGGTCGTGGGTCAGGCTGGCGATGGTGTTCATGCTGTTGAACAGGAAGTGCGGCCGGATGCGCGCCTGCAGGGCCTGCAGCCTCGCCTGCGCCTGCACCTTGAGACGCATGTCGGATTCGTAGTGCAGATAAAAATAACGCAACGCGAGTCCGACCAGGATGATCGAGATAGACAGGTTGCGCGTCAGCGTATAGCCGAGATTTTGCGCGGTCGGACCGAAACGCATCATTTCGCCGAGCGCGAGACTCAGGAAACTGACCATCAAGGTCATCAGAATGGAGACACCGAACACCAGCAGCGTGGTGCGCAGGTGATCGCCGAGCCAGCCCTGGCGAGTCATCAGGCACAGGGCCGCGGCCGTGGTCAGGGCGACCCACAGCATCGCCACCGAGATCAGCGCAATATGCACGAACAGGCTGCCGCCGCCGAAGCTGACCAGCGCGAACGCGATGGCGATCAATTCGACCACCAGCAGCAGGCGCAAAAACACGTCCCCGTCGCAGAAATCGGGAAGGTAACTCGTGTTTTCGGTGCCGGGTATAATATTTTCCGTATTATCTGGCATTAAGAGTTGATTTGTTGGTCTTGCACTGCAAGCATACAACAATATTCGCGGTTTTGCGGCGCCGCGTTGCACTCTATAAGTACCCGACAATATTGAAAAAATGAGCAAAAAAGATTCCCGCATGTGGGGCGGGCGATTCAACGAACCCACCGACGAATTCGTGCAGGCATTCACCGCCTCGGTGAGCTTCGACAAACGGCTCGCGGCAGTCGATATCGAGGGTTCGCTGGCGCACGCGAAAATGCTCGCGCGCGTCGGCGTACTCGACGACGGCGAATTGAAATCGATCGAACAGGGTCTCGCGCAGATCGGCGAAGAAATCGACGCCGGCAAGTTCGCCTGGTCGGTGGCGCTCGAGGACGTGCACATGAACATCGAGGCGCGGCTGACCGAGCTGATCGGCGAGGCCGGCAAGAAGCTGCACACCGGGCGCTCGCGCAACGACCAGGTGGCGACCGATATCCGCCTCTACCTGCGCGCGCAAATCGCGCAGGTTCGCGACGGCATCCGCGTCTTCCAGTCCGGGCTGCTCGACCTCGCGGAGCGCGAGGCGGATGCGATCATGCCCGGTTTCACCCATCTGCAGGTGGCACAGCCGGTCAGCTTCGGCCACCACGTGCTCGCCTGGTTCGAAATGCTGGAGCGCGATCACGGGCGGCTCGGCGATTGTGCCGCACGTCTCAACCAGCTGCCGCTCGGCGCCGCCGCGCTGGCCGGCACGTCTTACAAGCTCGACCGCGAGTATACCGCCGGACTGCTGGGCTTCGACGCGCCCTGCCGCAACTCGATCGACGCGGTCTCGGACCGCGATTTCGTGATCGAGTTTTGCGCCGCGGCCGCGATCTGCATGACGCACCTGTCGCGCATGGCCGAGGAACTGGTGCTCTGGTCGAGCGCGCAATTCGATTTCATCAGCCTGCCCGACCGTTACTGCACCGGTTCGTCGATCATGCCGCAAAAGAAAAACCCGGACGTCGCCGAGCTGGTGCGCGGCAAGTCGGGCCGGGTCAGCGGACACCTCGTCAGCCTGCTGATGCTGATGAAGTCGCAACCGCTGGCCTATAACAAGGACAACCAGGAAGACAAGGAACCGCTGTTCGATACGCTGGATACGCTCATCGGTTCGCTGCGCGCCTTCGCCGACATGGTGCCCGCGCTCGGGGTCAAGCGCGAGCGGATGTACCAGGCCGCCGAGCAGGGCTACGCGACCGCCACCGACCTCGCCGATTACCTGGTCAAAAAGGGCGCCGCGTTTCGCGACGCGCACGAGGCGGTCGGCAACGCGGTCGCGTTCGCGATCGCCGAAGGCAAGGATCTGGGCGCCTGCAGCCTCGAGGAACTGCGGCAATTCGACGCGCGCATCGGCGAGGACGTGTTCGAGGTACTGACGCTCGAAGGTTCGCTCAACGCGCGCGACATCACGGGCGGCACCGCGCCCGCGCAGGTGCGCAGGCAGGTCGCCGCCGGGCGTAAACTGATCGAGGATTGATCCGGGTACAGATCGCCGTCATTCCGGTCTCGAACCGGAATCCATCATCGAGGCGCGGATATCGCTTCGCCGGGGCGCGGAGCAAATGTCGATCCAAGCATCCGCGCAATGGCGCCGCTCTTATGACTCCACCGTATTGGCCGCGGCATGAAATCCGGGGAGCCGTCGACGCATCGCGTCGGCGATATCAGATCAGGACTTTTTCGATCCACTCGGCGACGTGGAAGATTTCCTGCTCGGACACGCCGTGGCCCATACCCTTGTATTCGTGCCATTCGACCTCGTATCCGGCGGCGTCCAGCTGGTTGCGCGAGGCGAGCGCGAGATCAACGGGGATCACCGGGTCGGCCGAGCCGTGGGCCATCAGGATCGGGACTTCGTCGTTGGCGTGCGATTTTTCTTCCTCGAGCGAATCGGCGAGCGGCAGATAGGTCGACAGCGCGAGGATACCAGCCAGCGGTCTGAAGTAGCGCAGCCCGGCCTGTAGCGCGATCACGCCGCCCTGCGAAAACCCGGCGAGGATGATGCGCTCGGAGGGAATACCGCTATCGATCTCGGCGTCGATCATGTCGCTGACGAGTTCTGCGGACGCGCGGATACCCTTCTCGTCCGGCTGGGCGGCGATGTCCGCGGCGCGGATGTCGTACCAGGCGCGCATCACGAAGCCCTGGTTGATGGTCACGGGCATCATCGGCGCATGCGGGAAAACGAAGCGGATATTGAGGCCCGGGTCGAGGCGCAGCTCGGGGACGATGGGCTCGAAGTCGTGGCCGTCGGCACCGAGGCCGTGCAGCCAGATCACGCAGGCGTCGGGCGCGTGCACACCGGTGCGGATTACCAGGGGTTCGTCAGCCATTAGAAATCTCGTCGAAGAACAACAGCCGGATTATAGCGGCGCGACGCCGATCCATCACCCATTATTCAGATCGGACAGCGGGCTGCGCACGCCGCGCGCGCCGCGTTTCAGGACGTGGGTATAAATCTCGGTCGTCTTGACGTCCTGGTGACCGAGCTGTTCCTGAACGGTGCGGATATCGGCGCCCGATTCGAGCAGGTGAGTGGCGAACGAATGTCGCAGCGTGTGGCTGGTCACCTGCTTTTCGATTCCAGCCAGGCTCGCCGCGCGCTTCAGGGCCCGGTTGATATTGGCCTCGTGAATGTGATGGCGTCGTAGCCGGCCTCCGTCCGGATCGACGGATAGCCTGGGCGAAGGGAACAGGTATTGCCAGCCGAGCGTTCGCGAAGCCAGGGCGTATTTGCGGGAAAGTGCATCCGGCATCCACACGCCCGCGTATTGTGGCAAGCGACTGTCGGCCTGCAGGTATAGCCGCACCTGCTCGACCTGGTGGCGCAAACCGGAAACCAGCTCGGGCGCCAGGGTCGTCAAACGGTGATAGTGACCCTTGCCATTCCAGACCTGGATTTGATGGTGTTCGAAGTCGATATCCTTTACGCGCAACCGCACCGCCTCGTTGCGCCGCAGCCCGGAGCCATACAACAGGGACGCGATCAGTCGCGGTGTACCCGACATACGATTCAGCAACCGCTCCATCTCGTGCCGAGACAAAACAACGGGTAATTTTGCCGGCGCGCTTGCCCGGTTGAATTCACCAAGGTCGCCCAGTGGCCGCTCGAGCACCTTGTTGTACAGAAAAGCCAACGCGTTCAGGGCAATTTTCTGCGTCGAAACCGATACGTTTCGCGATACCGCGAGATGCGTCAAAAACTGTTCAACCTCGAGCGGTCCCATTGCCTCAGGGTGTCGCTTTTGATGAAAAACGATGTAATACTTGATCCAGTACAAATAAGACTTGATGGTACGCTTGCTGTAGCGGCGTACCGACATGTAGTCGTGAATGGAGTTCAGAAACGGAGAAGACGATTGCGGAGCAGGCGACATAGTACGAATCCTTTCGTTAACCTAATCGAGGCAACCATATCAATTTGACTCGTTTATTCAAGGGTATTATCGAGTCAAAGACTCGATAACAAAAACCCAAAATTACACCGGTCAGATTTTCCAAGGAGATTCAGGAACTTGAAACCGCCCCAAAAAACCAAATCAAATTATAAAGTCATCCCCCTAATAATTATTATAAGGAC
>JASFKL010000170.1:0-8688 GCA_050118655.1 Gammaproteobacteria bacterium | reverse complement strand
CTTGCTCAAGTTCGCCAGCCGCCGCTCGCACATCGCCAGATCCTTGCCGCGGCTGACCATCGGCTGCAGCGCCTCGT
This sequence comes from Gammaproteobacteria bacterium, assembly GCA_050118655.1. Classification (GTDB taxonomy): domain Bacteria; phylum Pseudomonadota; class Gammaproteobacteria. The sequence continues at coordinate 8,611 of JASFKL010000170.1, read as the reverse complement.
CGAGGGCGTCGAGGGCCTGCCGCAACGCATCGACCGCCTGCCCGATTGCAGGCGCATGCCGGATCGGCTCCCATTCTGCCTTTTGCGGGAAAGCCCGCAGCGCGAGGCGCAGATCGGCGGCGCAGCGGTTCAGGGTGTCGCAAAGGCGCCCGAGGGATCGCGACTCGGCGGCCTCGGCCGCCTCGGCCTCGAGCGTGTCGCGGCACAGCGTATCGATCTGCCGCAGGGTAATCTGCTGGCCATAGAAGTTCCCGGCGATATCGGGCAACTGGTGCGCCTCGTCGAAGATAAGCACCTCCGCCGAGGGCAGGATCTCTCCGAAGCCGTCTTCCTTGAGCGCCTGGTCGGAAAAATAGAGGTGGTGGTTGATCACCAGGATATCGGCGTCCATTGCCCGCTTGCGCGCCTGCAGCACGAAGCAGGCATCGATCTCCGGGCATTCCCCGCCGAGGCAATTATCGGCGTTCGAGGTCGCGTAGTACCACAGACTGTCGTTTTCGGGGATCTCGGCGAACTCGCCGATGTCGCCGCTTTCGCTGTGCTCCGCCCAGGCTGAAAGCGCCGAGAAAATCGACGCCATCTCGCGGCTCCTGAAGCGGTCCTGCGCGCGATAGCGCTTGAGGCGGTGCAGGCAGCAATAGTTGCCCCGTCCCTTCAACAGCGCGACCCGACGGTGACTGACGATCGCCTTTTGCAGCAGCGGGATGTCTTTCTGGTACAACTGGTCCTGGAGGTTGCGCGTCCCGGTCGATATCACCACGCGGGTGTCCGCAAGGAAAGCCGGCACCAGGTAGGCGAAGGACTTGCCGATCCCGGTGCTGGCCTCGATGACACGCGACTCGCCGAGCGCAATCGCCCCGGCGATCAATTCGGCCATGCCGAGCTGGCTGTCGCGGGCTTCGAAATCGTCGATGTACTCGCCAATGATGCCGCCGGGGCCGAGCACCGCGGCCACGTCGAGTTCGGTCGCCAGTTCTCCCATCGTTACATCGACTGACACTGGTCCTTGAGCCGCCGGTTCGCTTCGTCCAGCTCGTCGGCCTCGCTGCTGTAGCTGAAAGAGCGGTCGGCCATCTCGGTGCAGCGCCGCAAATCGCCGTTCAGCCAGTAGGTTTCGGCGAGGTAATGCCAGCTGTAGGGATTGCGCGGTTCGATTTTGATCGCCCGCTGCAGGTATTCGACCGCCTGCTGGTAGTCGCCGCGCTCGAGCGCCGCACGCGCCTCGCGCTGCAACTGCGCGACTGCCGATTCACCGGGCTGGCCCTCTGCCGCCGGCAATTGATAGCGATTATAGGCCGGCTCGACGGCACAGGCGGACAACAACAGTAGCAGCAGTATCGATGAAAGTTTCAGCGGCATGAGGATCGGGTATTCGGCACCTGGGCCTTGGGAAAGGGTAACAATACACCATTGTCGCAGGTTTGCCGGACTAATCCGCCGTCGACCGGGTCGACGTAACGCCATTCCAGGCTTGCGTCGCGGCTCAGCTTGAAGGGCTCGAAATCCTGCTGCGCCATGATATCCGCCCACACCCGTAAGGCCCCCGACGAGCCGGTCAGGTTGACCGGCTTGTTGTCGTCTCTTCCGAGCCAGACGACGGCCAGCTGCCGGCGGGTAAATCCCGCAAACCACGAGTCGCGCAAGTCGTCGGTGGTGCCGGTCTTGCCCGCCAGCGAACGCCCTGGAAATCGCTCGGAGAGATAGCGCGCGGTCCCGGTTTCGGCGACCCCGATCAATGCGCGCTGTACCTGGATCATGCGCGCCTGGTCGAACATCTTGTAGGATTCCAGCGGCATCCTGCCGAGGTTGCGATGCTGCTGATCGCTGACGCTGCGAATCGTGGTCAGCGGCGTGAAATAACCGTTGTTGGCGACCACCTGGAACATTTGCGCGACCTCGAAGGCCGACATCGCGGTGGTACCGAGCAGCATCGACGGATACACGGTCTGGTGCTTCAGGAGGTTCATTTTCGCGAGATTTTGCGCCAGCGCCTCGAGCCCGCCGTCGACGCCGAGGTTGACGAACGGCAGGTTGTAGGAATGAACGAAAGCCCGGTAGAGCGTCATGCTGCCATGCAGCTGGCGATCGTAATTGGCGGGTTCCCAGATCCTGCCGTCCGACTGGCGGATGCGCACCGGCTCGTCCTCGACGCGGCTGGCCAGCGTCAGATCGCCCTGCAGCAGGCTATAGAGCAGGATCGGCTTGATCAGCGAGCCGATTGGTCGCTGCGCCATCAGCGCGCGATTGAATCCCGGGTAGTCGGTCTCCCGGTCGCTGACCATCGCCTGGATATCGCCGCTCAGGTAATCGGCGACCACCACCGCGGCCTGCAGCTCGGGCTGATCGAAGCGCTTGAGTCCCCTGGCCAGGCCGGCTTCGAGATTGCGCTGTACCTGCGGATCGAAAGCGGTGAACACGCGCAGCCCGCGCCGCGACAGATCGGTGCCGGCATAATTCGACCGCATCTGACGCTTGACCAGGTCGAGATAGGCCGGGAAAGGGTTCACTCCCGGCAGCCGGTCGACGATACCGAGCGGCGCCGCGGCCGCGCTGGCGTATTGGCTCGCGTCGAGCAATTCCTGGTCGAGCATGACCTTGAGCACCAGGTTACGCCTCTCGATGGCCGCCTCTGGCGCCCTGAACGGGTTATAACGCGACGGGCCGTTGACCATGCCGACCAGCAGAGCGAGGTGCTGGGGCTCGAGATGGTCGACGCTGCGCCGGAACAGCATGCGGCTGGCGCGCGCGAAGCCGTGTATCGCGATGCGGTTTTGCTGCAGCAGGAATACCTCGTTGATATAGGCGGTAATAATCGACCGCTTGCTGAACCTGAGTTCCAGCAACAACGCCATGAAGGCCTCGTTGATCTTGCGCAGCAACGATTTTTCCGGCGTCAGAAACATGTTCTTGGCCAGTTGCTGGGTCAGCGTACTACCCCCCTGCACGGTTTTGCCCGCCTGGAAATTAGCCAGCAGGGCGCGCCCGATGGCGCGCAGGCTAAGCCCGTGATGTTCGTAGAACCGCCGGTCCTCGACCGCGATCAGCGTATCGATCAATTGCTCGGGCACCTCGTCCTCGGCCAGCAGCAGCCGGTCTTCGCCGTTATCGGGATAGTAGCTGCCGATGATTACCGGCGGCAGCCGGAACAGCGGCAGTTGCTCGCCGCTTGCCTGGTCGCTGAGACCGGCGACGCGGTCACCCGAAAAGACGACCCGCACGAGGCGCGCGGGCTGTTGCTCGCCACCGAAATCGAAATCGCGCGCATGCAGCTCGATCGCATCGCCCTGCCGGCGATACTGGCCGGTCTGCGGCTGCTCTTCGACCTCGAGATAAGTCGACAATTCGAGTTCGTACTCGAGTTGTGCGCGGCTCAGCAGCAGACCCGGGTAGAGTTCCAGTGCGCGTGCATAAACCCGCGACGGCAGTGCCCAGGTATCGCCTTCGAAGCGGTTGTTGATCAGATGGTTGAGATAAGCGAGATAAGCACCTAGCGCAACGACCAGGACCAGCATCGAGTAGCCGAGGTATTTGAGCCGGTTGGAGGAACCGGCGGGGCGCGTTTTACGTCTGGATTTACGTGGCATGCATCGCCGATTTGGCCTCGATCAGGCCTGTGCCCGCTTGGCCCTGACCGACTCCGCAAGCTCCCGCAACAGGGACTCCGAATCTTCCCAGCCGAGGCAGGCGTCGGTAATGCTCTGGCCGTAGGTCAATTCGCTTCCCTTGCGGTAATCCTGGCGGCCTTCCACCAGGTGCGACTCGATCATGACGCCGAAGATATTGTCCTGACCGGTTTTGATCTGGTGGATGACATCCCGGCAAACCTCGACCTGCTTATGGAACTTTTTCTGGCTGTTGGCGTGGCTGCAATCGATCATCAGGCGCGGGTTCAGCCCGCTGGCCTCGAGTTTCTCGGTCACGCCGGCGACGCTGACCCGGTCGTAATTGGGCCGGTTGCTGCCGCCGCGCAGAATCACGTGGGTGTAATTGTTGCCGGCGGTGGTAAAAATCGCCGAATGCCCCTGCAGGGTAATCGAAATGAAATGATGCGACCCCTGCGCGGCGCGCATCGCATCGAGCGCGACCTGCACACCGCCGTCGGTGCCGTTCTTGAAACCGACCGGGCAGGAAAGGCCCGAGGCCAGTTCTCGGTGACCCTGGCTTTCCGTGGTACGCGCGCCGATCGCGCCCCAGCATATCAGGTCCGAGATGTATTGCGGGCTGATCAGGTCCAGGTATTCGTGGCCCGCCGGCACGCCCTTTTCAGCCAGGTTGAGCAGTAATTCCCGCGCCTTGCGAACCCCCTTGTTGATGTGGAAGCTGCCGTCCAGATCGGGATCGTTGATCAAGCCTTTCCAGCCCACGGTGGTGCGCGGTTTTTCGAAATAAACCCGCATCACGATCACCAGCTCGCCGCTGAGCTCGTCGATCATCTTTTTCAGGCGATCGGCATACTCGAGCGCGGCCTCGGTATCGTGTATCGAACAGGGACCGATGACCACCACCAGGCGGTCGTCCTTGCCGTCGAGCACATCGTAAATCTGTTGCCGCGTGTCGGTAACCAGGGCGGCGGCCGACTCGCTCAGTGGTAATTCCTGCATCAGGGCTTCCGGCGACTGGATTTCCTTGGTGCCGGTTATGCGCAGGTCCTTGGTTTGTTGCATTGTCATCAGGGTGGGTTTCCGGGGCGGCTATCTAGTTGAAAAAAGGCGATATTCTTAACTATCGGCGGGTCAATTGCCAGCCTTAAATGCGTTCAGTACGGCACGCGTATCGGCAGCGTCGAGGCGCGGGCCGAACTGGGTGACCAGGCGGGCCGCGGAGCGCGACGCGAGTTCGCCGGCCTTGTCGTATCCCATCCCCTCGGAGAGCCCGTAAAAGAATGCGCCGGCAAACATATCGCCCGCGCCGAGCGTATCGATCGCTTCGACCGGCGTGGGTTCGATCTCGAACAGCGTCTGTCCGTCGTACACCAGCGAACCTTCCTTGCCGCGGGTGATTGCGAAACCGCGGGACAATCGCTTGAAGTGTTCGATGGCGGTACCGATATCCTCGGTCGCGGCCAGTTCCAGCGCCTCGTCCTCGTTGGCGAACAGCAGGTCGACGCGCTCGCCGATCATCGCTTCGAGGTTGTCGCGAAAGAAACGCACCATGTTCGGATCCGAGAGCGTCATCGAGGTCTTGACCCCCGACTGCTCGGCTATCCGCCGGGCCTCGATACCCGCATCGCGGGCGTTGGCGGCACTCGCCAGATAACCCTCGATGTAGACATACCCGGAATTGCGGATCGCCTCGCTGTCGACGTCGTCGGCATCGAGGTCCGCGCTGACCCCGAGAAAGGTATTCATCGTGCGGTCCGCGTCCGGGGTTACGAATACCAGGCATTTGCCGGTAATACCGTCCGGCAGCGGTTTCGAATCGAGATTCGAGTGAACACCCGAATCGTGCAGATCCCCGACGTAGACCTGTCCGCTGTCATCGCTGGAGACGCGGCAATCGAAGTGCGCCTTCGCTCCGAGTTGCGACAGCGCGATGATCGTATTGGCCGCTGAACCCCCGCAGGTCATTTTTTCGTGCGAATTGTTCAGCTGCGACATCAGGGCGTGCTGCCGATCCTCGTCTATCAGGGTCATGACGCCCTTGTCGATTCCCAGTTCCGAAAGCGTCTGCGGCGTCGCATGGTACTCGATATCGAGCAGGGCATTGCCAATTGCATATACATCGAATTTATTCATAAACGTCATTCAATCAGTGTTTTATTCGGCATCCCTTACGCAGGGTATAAGCATGCAAGGATAATCTTTTGATTCGCGAGTGGAAACCGAATTAATTCAAAATTAATCCCCTAAATAGCTTTCCATCCTAACCCAAAAAGTCTATAACGGGGACTCGCATGAAACGGAATCCGGGAGGTGTCAGATGTACCGCATTGAAACAACCGACCCGATTACCGGCACCACCCTCACCCAACTCGAGGGCATGCCCTACGTCATCGAAACCGACGAAGACGACAGTCTGGTAATCTATTTCGAGTCCGAGTACAACCGCGATTTATATCTCGAAAATCCCGCGGAACACAGACTCCAGCACTACTCGAGCAAACGCGCCTGAAGGCCGAAGGCCCGACCCCAATCCTGTAAACGGGGATTCAGATGCACTGCCGGACGGCAGCGTCGGATGCGCGCTTTAGTCATAGTAAATGTATATTAAATATATAAATAAAATTAACTTCATTTATATCCCCCGACTGTTAACATAGCCGGTTCAAGAAGTTAACCACCATTATCTGGAGGCATCCATGTCCCTTAAAGGATCACAAACCGAACAAAACCTGAAAGACGCTTTCGCAGGCGAGTCTCAGGCGAATCGCCGCTACCTGTACTTCGCGGCAAAAGCCGATGTAGAGGGCTTCAACGACGTCTCTGCCGTATTCCGTTCGACCGCCGAGGGCGAAACCGGCCACGCGCACGGTCACCTCGAGTATCTCGAGGAAGTCGGTGATCCCGCGACCGGTCTGCCGATCGGCAACACCGAGGAAAACCTGAAGGCTTCCATCGCCGGCGAAACCCACGAGTACACCGATATGTACCCGGGCATGGCCAAGACCGCCCGCGACGAGGGCTTCGATGAAATCGCCGACTGGTTCGAAACCCTGGCGAAAGCCGAGCGTTCTCACGCCAACCGCTTTCAAAAGGCCCTGGACAACCTCGACGCTTAGTCTCCATTAATCCGGGCCCGCTCTCCGGGCCCGGATACTTTTTCAGGCAACCCCTATGTCTACCGCATCCCGAGAAGGCAGCCTGGAAGCGCCTACTCGCCATCCCCTGGGACAAAACGAACCCGGTTTTTACGACCAGGAATCGCTGTTCGGGGAGCTAGAGCGCGTTTTCGATATCTGCCACGGCTGCCGCCGCTGCGTAAGCCTGTGCAATGCCTTTCCGACCCTGTTCGACCTGGTCGACGAATCCGAAACCATGGAAGTCGACGGTGTCGACAAGCAGGATTACTGGAAGGTCGTCGACCACTGCTACCTCTGCGATCTCTGCTACCTGACGAAATGCCCGTACGTTCCGCCGCACGAGTGGAATGTCGACTTCCCGCACCTGATGCTGCGCGCCAAGGCGAACGGCTTCAAGCAGGGCCGCGCCAGGATGCGCGACAAGATCGTGTCCTCGACCGATACCGTCGGCAGCTTCGCGAGCATTCCGATCGTCGTCAATGTCGTCAACGCGGTCAACCGCAACGAAAATACCCGCGCCCTGCTCGAGTCCGCGCTCGGTATTCATGCCGACGCGCGCCTGCCCGAGTATCACAGCGACCGGCTCAGCAAGCGCACTCGAGCGCACCAGCCCGGCGATTACGAGGTCCAGCCCGCCGGCCGTACCCGCGGCAAGGTCGCGATATTCGCCACCTGTTACGGCGAGTACAACGAGCCGCAGATCGGTGACGACCTGCTCGCGGTGTTCGAACACAACCGGATTCCGACCATGGTGGTCCGCGATACGGTTTGTTGCGGCATGCCCAAACTCGAACTCGGCGACCTGGACGCGGTCGGCAGGCTCAAGGACCACAACATTCCGCTGCTGACGAAATTGATCGACGAGGGCTGGGATATTATTTCCCCGGTTCCTTCCTGCACGCTGCAGTTCAAGCAGGAGCTGCCGTTGATGTACCCCGACGACGACGATGTCGCGAAAGTGAAGCAGGCCTTCTTCGATCCATTCGAATATCTTTCGCTACGGCATCGCGAAGGACTGCTGAATACCGACTTCAAGCACGGCATCGGCAAAATCAGTTATCACGTCGCCTGCCATCAGCGCGTGCAGCGTATCGGCCTGAAAACGCGCGACATCCTGGCACTGATTCCCGATACCGAGGTAGAGGCAATCGAGCGCTGCTCGGGGCACGACGGTACCTATGCGATCAAGCAGGAATTTCACGACGTATCGATGAAAATCGTCAAGCCGGTGGTCAATCGCGTCAAGAAGGCCGAGCCCGACGCTTACACCAGCGACTGTCCGATGGCCGGACAACATATCTCGGCCGGACTCGACGACGGCAGCAGCACCCGGCACCCGATCAGTCTGCTGCGGCAGGCCTACGGCATCTAGTGGTCCATGCGGTAAATAAGGTGACACTCAGCCACAGCACAAGCGTTTTTGGCAAGGCGCGGTCCGCCGGGAATGGCCCGGTCCTTTCCAAGGACCGCAACGCAGTCCAAAAGCGCTTGTGCTGTGGCCCTTCGGGAGCGTCTGTGCGTTACCTTATTTACCGAATGGACCACAAGCAATGGAGAACCAGATGATTCAACAGATTACCCGCGATGACCTGATGAGCCTCGAACAATACGCCGAGAAGCGCGGCGAGTTCCGCCAACAGGTCCTGCAACACAAGAAACACCGGCAAATCGCTCTCGGTCCGAATGCGACGCTTTACTTCGAGGACCGGCTCACCCTGCTCTACCAGATCCAGGAAATGCTGCGCATCGAGAAAGTATTCGAAGCCGAAGGCATCAACGAAGAGCTCGCCGCCTACAACCCGCTGATACCCGACGGGCGCAATTTCAAGGCGACTTTCATGATCGAGTATCCGGATCCCGAGGTGCGCGCCG
>JASFKL010000169.1:0-8704 GCA_050118655.1 Gammaproteobacteria bacterium | reverse complement strand
CACCGACCCGCAAACGGTGATATTCGCCTTCATCCTGATCGTCGGCGGCTTGCTGGTCTTCGTCCTCAGCGCCCACCTGATGCCGATCCTGATCGCCATCATCATCGCTTACCTGGCCGAGGGCATGGTGATCTGGCTGGCGCGTATCAACATCAACCGCAGGATCGCCGCGAGCATCGTGACCGCAATCATGATAACGGCGATTTTGCTGTTCTTTTTCGTACTGCTGCCCCTGTTGTCCAAGCAGCTCAGCGAATTGTTCCGCGAAATGCCGATCATGCTCGGCAAGGGCCAGCAGTTGCTGCTGCAGTTGCCGGAGAAGTACCCCGATTACGTTTCCGCGCATCAAATCCAGGAACTGCTGACCCTGGCGCGCAACGAATTGTCGGCCCTGGGGCAGCGGGTGGTTACTATTTCGATATCGTCGGTGGTCGGAGTGATCACCTTCCTGGTATACATGATCCTCTTGCCGTTGATGGTGTTCTTCTTTCTCAAGGACAAGGATCTGATTCTCAACTGGCTGGCCAATTTCCTGCCCGAGGAGCGCCGCCTGTTGCGCACCGTCTGGGCCGAACTCGACATCAAGATCGCCAGTTACGTCCGCGGCAAGGTCATCGAGGTGCTGATCATCTGGGTGGCGACTTTCGTCGCCTTTGCGCTAATGGGTCTCAACTACGCGATGCTGTTGAGCCTGCTGGTCGGCCTGTCGGTGATCATTCCTTATGTCGGCGCCACGGTAGTCACCATTCCGGTCGCGCTGATCGCGTTTTTCCAGTGGGGCTTTACGTCGCAATTCGGCTGGTTGATGGCAGTATACGGATTCATCCAGTTTCTCGACGGCAACCTGCTGGTGCCGCTGTTGTTTTCGGAGGTGGTCAATCTGCATCCGGTCGCAATCATCGTCGCGGTAGTCTTCTTCGGCAGCCTGTGGGGTGTCTGGGGAGTGTTTTTCGCGATTCCGCTGGCGACCCTGATCCAGGCGATCCTGAAGGCCTGGCCGTCGGATGAAATGATCGCGGAATAGGCCGGGGCGTAGCGGATGACAAACCTGATCTCGGCCGATACGCGACGCCGGGCCGGCTTTTCGCCGTCGCCAGGGGGCTGTCGCGGACTTTGCCACCGGCCCGCTGCGCTAACCCGTGCCGCGGCGGTATTCAGCTGCCGATAATGGCAGGAATAACTTCAAAACCGCCGGGATTCTTTATAACATACGCCCCTTAGTCATGCCGCGCGGCAAGAGGTATTCCATGTTTAGAGGTAGTATCGTGGCTCTGGTCACGCCAATGCTGGGTAACGGCGATGTCGACTACGCCCGACTCGAGGCGTTGATTGATTTTCACGTGCGCGAGGGCACCGAGGGGCTGGTTATCGCCGGCACGACGGGTGAGTCGGCCACGCTGAGTCCGAAAGAACATTGCGAGCTGCTCGACCGCAGCTACGAAATCATCGCCGGGCGCCTGCCGATGATCGCCGGCACCGGCGCCAATTCGACCGCCGAGGCGATCGAGCTGACCCGCTGTGCCAGGAGCAGCCGCGCCGAGGCGGCGCTGCTGGTCACGCCTTACTACAACAAGCCGACGCAGAAGGGCCTGGTGCTGCACCACAAGGCCATCGCCGAGGCGGTCGATATTCCGCAACTCCTCTACAATGTCCCGGGACGAACCGCCTGCGATATGCAGGCCGACACCGTCGCGGAGCTTGCGAAGGTCGGCAATATCGTCGGTATCAAGGAAGCCACCGGAAGCATGGAGAGGCTCGCGGACATCAAGCGCCAGGTAAGCGCCGACTTCGACCTGCTGACCGGCGACGATTCCACCACCTGCGAATTCATTCTCAACGGCGGACACGGCGCGATCTCGGTAACCGCCAACGTGGTACCGGCGAAAATGGCGCGTATGTGCCGGCTCGCGCTCGACGGGCGCAGCGAGGAGGCGCGCGCGGCCGACGCCGAAATCGCGGACCTGCATCGATTGCTGTTCGTCGAGTCCAACCCGATTCCGGTCAAATGGGCGGTTTCCCAGATGGGATTCGGGGAACTGAATCTACGACTGCCGATGACCGAGCTCGACGAAAAGTATCGGCCAGAGCTGAAAAATGCTCTGATCGCTTGCGGCGCCTTATGAAACTAATCTGGCCCGTGGCGCCGATGCTGCTGGCTATCCTGATTGGCGGTTGCAGCAGCGGACTGGATCGGCGTTACCTCGATGCATCGCTGGACGAACGCCTCGAACTGCCTCCCAACCTGATCGAATCCGAGCCGGAATCGAGTTTCGACCTGCCGGATACGATCAATACCGACGGCAACACGGGTCGCGGTCAGCGCCCGGTGCTGGCCACGGTGGATTCGATCAAGTTGCAGGGAAGGGGAGATCTGCACTGGCTCAAAGTCGAGGAACCCGTCAGCAACCTGTATCGAATGGTGAAGAGTTTCTGGGCTTCCGAGGGTTACCAGCTGGTGGTCGACGAACCCGCCATCGGTATCATGCAAACCGAGTGGATATACAAGGAAGAGGGCGCGGAGCGGAAACCCGACAACTGGTTCGCGGCATTGTTCGGCAGCAGCGATCTGTCCGCCACCCAGGATCAATTCAGGACCCGCATCGAGCGCGGGGCCGACGGCAATAACCGGATCTACATCACTCACCGCGGCACCGAATATCAGCATGTCCTGGACAGCAAGGTCCAGGACCGGGCGCAGGGCGCCGGCGAGGAACCCGAGAGCGACTGGCATGTCCGCGAATCCGATCCGGAGCTCGAGGTCGAAATGCTGTCGAGACTGATGATTTATCTCGGCATGAAACAGGCCGATGTCGATCGACAGGTCGCCGATGCAGGCTTGTTCGAGCCGCGGGCTTTCATGCAGATGGACAGCGACGAGAATTCCCCCTACCTGCTGATCAAGGACCCCTACCAAATCGCCTGGAACCGGGTATTGCACTATCTGGAGCAGATGAATTTCGAAGTCGAAAGCCAGGAATTCAAAAGCGGGTTTTCCGGCGAGGGCGTCATTTTCATCAAAACGCTGGTCAAGGAAAACCCCGACGAGGGTGGATTCTTTTCATTCAAGTCGACACCCGAGACCAGCGAGCGTCGGCTCATACTGGTGTTGTCCGAGGAGTCACACGATTCAACCCGGGTGAATATCGAAAACGACAAGGGCGATCCCGACACCACGCCCGCGGGTGCCGAGTTGCTCCGTCTCCTGTATCGGCGAATCAAGTAAACGGGATGAGAATCGCTTCACTTGGCAGCGGCAGCCGGGGCAATGCAACGCTGGTGCAGCATCGCGATACGACACTGCTGGTCGACAACGGTTTTTCACTGAAACAATTTACCGAGCGCCTGCGGCGCCTTTGCCTGGAACCCGGGGATATCGACGCGGTATTGTTGACCCACGAACATCGGGACCATAGCGGCGGCGTCGAACGGCTATGCGCCAGTTACCGGATTCCACTGTGGACCGCGGTCGGCACCGCACGCGCGGCATTGTCGCCCGAATTCGATTATCGAAGCCTGGTAGCGGGCCGCAGCGTCAGTTTCGGCGATATCGAGGTATTGCCGGTAACCGTTCCGCACGACGCGAACGAGCCCTTGCAATTCGTCTTCCATCAAATCGATAACGGCAATCGCCTCGGCCTGCTGACCGACACCGGTCATATCACCAGTCACATCGTCGATGCCTTCGGCGGGCTCCACGGGTTATTGCTGGAATTCAATTACGATCCCGACATGCTCGAAAACGGGCCCTATCCCGAGATGCTCAAGCAGCGCGTCGGCGGCAACCACGGCCACCTTTCCAATTTTCAATCGCTGGAATTGCTGCAACGCATCGACACCAGCCGACTCAAATGCCTGGTGGCCGCGCATATTTCGGAGAAAAACAATACTCCCGACATCGTCGAGGATCTGCTCGGACAGTTGGAGAATATTCCGCGCCCGGTGCTCGCCGATCAGAACGCCGGTTTCGACTGGATCAACCTTTAGGCGCATCTCCCGCGCCGCATTTGAAATTGCGGGCGGACAGCCCGGCTAGGAACCGGGTTTGGCGTCCTTGTCGTATTCGATCAGGGCGTAGGCGGAATGGTTGTGGATCGATTCGAAATTTTCGGACTCGAGCACGTACTGGCGAACGCGGTCGTCCTTATTCAATTCGCCGGCGATGTCGCGCACCATGTCCTCGACGAACTTGGGATTATCGTAGGCGCGCTCGGTGACGTATTTTTCGTCGGGACGCTTGAGCAGACCGTAGAGTTCGCAGGACGCCTGTTTCTCGACGATATCGATGAGCTCCTCGATCCATATGAAGCCCAGCGTCTTGGCGTCCACGGTGACGTGAGAACGCTGGTTGTGAGCGCCGTAGTCAGAGATCGATTTCGAGCAGGGACACAGGCTGGTGACCGGGATTTGCACCTTGATCCGGGTGCTGGTTACTCCATCCTTGATTTCACCGATCAGCGTTACCTCGTAGTCCAGCAGTGACTGGACACCCGAAACCGGCGCCTTCTTGTTGATGAAATAGGGAAAGCGCATCTCGATATAACCCGATTCGGCTTCCAGCAGGGTTGCCATCTCGCGCAGCATTTCGTTGAACGAGGTATAGGATATCTCCTTTTCGTGATCGTTCAGGATACTGACGAATCGCGACATGTGCGTGCCCTTGAACTGGTGCGGCAGGAACACGAACATATTGAAGGTGGCGATCGTGTGTTGCTGACCGTCGGAGCGGTCCTTGACGATGACCGGGTGTCTGATGTCCTTGATGCCCACCTTGTTGATGGCCAGTTCGCGCGTATCCGCGGTCCCCTGGACGTCGGGTATGGTCGTTATGGCTTCGGCGGCGGTTTCACCATTCATGCTTTGATCCTTGTACCTGGCCTGCGCACTTCACCGTAGCGTGATGAACGAGCGGTCGCACTGGCTTTCGGCAGATTCGAGTTAATAACTGAGCAAAATAGTCGGTTATTATACTGCGCGGGCTGTCTGAGGCAAATAGTCATATCGCCCATTATCCCATTAACCCCGACCGATGGCGATAGCGTTAGCGGTGCCGCCGGAATTTCACTAGCACAATCGATTTTTGACGAAACTCCGGGTTTCGTCGAGGGAAGCTGAACCAGCCGGTGCCCGGCCGGGATCAGGAGGTAAATGCGGTTGTTATTATTATCGTGGTTTTAAGCGGGGGAAACGTCTTCGGCCTGCGGACCCTTGGCGCCGTCGGTAACCTTCATGGTCACTGTCTGGCCCTGCTGAAGCGTCTTGTGACCTTCGGCCTGAATCGCGCTGTAATGAACGAATACGTCTTTTCCACCCTCTTGGGAAATGAAGCCATAGCCTTTGGCATCATTAAACCATTTGACCGTGCCTGTTACTGTTTCAGACATAATTTCACTCTGTAACTTGATTATATTAACGCCGGGCCCGGAAGTCCGACCCTGAACATTGTAGGGTAATCAAAGCACGGAAGCCATTGTTTAATTCGCTGGGAGCCGCCATATATTTACCAAAAAGCGGCCAGGATTGGCGTTTTGACGACATTTCCGGGTTTCGGGCGCTAGTCGCCGATAAATCCTGCGATTGCCTCGCGCAACCTGTCGGGATCCAGCCCGTACTCCTCGAGCACCTGTTCGCGACTGCCCTGGGAGGGGAAGCAGTCGGCCAGCCCGAGCCGCAGGACGGGCAGTCGAAGATCCTTGCGATTGAGAACTTCGAGTACGCCCGAACCGGCGCCACCCTCGACGCTGGCGTCCTCGAGCGTCACCAGGCAGTCGTGATCGCCCGCCATGCGCTCGATCATTGCCTCGTCCAGCGGCTTGATGAAACGCATGTTGACCAGGCTCAGATCGAGTTCCTCGGCAATCGGCTCGGCGAGCGCGTACAGACTGCCGAAGACCAGCAGTGCGGCGCGCTTGCCGCTGCGTTGCTGCACCGCGGTGCCGATTTCGACGGTGGTTTCTATGTCCGTTGCCTGGGCCTGCGCGGTATTGTCGCGCGGATAGCGCACCAGCGCGGGCCCGGGGTACTCGTAGGCCGTGTTGAGCAGCGCGTACATATCCTCCGCGTTCGCCGGCGCCATCATGATCACGTCCGGGATGCAGCGGCAGAAGGCGATGTCGAAATTGCCGGTATGGGTCGCGCCATCGGCGCCGACGACCCCGGCGCGGTCGATGGCGAAGGTGACATCGAGATTTTGTACCGCGACATCGTGGATGAACTGGTCGTAGGCGCGTTGCAGGAATGTCGAGTAAATCGCCACCACGGGCTTCAGGCCGTCGCGCGCCATACCGGCCGCCAGGGTTACCGCGTGCTGCTCGGCAATGCCGACGTCATGATAACGGTCCGGCATTTCGTCGGAAAACTTGACCAGGCCCGAGCCCTCGCGCATCGCCGGCGTGATCGCGTGCAGCCGCGTATCCTGCTGCCCGCGGGCGACCAGCCAGTCGGAAAAGATGCTGGTGTAGGATTGCCGGCCCGGTTTCGCGGACGACTTGACGTCGCCGGTTTCCGGGTCGAAGGGACCGACGCCGTGAAACTTGCAGGCGTCCTCTTCGGCCGGCGGGTATCCCTGGCCCTTGCGGGTGACGATGTGCAGCATGCGCGGCCCCGACAAATTTTGCAGATTGCGGAGCAGGCCGAGCAGGTCGCCGAGATTGTGACCGTCGATGGGACCGAAGTAGGAAAACCCGAGTTCTTCGAACAGGGTTCCCGGGGTGACCATGCCCTTGACGTGTTCCTCGGCGCGCCTGGCGAGTTCCCAGGCGCTCGGAATACGTCTCAGTACCCTTTTACTGCCCGAACGCAGGCTCGAGTAGATTTTCCCGGACCAGATGCTGGACAGGTATTTCGACATCGCGCCGACGTTCGGCGAGATCGACATTTCGTTGTCGTTCAGAATCACCAGCAGGTCGGGGTCGATGGCGCCGCCGTGATTGAGCGCCTCGTAAGCCATACCCGCGGTCATGCCGCCGTCGCCGATAATGGCGACGGTTTTCCGGTCGATGCCCTGGGCCCGCGCCGCGATCGCCATTCCCAGGGCGGCGCTGATGGAAGTGCTCGAATGCCCGGCGCCGAAATGATCGTACTCGGATTCGGTAATCTTGGGGAATCCCGAAAGGCCGCCTTTCTGGCGTATCTGCGACATGCGGTCGCGTCGTCCGGTCAGGATCTTGTGCGGATAGCACTGGTGGCCGACGTCCCAGATCAACCGGTCGTGCGGCGTGTCGAACAGGTAATGCAGCGCGATGGTGATTTCCACCGAACCCAGTCCCGATGCCAGGTGACCGCCGGTCTGCGCCAGGGTTTGCAGCAGGAAATCGCGAATTTCCTGCGCCAGCGCGGGCAGTTCGGACTGGTCGAACTCGCGCAGATCGGCAGGGCTGTCGATTCTTGCCAGCAACGGGTATGTTTCGCTTATGTCATTCAATGTACTGCTGTCCAGCACGATATAACGCTCAGTTTTTACGTTCCACGAACCAGGCCGAAATATAACGCAGAATATCGGCCTCTTCACCAAACACCGACAGCGCTTCCAGGGCTTTGCCATGGAGCTCTCGGGCTTTTTCCAGCGACGCCTCGAGACCGATGATCGACGGAAAGGTCGGCTTGTTGCGCGCACTGTCTGCACCCTGGATCTTGCCGAGGGTAGCCGTGTCGCCGGTGACGTCTAGGATATCATCTTGAACCTGGAATGACAGGCCTATGCACTTCGCATAGGAATCGAGCGCGGCGAAGCGTTCCTCGCCGAGGTCCGCGGCGCTGAGCGCGGCCAGTTGCACGCAGGTACGGATCAATGCGCCGGTCTTGTGAATGTGCATGGTTTCGAGTTCGGCGATGTTGAGCGATTTGCCGACCGCGCCGAGATCGATTGCCTGGCCGCCGGCCATGCCGCGCGAGCCGGAGAACAGCGCCAGGTTCTCGATCATTTGCAGCCGTGCCGCGGGATCGGCAGTCATTTTCGGATCGTGGCTGACGATGTAAAACGCCAGTGCCTGCAGGGCATCGCCCGCGAGTATCGCGGTGGCCTCGTCGAACTGGCGGTGACAGGTAGGCCGGCCGCGGCGCAGGTCGTCGTCGTCCATCGCTGGCAAGTCGTCGTGGATCAGCGAGTAGGCGTGGATGATTTCGACCGCGCTGGCCGCGCCGTCGACGCGTTCGAGTTCGAGCCCGAGCGCGGAGGCGGTTGCGTATACCAGCACCGGTCGCACCCGCTTGCCCGGCGCCAGCACCGCGTAACGCATCGCCTGGTGCAGGCGCACGGGATTGACGTCGTCTTTGGGTAGCCAGTAATCGAGCGCCGAGTCTACTCTTGAACGGTATTCCTCGAGCAGGGACGAGAACAGCGGCGCATCAATTTTCATCTAGATCTTCGAGCGGAACCGCCTGCTGCAAGCCGTTTTTTTCGATCAGTTGGCTGACGCGCAACTCGGCACTGGCGAGCCGGTCCTGGCAGGCCTTCGCCAGCTTGACCCCCTTTTCGAACTGTTCCAGCGAATCTTCGAGGCCGAGCTCGCCGGATTCCATCTTGCTGACGATTTTTTCCAGCTGTTGCAGGGTTTTTTCGAAATCCCTGAGCTTGTCTTCGTTTTCGGCCATATTACTGCTCGCGTTCGCAAAGGATCGATTATAAAGCATCCAGGGTGTCAGCCAAATGATTGACCGGGATTAGTTTGAGGCCCTTGAAGCTTTTGCTTTTCGGCATGTTGGCCCT
>JASFKL010000168.1:0-8777 GCA_050118655.1 Gammaproteobacteria bacterium | reverse complement strand
GCCGGGCCGGCTCGTCGCCGCCGTCGAAAAAAGTCTGCTCCCGTCCCGAACTGTAGTCGATGATCTGATCGGGCACGGCGAGGGTTTGCGGCGCCAGCTCCGCGGCGATTCCACCGACCGCGTTAACCGAGATGATACGGCTCACCCCCTGCTGCTTCAAAGCCCAGATATTGGCCCGGTAGTTGATGCGGTGCGGGGGCACCCGGTGGCCCTCGCCGTGCCGCGGCAAAAATACGAGCGGCAAGTCCTGCCAGCGGCCCAGCAGGATATCGGCGGAAGTATCGCCGTAGGGCGTTTCGCGCGGCGCCCGAGCGTCCGTCGCGAAGTCGTCGCCGAGGCCATAGAGGCCGCTGCCACCGATGATCGCCAGCATCAAACGACCTTTTCGGGCAGCGAGTAGATACTCGACAGGTTTCGAAAATGCCCGCTCAGGTCCATGCCCGCCCCGTAAACATAGCAATCGCCGCATTCCAGTCCGAAATAGTCGGGTTGTACGTCACAGGTTTTTCTGTCGTGGGTTTTACGCATCAGGAATACGCTACTGCATCGTTTCGCGCCGTGTTTCGTGCAATAGGAAACGATTTCTTCGAGGGTATAGCCCTGGTCGAAGATATCGTCGATGATGATCACGTTCCGATCCCTGATTTCGTTCTGCGGATAAGCCTTCCAGAGCACGTCCTTGCCCAGCGTCGCCAGTCGGTAGCGAGTGGCGTGGACATAGTCGAGGGTGAGCGGAAAATTCCAGTGGCGCAATAACTGCCCGGTCAGGTAAAGCCCGCCGTTCATGACGCACAGGACGAGCGGGAAATCGCCCTCGTGATCCGCCTCGACCCGCCGCGCCAGGTCGGCGATAGCTTCATCGACGGCCCGGTCGTCGAATAATAAATCGGCCGTCTGGTGGACCTGCTGGGCGCGGTCGGCTTGCATCATCAACCCTGGTTAACGGGCACGGAATCGGCCAGGTGGATCGTGGAGGTCGGAAATGCGATCTCCGCGTGGTTCGCCTCGATGATCTCCGAGATGCGCAACATGATGTCCTGTTTGACCTCGTGGAATTTTACCCACTGCGTGGTTTTGGTAAAGCAGTAGATGAAAAAGTCCACCGACGAATCGGCGAATTCGTTGAAATTCACCATCAGGGTCTTGTCGGCGTCGATTGCCTCATGATTGCGGAGCATTTCCCCCACCTCGTCGACGATCTTGTCCATGCTGGTCAAATCGGAATAGCGCAGACCGATGGTTTCGTAGATGCGCCGGTTCAACATGCGCGACGGGTTTTCCACGATGATGCTGGTGAATACCGAATTCGGCACGTAAATCGGGCGCGACTGGAAATCGCGAATCACGGTCAGCCGCCAGCCGATTTTTTCGACCGTCCCCTCGATACTGCGATCCGGGGAGCGAATCCAGTCGCCGACCAGGAACGGCCGGTCGAGGTAAACGATGAAAGCACCGAAGAAATTGGCGAGTAAATCCTTGGCCGCGAAGCCTATCGCGATACCGCCGATACCGCCCATCGCCAGCACGCCGCTGATGCTGAAACCGAGGGTCTGCAGGATCACCAGCGCCGAGGTGATGATCACCGCGAGGCGCACCAGTTTGCCGATCGCCTCGGCGGTATGCTGGTCCAGCTGATCGCTGTCGCGGGTAAACTCGCGCTCGGCACCGCGGATCAGCTTGAGCAGGAACCAGGTCAGGCAAAGTAACACGCCGACGTCGCGCACCGGGTCGGCATAGGAGAAGATCGCGTTCTGGGTCTCGGCATAGACTATGTCGATCGCGATATTCAGTCCCTGCAGCCATACGGCCCAGGTAATCGGCCGCCGCGCGGCCTCGACGATCATCTCGTCCCAATGGGTACTGGTGCGGCTTACCCCGGAGAGCATCCGCGCGAGCAGGCGCTTGATGAGAAAACTCACGAAACCGGTCGCCAGCACGACGATGAAAACCTGGATCGCCCAGCCCCACTCCCCTTTCAGCCAGGGTATCCATTTCTCGAAATCGATCATGATTCAAACAGGTCTCCGCTTTCCGCCTGGCCCAGGCGATGATTGAAAGCCTGCAATTCCTCGCAGGCAGACTGCCATTCCGGCGTTTCCATTACCGACGGCTCGACCTCGGTCCCGTGCATTCGCACCATGCGCATTTGCGAGGCCGGGTTGCTGTATCCGTCGAGCGATTCGAGCACCTCGTCGGCCCCCCGCGGATTGTTGCAGACCAGCAGTATATCGCAGCCCGCGTCGAGCGCCGCGCGAGCCCTCTCCGGATAGCCTCCCGCCACTTCGGCCCCGCTCATACTCAGGTCGTCGCTGAATACGATACCCTCGAAGCCGAACCGCCCGCGCAGCATGGTTTCGATCCAGTATTTCGAATAGCCGGCGGCGTGGGCATCGACGTTTTCGTAAATGACGTGCGCCATCATGATCCCGGCGAGATGCGTATCGATCACCCTGCGAAACGGAATCAGGTCGAGCGCCTCTATCCTGTCCAGCGGGCGGCGGTCGAAGGGCATCACGTGATGCGAATCTCCCTCGACCGAGCCGTGTCCCGGGAAATGCTTGCCCACCGCTTCCATGCCGGCCCGGCGCATGCCGCGCACCCAGGCATTGGCGAGATGGCAGATGACTTCGGGATCGCGGTGAAAGGCGCGGTCGCCGATCACGCTGCTGACCGGGTCGCCGATATCGAGCACCGGTGCGAAACTCAGATCGACACCGTGAACCAGCAACTCGGTGGCCATCATCCAGGCGAATGTTTCCGCGAGGCGAATCGCCTGGCCGGGCTCCTGGTCGTAGAGATCGCCGAGATGCCCCATCGCCGGCAAGGCCTGGAAGCCGTCGCGGAAGCGCTGCACCCGGCCGCCTTCCTGGTCTACCGCGATTACCAGGCGCGGATCTCTGAGGGCGTGGATTTCGCCGCACAGGCTTGTCAACTGGTCGCGGTCGCGGTAATTACGGCTGAACAGGATGACGCCGCCGACCTGCGGGTGAGAGAGCCGCGCGCGGTCCGCGTCGTCGAGCGCGGTACCCGCGATATCGAGCATGACCGGACCCAGGGTCACGGCAGGGCTTCCAGCAGCACCACGGCCTCGGCCGCGATACCTTCTTCGCGTCCGATGAAACCGAGCTTTTCGGTAGTCGTCGCCTTGATATTGAGCGCGGCGACCGCGCAGCCGAGATCCCCGGCGAGGCACTCGCGCATCGCGTCGATGTGCGGGGAGATCTTCGGCGCCTGCGCGATCACCGTGATATCGGCGTTACCCAGCCGGTAACCGTCGCCCGCGAGCAGGCCGCGCAGCTCGCGCAGGAACTCGCGGCTGTCTCGGTCGCGGTTGCCGCCATCGCTGTCCGGAAACAACCCGCCGATATCGCCGCGCCCGAGCGCGCCGAGCAGCGCGTCGCAAAGCGCATGGATCAGCACGTCGCCGTCCGAATGCGCGACCACGGCCTTGTCGCAATCGATGCTTACGCCGCCGAGCACGAAACCGTCGCCCGGCTCGAAGGCGTGCACGTCGTAGCCATGGCCGATTTTCGCGCTAACCGCCATGGCCCTCTACCCCGCCGGGGACCCTGCCGGCCATCGACGGCCGGGTAACAGTCCTGCTGACTTTTCGTATCCTCGAACCGCTCATATCCGTGGCTTCCCGAAACGCCGAAAACTGCCGATTATAACCATGCCAAGGACCAACTACACGCGGCCGAGCGCATGCAGGTTGTAAAGCAGTGCGCTCAACAGCAGCAGTGCGCCCGCCTGGTGAAGTACGCCGAGCGACACCGGCACCTGCATCAACAGCGTCGAGATGCCCAGGCTGACCTGGATGATGACCATCATGCCTACCAGTTTGAAGCTTCTGCTTATCGCCGGATCCTCGAAGCGGCTCCTCCCTCGCAGATACCAGACCAACAGCAGCAAGGCCGTAAAAAGCGCCAGCCAGCGGTGGTTGAACTGTACCGTGACCATGTTTTCGAAAGGATTCAGGTACCAGGGCTGCAGCGCGCCGATTCCCTCGGGGACCAGCGAGCCGCCCATCAGCGGAAAGGTATTGTAAATCAGCCCCGCATCGAGACCGGCGACAAAACCGCCGCTGGAGATGGTAACCACGAGCAGAAATAGCAACACCAATGCCAGCTTGCGCCAACCGGGTACCGAAGACTCGGCCAGGCGGCGGTAACTGCCGGGAAAGGCCAGGTTCAGAACCGTCCACAGGATGAAGCCGTAAATCAGCAACGCCGAGAGCAGGTGCGCGGTCAGGCGATACTGGCTGACGCGCGGATCGCTGACCAGGCCGCTCTTGACCATGTACCAGCCGAGCAGGCCCTGCAAGCCGCCCAGCACGAAGATGATCGCCAGACGGGGCACCAGTTTCGGTTTTATCCGCCCGCGCAGCCAGAGCCACGCGAACGGCAGCAGGAAGACGATGCCGATCAACCGCCCCAGCATGCGGTGCGAATACTCGAACCAGAAAATTTTCTTGAAGCCTGCAAGCGTCATTTCCCGATTGATCTTCTGGAACTCGGGATATTGCTGGTAGCGCTCGAACTCGGCCTGCCACTGGCTGGCGTCCAGAGGCGGCATCATGCCGGTCGGGTGCCAGGTGACCATCGACAGCCCGGATTCGGTCAGCCGGGTGGCGCCGCCCAGCAGTACCATGGTAAACACCAGCAGCAGGCACAACAGTAGCCAGCGCATTACCGCGCGGTCGTTTTCAGTCAATTCATGCATTCGGGATCGATACTCCGCAATCGCGTCTCGAGGCTGGACTTCAGGGAGTGGCCGCCAGGCTCAGGAACCGGGACGCGTTGGCCTTGCCCGCCGCGTAGGAATCCAGCCTGCCGTCCATCTTGCCGGCGAGTCGCTCTAGCCGATCGCCGGTCGGGGGGTGAGTCTTGAGCATCACCGCCATCTGGTCGGCGTCGGGATTGATGCTGTCGATAGTCGTCAATACATCGAGCAGCGCGTAGGGATCGTAACCCGCGCGCGCCGCCAGCACCACGCCGCGCAAGTCTGCCTGGTATTCGTACTTGCGGTCCAGCCCGGTAGCATAGAGTTGCACCCCGGCATTGATCAGCTCGCCGAGCTTTTCCCGGTCGTCCGCGCCGCTGACGGTACTGACCGTGAGATCGGTCCAGAATTCGCGTTTCATCGATTTCTGCAGCGCCTTGAGGTGATGCTTGCGATCCACGTGCACGATTTCGTGCGCCAGCACGCCGGCCAACTGGGCCTCGTTCTCCAGCAGCTCGAACAGTCCGCGGGTGATCACGATGTAACCGCCCGGGGCGGCGAAGGCATTGATGCCGTCGGAATCGATGACGCCGAAGCGCCAGGGCAGATCGGCGCGCTGCGATTGCATGGCGACCCAGAAACCTACGTCATTGACATAGCGCTGCAGGGACGCGTTGTCGACCAGCGGGGCCGCGCCGAGCAGTCCCGATACCAGATTCCGGCCGATCTCGATTTCTTCCTGCTGCGAAACCTCGCCGCGCGCCTGGTCGATTTTCTTTTTACTCGAGTCGGCCTTTTCCTTGACCTCGTCCAGCTGTTTCTTCAAATCGTTCAGATCGAAGGCCTGCGAGGGTGCGGTCCAGGCGCAGCAAAACGCGAAGGCGACGACCGGCAGCAATCTGGAGAGAGATCTCACGACCTATTTTGCTCCCGAGATGTAGGGGACTTTGGCCGCGGCCAGTTCACCCTGACGGGCGAACCGACGGGCGCGCTTTTTGCCGCTGGCGTAGCCGTCCATTTTTTCGAACTCCGCGAAGTCCGGCTTCGCGGTCCTGATTTCTTCTTCGCTCAGGCCGCGGACGCCGATCGTCGCGGTTCCCGAACTGGTGCTGTTGCGGTCGATGCTGAAAAAACTGCTGGCCTTGCGAGACAGGCTCGCCAGTCCCGCGAGAAAGCCCCGCGAGTCCGATTCGGCCGCGCTTTCGCCCTCCGGCTGGTAATTCCCCTCGCGAACCATGTAGCTTCGCACCCAGCCCGTGGCGGGCGGCTGCTCGGAATAGATTTCTTTCCAGCCGCCCGCGCGCGAAAAAATATCGACCCGGGTTCCGGCCTCGAGGCGCGCGACCGCCGCGGAGGACGCGTTTGCCTCGGAATAGACTCGCGCCTCGCGAACCACGACCCCCGAATTATCGGCCGCGCCGGCCGGCAACATCAGGATCAGCGCGAGCACTGTGATCGAGCGGAATTTCATAGCGGCGGTATTATAGCAACTCGAGTCGCCGAGTTGAGCGATAATCTCGGGTCCGAAGCGATTCGCGCTGACCGCGGCGCGCCCTCTCAGGGGGTGCTGGCGACTTCGAGGAAACGCTTCAGGTTGCTCTGTCCGGAGGCGTAATAATCCAGCCGCCCCTCCATGCCGTCGGCGAGACGGGACAGGCGCTCTTCGGTCGGCGGATGGGTGTTGATCAATACCGCGAGTTCGGCCGACGCGGGATCGATACTGTCGATCGTGGTCAGCACGTCGAGCAATGCAAAGGGATCGTAGCCGGCGCGCGCGGCGAGCACCACGCCGCGCAGGTCGGCCTCGTACTCGTAATCGCGATCCAGGCCCCTGGCATAGAGCTGCACTCCCGAGTTGACGAGGGTTTCCAGGGTTCGGCGATTATCGCCGTCGTCGGTCGCGGCAACCGCGAGCCCGGTCCAGAATTCGCGTTTCAATACCTTGTTGAGTGCCTTGAGATGGTGTTTTCGCACCACGTGGGAAATTTCGTGTGCCAGCACGCCGGCCAGCTGCGCCTCGTTTTCCAGCAGATTGTAGAGTCCGAGGGTGATGACGACATAACCGCCCGGCGCCGCGAAAGCGTTGATACCCTGCGAATCGATGACCCCGAAGGTCCAGGGAAGGTCCGGCCGGGCCGATCGCGAGGCCACCCAGTAGCCGACGTCGTTGACGTATCTTTGCAGCCGCTCGTCTTCGACCAGCGGGGCAGCGCCGAGCAAACCCGACACCAGGTTACCGCCGATACCGATCTCTTCCTCGACGCTGACCTCGCTGTTGATCTTGACCAGCTTGTTGCCGAGGTCTACCAGGTCGCCGAGATCGATCGCCTGCGCGGGCCCGGCGGCGAACAGGCCGAGGACGCCGCAGCGGATCAGTAATTTGATTAACGCGCGCTTCATTTTTCCCTGGATTGCTTTTCGCGGTCTTTTTTTGCGGTCTTCAGGTGTTTTACCTGGTTGACGCTCAACTGGCCTTCGAGCTGGAATCGAGCCATGCGCTGCTGGTTGCTCGCATAGCCCTGCATCTTCACGAACTCGGCCGGATCGGGCCTGGCCGAGTTGATTTCTTCCTCGCTCAGGCCCCTGACCCCGATAGTCGCGGTGCTCGAATTCGAACCCTGGCTGCTCGACGAGAAGAAGCGGCTCGCCTTGCGCGAGAAGGCAGCGAGTCCCGACAGGAACCCCCGCGAATCGGTCTCCGCGCCGGTCTCGACCGGGGGTGCGTATTTGCCGCCACGGACCTGGTAGCTTCTGACCCAGCCGACCAGGTTCTCGCCTTCGGCAAAGATCTCTTCCCAGCCGCCCCGACGGCTGAAGATATTCACCCGCGTACCGGCGTCGATTCTGCCGACTTTCCGGGCGGAACTGTCGGCATCGGCGTAAACGGGAGCATCGCGCACGATCACGCCCGACTCGCTGGCCAGCAGCGGCGAGCCCAGGAGCAACAGCACGACCACCCACAAACACCTGTTCATGCCTTCGAGTATAGATTAGATTTTCGTCGGCGCGACTGCCTGGAGGGCCGCCGGCGGCGGCCACGGGACGTCCCCGGTCGAGTCAGGGAGCTTTCGAAAGGTCAAAAAAAAGGCGCCCAGGGGCGCCTTTCTCGTCCTCGCTGCCTTGATTATTTTATTCTGGGCAGCTATCTCCTCCAGTTTTCGGGCCTGGTTGCCGCTGTTTCGAATTGCGTGTAGTAAACCACAGGCGGCGACAAGTTGCCACAGGAATTTAATCCCCGGTCTCCGAATCCCGCTTCGATCCTGGTACCCGGGGCCAAATTCGATGCCCGCGGCCGGGCGCGTCGGGTTTATAATATGTTCGTGACGGCGGTGACATCCGCCGCGTAATCGTCAACTCCGGGCCCCGGCCGCGAAAACTGGAATAAGATGTCGTCGAAAACCCTGAAACCCGAAGAATACCGAATCACCGAGGAGCCCTATTACGAGCCCGCGGGCAACGAGATAGAGATCTTCGAATCGGCCTACCGCAACAAGCTCGCGATTTCGCTGCGCGGACCCACCGGTTGCGGCAAGACGCGCTTCATGGAATACATGGCCTGGCGGCTGCAGCTACCGCTGATCACCGTGTCCTGTCATGACGATCTGACCGCGTCGGATCTGATCGGGCGCTACCTGATCACAGATAACCAGACGGTCTGGATCGACGGCCCCTTGACCGCCGCGGTGCGCGCCGGCGCCATCTGTTACCTCGATGAAATCGTCGAAGCGCGCGCCGACACCACCGTGGTCATCCATCCGCTGGCCGACGACCGGCGGGTGTTGCCGGTCGAAAAACTCGGTGAGATGATCGTTGCGCACGAGTCCTTCTGCATGACGATTTCCTACAATCCGGGGTATCAAAGCCTGCTCAAGGATATCAAGCAAAGCACCCGGCAGCGTTTCGTCACCCTGGAGTTCGATTATCCCGGGCCCGAGCTCGAGCAGCGCATCGTGCAAACCGAATCCGGCCTCGATGCCGGCAACGCCAAACAATTGATCCGCTTTGCGCAATTGACGAGAAATCTCAAGGGAGCCGGTCTCGACGAGGGCGCCAGT
>JASFKL010000167.1:0-8794 GCA_050118655.1 Gammaproteobacteria bacterium | reverse complement strand
CGGCAGCTCGCCCGGCAACGATCTCGGCACCGGCAAGAGCGTGCCGTTGATCGCGATGGCGCACGGCATTCCCTACGTTGCCACCGCGTCGGTGCACGACCTGCACGACCTCGAGCAAAAGGTCGCGAAGGCGATGGGTTTTCACGGCGCGCGCTACCTCGAAGTCTTCGTTCCCTGTCCGCTCGGCTGGGGATCGCGTCCGGCGGACACGATCAAGGTCGCGCGCACGGCGACGCAATGCGGCATGTTCCCGCTGTTCGAGGCGGAATACGGCGAGATCACCGCGAGTACCAAAATCCGCAACCGCGTGCCGGTCGAGGACTACCTGAAGCTGCAGCGCCGCTTCGCGCACGTGTTCAAGCCCGAGAACGCGTTCGAACTCGAAGCGTTGCGGCAAGTCGCCGAGCGTAATATCCGCCGCTTCGGCCTGCTCGACGATACCGCGGAGGGTTCGAAATGAGCCGCGAGACCACCAACAAGCCGTTCGCCGTTTCTCTCGACGTCGGCGGCAGCCTGCTGAACAAGACCGGCAGCTGGCGCAGCGAGCGCCCGGTCTACGTCGACCGCCTGCCGCCGTGCAACCACGCCTGCCCGGCCGGCGAGGATATCCAGGGCTGGCTCTACCGCGCCGAGGAGGGCGATTACCGCGGCGCCTGGGAATCGCTGATCACCAACAATCCGCTGCCGGCGATCATGGGCCGCGCCTGTTACCACCCGTGCCAGGACGCCTGCAACCGGGCGCAGCTCGACCAGGCGGTCAACATACACGCGGTCGAACGCTTTCTCGGCGATCTCGCCCTGCAGGAGCGGTGGCCGGTACCGCTCGACGTGCCGGCGAGCGGCAAGCGCGTGCTGGTCATCGGCGCGGGGCCGAGCGGATTGTCGGCCGCCTATCACCTCGCGCGTTTCGGACACGAAGTCGAGATCCACGAGGCCGGCCCGCTGCCGGGCGGAATGATGCGCTTCGGCATACCGCGCTACCGGCTGCCGCGCGAGATCGTCGACGGCGAGGTGCGGCGCATCGCCGACATGGGCGTGAAACTGAATCTCGACAGCCGCGTCGACGACATCCCGGAGGCGCTCGAGCGCGGCGGTTTCGATGCCTGTTTCGCGGCCATCGGCGCGCACGTCGGCAAGCGGGTCGACATCCCGGGTCCGGATGCGGCGCGTATCGTCGATGCGGTCAGCTTTCTGCGCGGCATGGAAAACGGCGAGGCGGCATTGCAGCTCGGCCGCCGCGTGGTGGTCTACGGCGGCGGCAACACCGCGGTCGACGTCGCGCGCACGGCGAAGCGGCTCGGCGCCGAGCCGGTGATCGTCTACCGGCGCGGCCGCGAACAGATGTCGGCGCACGAATTCGAGATCGACGAGGCGCTGGAAGAGGGCGTCGTGGTCAACTGGCTGCGCACGATCACCGCAGCCGACGAGCAGGGCTTCAGGGTCGAAAAGATGGCGCTCGACGAAAACGGCTGGCCGCAGCCGACCGGCGAATTCGAGACCATCGAGGCCGACAGCCTCGTGCTAGCCCTCGGCCAGAATGTCGACCAGGGCATCCTGACCAGTCTGCCCGGCGTCGAACTGAACCCTGACGGCGTGGTCGAAGTCGGCGCGGACATGTCCACGGCCTACCCGGGCGTGTTCGCCGGCGGCGACATGGTGCCGTCCGAACGCACCGTGACGGTGGCGGTCGGTCACGGCAAGAAGGCCGCCCGCAACATCGACGCCTGGCTGCGCGGCGAAACGCGGGCGGCGCCGCCGAAGCACGAACTGGTGAGTTTCGACATGTTGAACACCTGGTATTACACCGACGCGGCGCAGCAGGTGCAGCCGGTGCTGGACGCCGCGCGGCGCGCGTCGACCTTCGACGAGGTGCACGAGGGTCTCGATGCCGGCAATGCGCTGTTCGAGGCGCGCCGCTGCCTGTCCTGCGGCAACTGTTTCGAGTGCGACAACTGCTACGGCATCTGCCCCGACAACGCGATCGTCAAGCTCGGCCCCGGGCGGCGCTTCGAGTTCAAGTACGATTACTGCAAGGGCTGCGGCATGTGCGCCGCCGAATGCCCCTGCGGTGCCATTTTGATGACCCCGGAACTGACCTGAGGTAATTGGCGGCGGCATACCAGGCCTGGAGGATTAGTGATGAAACCGAGTCAGGTATACTGCCACCCGAATTGCCGCCGCAGTTCGGCGGATTCATCGAGGGCGCGCTCGAGGCGGCGCATGGGGTGGTGAGGCGGTTGTGAACTGGCGGGCGATCCGGACTCTCCGTCGGCCCGATCGCTACTAACACGGCCTCTCGGGTGAAAGACCCGATAAATTCGGCGGGGTTGATTCGGCCCCCGGAACCGGCGCTAAGCCTGTCCCGCCAGGGAATTGATGCGCCAGTCGTAGCTGTCGTCGTCGATGCGCCGGATGCCGTCGAGAGCCGTCCGCAGTTCGCCCCTGGCATACCGTTGCAGATGCGCGATGACATCGGCGTCGTTGCCGCCGAAATCCGCCTCGAACCAGACGTAGATACTGGACACCTGCAGCTCGCCGTCGACCACGCGCGCGCCGCGCGGATGGTTGATGAATTCGACCGCCGCCGCCTCCAGCAGGCTGTCGCTATTGGCGGCCGTGAACGCTTGCATCTGCAGGTTGGGACAACCCAGCGACGCGCAGTTCACCGCGTAGTGAATGCGCGGATCCCGCCAGATCGGCCGCAGGATGCGATGCTCGATATCGTTCAGTGTCAGCGCCTCGCCCTCGATTTCGATCAACTCGAGATCCCAGGGACCCCGGCTGAACAGGCCGGACGAGATATCGCGAATCGACTCGACCGGGAAATGTTCGACGACCACATCGACCGTGAGCGCGTTGTACAGGTTGATCCAGAAGGCGCGCTGCTCGTCGCGGTTGTAGCCGCTGATCTCGACGCGCGACATCGCTTGCAGGTAATCCCGCAGTAACTGGCGGTCGGCCGGACCGACCTGGCCATAGGCGAAGCGATTGATGCCGTCGCCGGCCGGGGTGACGAAGCGCTGCAACAGCCGGTCCCAGGTCCGGTGGTCGATGCTGCGCGTGGATGCGGAATCGTGCGCGGTCCAGCGCCCCCAGAGTTTCGCGCTCGGGGCGGCCGTGGCGGCCGTCGCCACGCCGAGGAAAACGAGCGCCGCGGCGAGGAACAGGAACTGTCTGCTTCGAATCATGTCTATCGTCAGAAGATCGTCGACGCCGTATTGGACTCGATCGGCGCGCGTTCGTTCGGATCGATTCGCAGGTGGTATGCAAACATGTCGCTGGATTCCGATCCGCTACCGATAAGATTCGCGCAACCGCGTATACTGGCGACAGTTGCCCTCTGTCACCCGTTTCTGCTCCTGCGCAAGATATATCGCCAAATGGTCAATGGAATCAATCTTCGACAATTGACGCGGACCGCCCGAAAGCCGCTGCGCGCGATATCGGTTTCATGGCTGAAGCCGGCCGTGCTGGCTTTAGCGCTCGGCCTCGCGGGCTGTGCCAACATGCAGCAGCCCCAGCTCGGCCATCTCGAATCCGAAGACGCCGCCATCCGCGAGTGCGCAAGCTGGTTCAAGGCGGTGGATTCGGTGGTGAGCGGAAACCGGGTGACCGATATCGCGTCTCGTCGTATCGCGGGCTACCCCTATTTGCGGGTCGATCGCTTCACGGCCGCGTTCGGCGCAGCCGCGCAGCGCGACGACGATCTGCGCCGGGCATGGGTAAGCCGCATGCGCGCTCTCGACGCGGACAGCCGCCGCGTCGAAATCGATAACCTGCCTCCCGCGGCAATGCGACGACTCGCTGCCGGGAACCGCGACGAGCTCGTTTCGCGGGCAGAGGATTGCGCCGTGCGTCTGGCGGCGATCGACCTGCCCGGCGGCGCGCATAACGAGCTGCTCGCGCGGCGCGCCCGGGTCGACGACGACTACAGCTCGCTGAAGCGCGCGCTGGGTCTCTACGAGTTGACCCGCCTGCCTTTTTACGCCGGTGTCCAGAACTGGCAGGAAAGCGTCACGCAAACCTTTCGCGCGGCGCGCCGGGGCGAGCCGCCGAGCGCACCGGTGACGCGATACGCTCCGCCGCCGGCACGGGCTTACAGCCGGGCGGAAGCGGGCGCGATCCTGGCTCGCGCCGCCCGGCACCCGCTCGGCATCGTCGAATTGTCGGCCGCGGAAAGGGACCGGCTGTTTACGACCTATGCGCCGATCATCGAAATCGAAACCGGGGGCGACTTCGATCGCATCGGCAGACTCTACTGGTCAGGGGCCGCCTCGCCGCGGGTCGACGTGTCGAAGCCGACCGTTTATCGCCGGCTCGACTATACCCGGGTAGACGGCCGCACGCTGATGCAACTGGTTTACGTGGCGTGGTTGCCGGAGCGTCCGCTGGATGGCGCCTTCGACCTGCTCGGCGGCCACCTCGACGGCATCGTCTGGCGCGTCACGCTGGCGCCGGACGGCGAGCCGGTGCTCTACGACAGCATCCATCCCTGCGGCTGTTACCAGATGTTTTTCCCGACGCCGCGCGCGGTGCCCGTTGCGCCGCCGCAAGACAACGTAGAATGGGCGTTCGTACCGGCGAGCCTGCCCCGAATCGCGCCGGCGGAGCGCCCGGTCGTCAGCCTGCAGACGGGCACGCACTACCTGCGCAATGTCTGGCCGGGCGAGGCCGGCGAAAGCCTGGCCTACGGTTTCGCCGAATACGACGAATTGCGCTCCCTGCCACTCCCCGGCGGCGGTACGCGCAGTATCTTCGACCCCGACGGCCTGGTACCGGGTACCGAGCGCGCCGAGCGTTTCCTGTTCTGGCCGATGGGGATCGCGAACCCCGGCGCCATGCGCCAGGCGGGCACGCACGCCACCGCGTTCGTCGGCCGGCGCCATTTCGACGATGCCGACCTGATCGAGAAGCGTTTTCGGCTGCTCGACTCGCCGGGACAGGCTGAGTTGCCTCGGGAGTAAAGGCGATAATCATAATGGCAGGGGTCAGGCCTTACTTTTCACAAATTTTAAGTGAGGCTGTAAATTGTAAGGCCTGACCCCATAGTTCATAGTTTTGTATTAGCGACAAATACTCGCTGAAACCTGATTTCAACAGTTAATTTGTTTACCAATTTAAATAGCCGTCACCCGTAATCGAAGATATGCAAGCCGAAGACGTTATCGCTCATTCCCTGCCGCGAGTCGCCGAGTTCCCGAACAACCCGGGCCGCCCGCTGCTGGTCTACCCGGCGGCGCTGCCGTCGAAGCTGGCCGACCTCGCGGATCGATTCGAAGCCATGTTTGCCGCCAACGGCTGGCCGCCCGCCTGGCGCAACGGCATCTTCACCTTCCATCACTGGCATAGTAATGCACACGAGGTACTGGGGATCTATTCCGGTGTCGTCACCGTGCAGTTCGGTGGCGAGCAGGGGCCGTGCCTCGAGGCCGGTCCAGGCGATGCAGTGGTTGTGCCAGCCGGCGTAGCGCATAAGCGCGTCGCGGTTCGGGGCCTGCTGGGCGTGGTGGGCGCCTATCCGGCCGGATGCGCTCCGGATCATTGCCAACCCGGCGACGGCATGGATTATGTCGCCCGGATCGACGCGGTGGCGAAGCCTGCGCAAGACCCGGTGTTCGGGGCGAATGGTCCGTTGAGACGGCTTTGGTGAGAGGTTTTAGCAGTTATTGCTCTCCGACACCTGTTTTCGATTTGCTGCAAGCTGCCCGGGAAGCCGGTCTGGATCGAGTCCAGGCGGCCCTGGTTATTACGCAAATCGAGCAAAACGTCGCCGCGGCCTGGCAGCAGGAGCCTGGTTCAGGACTTTTCCACGGGATAGCCTGCGATCTCCCAGGCCCGCAAACCCCCGGCGAAGTAATAAACCCTGGAATAGCCGAGAACGACTGCCTGAGCGCTAGAGATTGCGGCCAGGTGGCATTTTGGATCGTCGCAATAAAAAACGACTTCGTCGTCGGGAGCCGCGATCCCGGCAAGACCGTTCCAGACCTGGTGAAATAGCAGGTTCACCGCACGGGGAATATGTTCGCGGCGATATAGACTGCTGCCACTCGAGTCGATGAAGATAACGCCGCGATCGTACAGGGTTTTAGCCTCGTCCACGTCGATCCTGGTCGCACCCCTCACTTCGAATCCTTCCGCCTCGGCGGTGACTAATTCCTTGTATCGGCTTTCGGCGGGGGCGGGAGGCTCGCCCTCGGGAACTCCCGCCTTTCGCAGTCCTGCCTGCAGCCGTTTTCGATTGGCCGGCTGGTTGAAAATCCAGGTGTCCAGGTCTGCCAGGGTCAGGGCATGCTCCCGGTCCGTAGGGTCGTGGTAGTCCCTGTTGAATTTCGCGATCGCCGCTCTTGCTTCCCGTTCGCGCCCCGATTGACCGTAGGCGGCGGCAAGCAGGAAGTAGTTCCATTCGTCGTCCGGGTTACGTTTGGTGGCTCTCGCCATCGTGGCGGCGGACTCGTCGTAGTGTTCGAGATGAAACTGGGCCTCGCCCAGCTGGTAGAGATAGTTCGATTGCGGATCCAGTCGAATGGCCTTTTCGATTAATTCGAGTCCCTCCCCGGCCCTGCCGAAGTTGACCAGGATGGAACCCATCGCCTCGTAGCCGTTCGGGTCGTTCGGATCCAGGGCAATGGCCTTCTCGGCCAGGGCTACCGCTTCATCCGGCTGGCGAAAATAGAATTTCTTCTTGGCCGCGGTTCGATAGGCCAGGGGCGTCGGATTCTTCATCGCCTTCGCGAGGTGTCGGTTGGTCAATTCGAGCGCCTCGGCATAGGAGACGCCCACCTTCTCGGCCCAGTTGTTGTCGTAAACTCGCCAGTAGGTTGCCGCGAGAGCCGCGTGAGCGCGCCCGAAATCCGGATCGAGTTCGACGGCGTTGCGAAGATACCGGACCGCCTTGACGGAGTCATCCGGCGTCGAGAGCCGATAATAAGACCAGCCTCGCAGGAACGCATCGTAAGCCTCGGCGAGACTGGTTTCCGCCGGGTTTCCGCCGCTTCTTTCGTTCTCGAGCAAATTGACCGACAGGGCCGCGACTATGCTTTCGGTAATCTTGTCCCGCATCGCGAAGACATCGTCGAGGGTGCCGTCGTAGCGGTCCGCCCAGACGTGGCCTCCGGTGGTCGCGTCGATCAGCTGGGCGTTGATTCGGATTCGCCTGCCCGCGCGTTGGACGCTGCCTTCCATGACGTAGCGTACCCCCAGGTCTTCGGCGACCTGCTTTATTACAACCGGTTTGTTCTTGTAGGTAAATACCGAGTTGCGAGCGATCACGAATAAACCGGATATCTTGGACACGTCGGTAATCAGATCATCGGTCATGCCGTCGGCGAAAAAATCCTGCTCCACGTCATTGCTCATATTGGTGAACGGAAGTATCGCGATCGAGGGCTTGTCGGGAAGCGGAAACGCCATGCGTTCCGGAGACGCCACTTCATCGTAAAGCGTCATGGAACCGATCCAGTAGGCCGCACCGATCGCAAGCAGCAGTGCGCAGCCGGCAACCACCGCCGCCGGGCGCCACGGCGTGTGGCTGTTCCCGCGTTTGGCCTCCGGCGGCGGAATCGTTTCGCCCGGTCTCGAGGCCACACGATAAACGTGCACCGGATGTCCGAAACCGTGCAACGCCTGATCGCCGAGGGTTTCGAATTCGAAAGGCAAGCGCTTCGAAAGCGCCTCGTGAATCGCCGCGGTAATGCATACCCCGCCGGGATTTGCCAGTTGCTCGATGCGCTGGGCCTGCACCACGCCGGCGCCGGTCACCGTATTATCGGCAATTATGACTTCGCCGATCGCGATACCCGCGCGTATCCTGGGCCAGAGACCGTCGTCCGTGGGCCGGTCGTCGCGGGAGGCCTGGTCAACCTGGAATGCAAGCGCCGCCGTTACCGCGTCCGAGGCGCGCTCGAACGCGGCGAGCAGTGCGTCCCCGCGAAGTTCAAGCACCTGGCCGCGATAATTTTCAATGATGCCGCTGAAATGCCGAAAGCTGTCCCTGATACGCTCGTGGGCGATACGCTTGTCCTGCTGGACCAACTCGGTCGAATCTGCCACGTCGGCGTGCAGGATGACGACAAGCTTGCCTGAAAGAAGGTTTCTAGGCACTGGCGGCTTGAATGGTTTAGAGATCACTGGATTCTAACATAATCCGGATCCCGCACCGGGGCGCCGG
This sequence comes from Gammaproteobacteria bacterium, assembly GCA_050118655.1. Lineage (GTDB taxonomy): Bacteria > Pseudomonadota > Gammaproteobacteria. The sequence goes on along the minus strand of JASFKL010000167.1, from coordinate 627 downwards.
GGCAGTCAATGGCGCCTCCAGGGGTCGAAAGCAAGCAGTGGTTATCGGGGTCAGGCCTTACATTGCACAGAATTTATGTTAGAGATGAAAATTGTAAGATCTGACCCCATCGCTTGATCTGTTCCCTCCCGTTCGGATGGTGACTGCTACGCATCCACGACTCGTCCGCCCCGGATAACGGTTTCGGGCATTTCTTCCGGCAACGGACTAACGGTCATATACTTGACGCTGCTCTTCGGTATCATCATCAATTCGCCGTCGACCTCGATGGTGAACTGATCGGCATCGAGCGCGGTTTGCACGCGCTTCGCCAACAGCAGCGGATTCCCTGGCTGCTTCGGGAAATTAATCGACATGTCGCTGCCATCGAGGAAGTATACGGTCAGGAATCTGTCTTGTTCCATTGAATCTCCCGGGCCAATCGAGCCTGTGTCGATCACGATGATAACAACTGTAAGCGTCTATTTCATCGGGATCGAATAATGGATGATCGTGGTGTCAGGACAGGTCGCGGGATATACGTGGCCAGGAAAACCATTTCGATTGCCATTAGGTTATGAAAGGATTCAGGTTTTATTGAAAACAGAGGGATGGCGGGCTCGGCTGCAGGGAGGTAGGGGGTCGGGA
>JASFKL010000166.1:0-8810 GCA_050118655.1 Gammaproteobacteria bacterium | reverse complement strand
CGGGCTGGTTTTCGTCTGGCTGACGGCGGTGCTGATTCGCAGCATGCACCATTTCCTGGAAATTCGCTTCCACATGGAGTCGATGCTGCGCGATACCCGCGTGCAAACCGCGATCTCCATCCTCTGGACCCTGATCGGCATGGGCGCGATGCTGTTCGCCTCGCGTCGATCCATGCGGACGCTGTGGATCGCCGGCGCCGCACTGATCGGCGTGGTGCTCCTCAAGATGCTGTTCATCGATCTCGACGCCAGCGGTACCGTCGAACGTATCGTATCCTTCCTCGTGGTAGGCGCACTGCTGGTGGCGACGGGTTACTTTTCGCCGATACCGACGAAACCTTCCGCGGGGGGAACCGATACCGGGCAGGCTTCCCGTGTATAGGCTGGCGGCATCGCTGTTACTCGCCGCGCTTGCGCTGCCGCTGGGCGCCGCGCCGGCAATCAGCGACTACGCCTTCGAGGCGGAGCTCGAACCGGCCGACCAGCCTTTGCAGCGCATCGAGTTACCGCTCGAAATCCTGCTCGCATTGACCCGCGAAGACCTCGGCGACCTGGCAGTGTTCGACGCCCGGGGCAAGCCGCTGCCCTGGTCGGTAGTCCGCGCTCCGGCCAGCGAGATTCCGGCAACCCTCGACTTGCCGTTCCATGAATTCAGCACCTATCTCGACCGGCATTCGAGAACCGTCACCACGCGCGAGCAAAATCTCGAACCGGGGACGGTGACCGAGCGCGAGACCACCGAGACGCTGGCGGTGCGAGCCCGGCGCAACGATTACCTGATCGAACTCGCGCCCGGCGACGAGCGACACGATTTCGAGCGGCTCGAGCTCGAATGGCGCCACCGGCCCGCAGATCAACTGCTCGAACTCCGTATCGAGGCCGGTAACCAGCTCGACCGCCTGCGCGTGATCCAGCAACGCAAGAGCCTGACCAACCGGGAATCCGGCGATGCCGGCTGGCGCAGCATCGATAACCTGCCGCGGGACGCGAAGTACCTGCGACTCGAGCCGCTCGACGGAATCGAAAGCTTCGAATTGCTGCGGGTCACCGGTCACTACGCCGAGACCCGGCCGGCGCCGCGGCTCGAGTACGAGCTGCTCCCCGAGACTGCCGAGGAGGACGCCGGCAACTTCTATCATTTCGTCATGCCCTCGGCGGTAAAGCCGGTTTCGATGCGCATCCTTCCCGCTGCCGAGCACAGCGTTATCGACGGCGATCTCTACGCCATCTGGGACGACCTGCGGGAGAAGCGCCTTCTGCGGCGCGGCTTCAGGCAGCACAATATCTCCGGCGAGGGTGTCAGACCCAGCCCGCCCCTCCAGCTGCCCCGGCAACGGCTGACCGAGGTCTGGTTCAACAGCAGGACCGAACTCTCGAGCGCGCCGCAAGTCGAGCTGATCTACCCGCAATTCGAGCTGATTTTTCTCGGCGACGGTATTCAACCCTATAGCCTCGCCTGGGGTAACCGCGACGGCAAGACACGCGCAACCGGATTGTCCGGCCTGCTCGACGGCGACCTCGACGATGCGCGCGAGAAAAGCGTCGCGGTCGGGCTCGGGCCGACGCAACAGGCCGGCGGCCCGGCGAGACTCGAGCCTCGGTTTGCGCTGCCCTGGCTGAAGTGGCTGCTATGGGCGATGCTGATCGCCGCGGCCCTGGTAACCGGGCGCATGGCGATACGTCTCTACCGTGAAATGAATACCGGGGATTCGGCCTGAGGCGGGCGCGCTCCGTTTGCCATCATTCCGGCCAGGTCTTAGACTGCGGGGCTGGACGCCAGACGAAGTGACCCGCAACGGGTCCCGGCGAACGACAATCGACACCGGAATCGAATCATGAGCGACAAACCAGTTGTGCTGGTAACCCGCAAGCTGCCCGACGCGGTGGAACGGATACTGGCCGAAGAATTCACCCCGCTGCTGAACCCCGACGACAAGCTTTACGATACCGAGGAATTGTTGCGGCTCGCCGCCGGGGCGGACGCGATCCTGCCCTGCCATACCGAAAAATTCGACGCCGATACCATCGCCCGGTTGCCGGCGAGGGTGAAGGCGATCGCCAATTTCTCGGTCGGCGTCGATCACGTCGATCTCGAGGCCGCGAAACAAAAGGGCGTCATCGTCACCAACACGCCCGACGTGCTTTCAGACGCCACCGCCGAGATCGCCATGCTGTTGATGCTGGGCGCGGCGCGGCGGGCCAGCGAGGGGGAGCGGCTGGTCCGCAGCCAGGCCTGGAAAGACTGGAGCCCGGCTTTCATGGTCGGCCGGCAAATCACCGGCAAACGGCTGGGCATTCTCGGCATGGGCCGCGTCGGCCAGGTGGTCGCCGCGCGCGGGCGCGGCTTCGAGATGACGATCCATTATCACAATCGTAAGCCGCTGCCCGCCGAGCGGGCCGGGGACGCCGAGTACCACGATAGCGTCGAAGGATTGCTGGCGGCCGTCGACGTGCTGTCGATTCATTGCCCGGCGTCCGCGGAAACCCGCGGCTTGCTGAACCGGGAACGGCTTGCGCTGCTGCATTCGGACGCCATCCTGGTCAACACCTCGCGCGGCGGAGTCATCGATGACGACGCGCTGATCGAGGCCCTGCGTACGGGCGGCATCGCCGCCGCCGGGCTCGACGTATTCAACGGCGAACCCGACAACATCCACCCGGGCTATCGCGAACTCGACAACGTTTTCCTGTTGCCGCATATCGGCAGCGCGACGGTCGAAACCCGCCAGGCGATGGGCGAGCGCGCGATCGACAATTTACGCGCGATCTTCTCCGGACGAGAGCCCGGCGACAGGGTCGCCTAACACCAACGACGGATTCGGCGGGCGAATTTTTAAAGCCGCCTCCGGCCAATCCCAGGCTTCCATAGCGGCCCGGGTATCGCCCCAGATTACAGGTGTACTTGGCAATAAATGTTGGTATACAATATACCGGCTGAATCGCTATGGATTCCCAATACTGCAAATAATCATGTAATATGCGTTCGGGAAACGGCGTCATTAACAAATCAATCGATAAGCCGTTAAACGACCATCACGACAAATTTAGAATAAAATCGGCGTCCGAAATCACGTCTACATTGAGAGGAAAAAATTATGACCGAAGAAGTTAAAAAATCCCGTCGCAAGTTTCTGACTACCGGTGCCGCGGCTATAGCCGGTGGCACCGCCGCGGCATCATTCCCCAATATTTCAGTGGGACAAAGCCCGGTCGTTCTTAAAGTACAGGCCGCCTGGGGCGGAGGCATCTTTCTCGAATACGCCCAGGATTACGTCCGCCGCGTCAACGAGATGTCCGGTGGCTCGCTGAAAATCGACCTGCTCGGTGTCGGCGCGGTGGTCAAAACCGCCGAAATGCAAACCGCGGTGCACAAGGGCGTGCTCGACGGCGCCCACCTGGTAACCGCCTACTGGTACTCGAAGAGCCCGGTGGCATCGCTGTTCGGCACCGGCCCCTGCTTCGGCTGGACCGCCAACGAGCTGATGGGCTGGATCGCCTACGGCGGCGGCAAGGACCTCTACTACGAACTGATGCACGACAAGCTGCGCCTCGACCTGGTCGGATTCTTCTCGGGCCCGATGCCGGCGCAGCCGCTCGGCTGGTTCAAGAAGCATATCACCAGTGTCGACCAGTTGAAGGGTCTCAAGTACCGCACCGTGGGCCTGGCCGCGGACGTGCTGCAGGAAATGGGCATGTCGGTCGTGCAGTTGCCGGGCGGCGAAATCCAGCCGGCGATGAAGAGCGGCCTGATCGATGCCGCCGAGTTCAACAATCCGACCTCGGACAAGGACTTCGGCATGCAGGACGTCTCCAAGCACTACCACCTCGCCAGCTTCCACCAGTCTCAGGAGTGTTTCGAAATCATCTTCAACAAGACGCGTTTCGACAAGCTCGCCGACGAGCACAAGGCGATTCTCGAATACGCCTCCGAGGCCGCCTCGCAGGACATGTCCTGGAAAGCCATGGAGCGCTATTCGCAGGACCTGGTCGTGCTCAAGGAAAAATTCGGCGTCAACGTCTACCGTACTCCCGACAGCGTCATGGCCGCCCAGCTCAAGGCCTGGGATGTCGTGGTCAAGCGTATCAGCGATTCGGATCCGTTCTTCGCCAAGGTCATCGATTCGCAGATGAAATGGGCCAAACGGCACGGCGCCTATGCATTGAACAATGCGCCGGACTACAAGGGCGCCTACGAGCATTACTTCGGTAAGCTGTAAGGCATTGTTGGCAGTGTAATAAGAAAAACGGGGCGGTATTTAACGATACCGCCCCTTTTAGGTTGTATCCGGCGTTTTTCCTGAATTTGTTCCCGTTGGTGGTGCGCAATGACCCGTATTCTTCATTTCATCGATAGCCTGAGCGCCTGGGCCGGCAAGGCCTTCGCCTGGTGTATCGTAATCCTGACCTTCTCGACCTGCTACGAAGTGTTCATGCGCTACGTGCTCAACGCGCCGACGGTCTGGGCCTTCGACATGAGCGTGCAGATGTACGGCGCGCTGTTCATGATGGCCGGCGCCTATGCGCTGTCGCAGGATGCCCACGTGCGCGGCGACGTAGTCTACCGTTTGCTGAAAAAGAGAACCCAGGCCAAGATCGACCTGGCGCTGTATATCCTGTTCCTGTTTCCCGGGGCCCTGGCGCTGCTTTATTACGGCTACGGGTTCGCGGCCGATTCCTGGTTTTACAAGGAAGTCAGCTGGAGCAGCCCGTCGCGGATCCAGATTTATTTCTTCAAGACCCTGATCCCGATAGCCGGCACGCTGGTGCTGTTGCAGGGTATTGCCGAGGCGGTGCGCTGCATTATCTGCATTCGCACCGGCGAGTGGCCGCCGCGGCTGCACGACGTACAGGAAACCGAGACCATGCTGCTCAACGAGCAGGCGGATTTGCGCAGAATGGAGGCGGAAGGTATGGAAGTAGAAGGCAAGTCGGAGAACGGCCATGTCTGATCCGATCGTCGCGGTAGTTATGCTCGGCCTGTTCATCTTCATGGTGATGCTGGGCTTTCCGATTGCCTTTACGCTGATCGCTATGGGGCTGGGCTTTGGCTACTATGCCTATTACGATGCCGAGCGCATGCAGACGATATTCGACAACCGGATCTTCGAGCTGTTCGTGCAGAATACCTTCTCGGTCATGTCCAACGACGTGCTCGTGGCGGTGCCGCTGTTTTTATTCATGGGATACGTGGTCGAACGGGCGAATATCGTCAACCGCCTGTTTTTCAGTATCCAGCTCGCGGCGCGCAACCTGCCCGGATCGATGGCGGTAGCGGCCCTGTTCACCTGCGCGGTGTTCGCAACCGCGTCGGGCATTATCGGCGCCGTCGTGACGCTGATGGGAATGCTCGCCTTTCCGGCGATGCTGAAGGCCGGTTACAACAACAGTTTCGCATCCGGTGTCATCTGCGCCGGCGGCTGTCTCGGCATCCTGATCCCGCCGTCGATCATGCTGATCGTCTATTCGGCGATTGCCGAGATTTCCCCGTTGCGGCTGTACGCCGCGGCGATGTTCCCCGGCCTGTTGCTGGCCGGCATGTACATGGTCTACGTGGTCGGGCGCGCGACCCTGAACCCGGCGCTCGCACCCAAACCCAAAGAGGAAGACGTACCCCCGGCCGCACAGATCTTCTACCAGCTGTTGACTTCGTTCGTGCCGCTGGCGGTGCTGATCATGAGTGTGCTCGGCGCGATCCTGCTGGGACTCGCGACCCCGGCCGAGGCCGCCGGCGTCGGCGCCTTCGGCGGACTGGTGCTGGCGGTGCTTTACCGCTCGCTGACCTGGGAGCGGCTCAAGCAGGCGGTTTACCTGACCGCCAAGACCTCGGCCATGGTTTGCTGGCTGTTCGTCGGTTCCTGGACCTTCGCCTCGGTCTTCTCCTACCTCGGCGGCCACGACCTGATCAACGACTGGGTACTGAGCCTCGATCTCGGCTCGGTCGGCTTTTTGGTGCTGGCGCAAACCATCATCTTCCTGCTGGGCTGGCCGCTGGAGTGGACCGAGATCATCATCATCTTCGTGCCGATCTTCCTGCCGATGCTGGATACTTTCAACGTCGACCCGCTGTTCTTCGGTATCCTGGTGGCGCTCAACCTGCAAACCTCGTTCCTGACGCCGCCGATGGCGATGGCCGCCTATTACCTCAAGGGCGTGGCGCCGCCGCACATTCAGCTGATCGAGATATTTCGCGGCATCATGCCCTATCTCGCGATCATCATCTTTTCGATGATCCTGCTCTACAATTTCCCCGGTATCGCGCTCTGGTTGCCGGTATATCTGTTCGGATAGCGGTTCGCGGCGGGTTCGAAGCATGGAAAAATTCGATCCGGGTGCCTCCAACCTGTTCGACGCGCGCGCCGCGCGCGAGGCGATCGACAGCGGGCTGCTGAGTTCGGAGCAACTGGTCGAGGCCTGCTTCGCGCGCATCGACCTGATCGAGGAAACCATCGGCGCCTGGGCGCACATCGACCGCGAAACCGCCTTGCGCCAGGCGCGCGCGGCCGATGCATTTCGCATGCGCGGACTGCCCGTCGGCGCACTGCACGGCTTGCCAGTCGGCATCAAGGATATTATCGATACCGTCGACTACCCCACCGAACGCGGAACGATTTTACACCGCGGCCGGCAGCCCGACCGCGACGCGACCGTGGTCTCGCTGCTCAAGGAAGCCGGAGCGATCATCCTCGGCAAGACGGTAAGCACCGAGATGGCGGTTTTCGCGCCCGGCAAAACCCGTAACCCGCACAATCCCGAACACAGCCCGGGGGGTTCCTCGAGCGGATCGGCGGCCGCGGTCGCCGCCGCGATGGCGCCGCTCGCGGTTGGCACCCAGACCAACGGCTCGGTCATCCGGCCGGCCTCCTATTGCGGCGTATACGGATTCAAGCCCAGCTTCGCGCGCATCTCGCGCCACGGTGTTCTCGAGCAATCCCCGCCGCTGGACACCATCGGCGTTTTCGCGCGCGACCTCGACGATCTGGCTATGATCGCCGACGTACTGATGCGCTTCGACGCCCAGGACCCGGCAATGAGCCCGATTGCGCCGCCACGCATCGCCAGCGTGCTGGCTTCGGAAGTGCCGGTGGATCCGCATTTCGCCTTCATGCGCACGCCGGCCTGGGAGCAGGTCGAACAGGTTACCAAGGACGGCCTGCGGGAACTGATCGACGAGCTCAACCAGGCCCGTCCCGGCAGCATCGAATTGATCGATCTGCCCACCGACTTCGAACAGCTCTACGAGGATCACCGGCAGGTCATGGAAGGCGACCTGGCGCGCAGTTTCGCCGACGAATACGCGCGCGGCAAGAGCGATCTCAGCGACGTGCTGCGCGAAATGATCGAGCGCGGCCAGCAGGTCGATTCGTCGCAATACCAGGCCGCGCTCGCGCGCAGGTCGTTATACATGGAATTCCTCGACGAGGTTTTATACGACTTCGACGCCATCCTGACACCGTCTACGACGGGACCCGCGCCGGCCGGCATCGATACCACCGGCAGCCCGATCATGAATACCATCTGGACGTTTCTGGGTATGCCCGCGCTGAACCTGCCGCTTTTGACGACCCCCGGGGGTTTGCCCTTCGGTGTCCAGGCAGTAGGGGCCGTCGACGACGACGCACGCCTGTTTCGCCATGCGCGCTGGCTGCTGGATGTACTGAACGACGAGAATTAACTATACTGAACCGACTAGCGAGCCGAGACTATCATGGACAACATTATCACCGGAGCCTTTGGCGTCATAATTTTCCTGCTGTTTACCGGCGGACTGGCCCAGTCGATCGGCAAGCTGCCGTTCATCATCATCGTGGCCTGCGTGGGTATCATGCTACTGGTCGATTTTTACCAATCGGCAAAAGAGGGCCTGAAAAAGGAAAACGATCGGAATTCCACGCCGCCCGTTTAACCGCCGCTCACTCCACGCACGGGCAAAGGTCCGGGTCGCGTTCCCGGTATCCCCGCCTCATTCTGCACACCCGTATAACGCGCGGCGCCTGCTGAAAGCCGCTTGCATGGCTCCCGCCGGCCCCGCTATGCTGGCTCGCGATTCGAGCGGGAGAACGACATGCGGCCGGAAGTCAGGAAAGCCGATTCAGCGCGGGAGTTTTCGACCCCGGAGCGCTGCCATATCATCGAAATCGCCAACGACGACGGCGACGAGCAGGTTTCCATCGCCCGCGCCAGGGTCGAGCCCGGTGTGACCACGGCGTGGCACCGGCTCGCCGGCATCGGCGAGCGTTACCTTATCGTCTCCGGCCGCGGCCAGGTGCAACTCGGCGAGCAGGGCGCTATCGAGGTCGAGCCGGGAGATGTGGTGAGAATTCCCGCCGGCACGGCGCAGCGAATCGCCAATACCGGCGGCGACGACCTGGTGTTCTACGCGATCTGCTCGCCGCCGTTTCGTTACGATTGCTACGAAGCGCTGGAATAGCACCTGCAGCTCGATATAATTGGTCGCGGTATCTCTACCGGCGAGCGGCAACGACGATGCATTACAAGGCGCTGAATTTCTCCGAAAAACTGGGCTTGTTCGACGACCGCTGGGCGCCCCGCGTAATCGCGGAAATGAACGATTACCAGTTCAAGCTGGTCAAGCTCGAGGGCGATTTCGTCTGGCACGATCATCCCGATACCGACGAAACCTTCATCGTGCTCGAGGGCGAATTGCGGATCGAGTTCGAGGACGGCCACGTCGACCTGCAGGCGGGCGAAATGTACGTGGTGCCGCGGGGTAAATCGCACCGTCCGCGCGCCGCGCGCGAGGTCAAGGCGCTGCTGGTCGAACCGCGTGGCGTGGTCAATACCGGCACGGC
>JASFKL010000165.1:0-8829 GCA_050118655.1 Gammaproteobacteria bacterium | reverse complement strand
CAGGATCTGGAACGGCAGTTCCTGGACCGTCTGCCCGAAATGCAGGAATCATTTATGGAAAAGGCGCAAAGCCGTGCCGAGCAAACCATCGCCGAGGTGAAATTGCGCTACGACGAGCGCAACAAGATGCTGCGTGAGCTCGCCGACAGGCATGAACAGGAAGCGCTGGATCTCTGCGTTGAGCTGATACTGGACGACGCGACGAATTCATGAGCGGATTTTCCAGCCTCTACCTGGGTACTCGGTTGACGATTCTTGCCGGCCGCCTGATCAGTTTCGAACGTTTGATCGAGTTTATCAGCCTCGACCTCGAGCCGTTACTCTCCGAGGTGCGGCAAATCACCGGCCATCATTATGATCTCGATGCAGCGGATACCAATAGAATCGAAATCCAGCTAACCAATCGCGCGCTGGATGACTTCCTGGTTTTGATCAGGCCTTTCTCGGGCAGCGAGCGGCGCTTCTTCAATTTTGCGATCCGCTGGTTCGAACTGGTCAACCTCAAGGTTTTGATTCGAGGGAAATTCAATGGAATCGAGAGTTCGAAGATCGAGGAACAGCTGATCGACCTGCGCAGTTTCGCCGACCTGCCTGTCAGGAAGCTGCTCGAAACCGACGATCCTTACGAAATGCTGCGCCTGCTGGAAACGACGGCTTACGGAGGGATCGTGCGCCATGCCAGGCGCATGTACGAGGAACATGGCAACGATCTGTTTTTACTCGATGCGACCATAGACCGCGGATTTTTCATCGACCTGCACTATCACGCGCGGTTTCTGCTCGAGGAGGACGCGGAAAACGTCGGCCGGGTGCTCGGCGGTCTGCTGGACCGCTTCAATCTATTATGGCTGTTGCGTTACCGCTTTTCCTACGGGTTGTCCGCCGCCAAATCGTTTTACCTGCTTACCAAAACCGGCAACCGGCTGCACTCCGCGGATTTGATGCGCCTCGCCAGGATGGATAGCATCGAGGAAGCGGTTGCCGCCTTGCCGGAGCCTTACCGGCATTTGCTGGCAAACGTCAACGTCATCTCGGATATGGAAACGGTGATGGAATATTACAGCCTGTCCATTGCCGCGAGGGCATTGCACCGACAACCAAACCTGTTAACACGTACCTTTTCCTATTTCCTGCTGCGCGAGGCCGAGGTCCGCTTTCTGCAGGCGTTGATCAAGGGCAAGCTGCTCGGTTTCGATAGCGACCTGATCGGCCGGGCGGTCGGGGCCCAGGCCTGATGTTATCGATGCCGCTCGCGATGAAGAAGGCCGGCTTGTACATGGTCGATGCCGACGCGCAAGCGGCGGCGATGGCCCTGGCGCGCCTGGCGGTAATGCATCCGCTCGAGGCAGCGGATGGCGATCAGGCACTCGATGATTACCCTGCCGCACCCTATTATGCCGTCTACCACGACCTGGATGCCCGCTTCGGCAAGATCTCCGGCTTCGTCAGGTCGCCGTTCGAGGCCCCCGTCGAATCGGCAGGCGTCGTCAGCCTGGACCAGTTGCAGGAACTGGACGGGCAGTTGAAAAAATTATGGGCGCAGGTTTCTGCGCTGGAGGAACGTATACGCAGGCAGACCGAAAGGATTAGCGCCCTCCGGCTGCTTGCCAGCAGCCTGCAGAAATTTACCTCGCTGGACCTGGACCTCGGCCGGTTGCGCCGCCAGGGCCGATTCCTGCGCATCGCCGTCGGCAGCCTGCCGTCGGAAAACTTTTACCAGCTCAAACGCGCGCTGTCTCTTGCGCATTTCATGATCAAGGCCTTTTATACGAGCGAGGGAATCGATCACGTCGTGGTATTCGGCCCCAGCCAGCAGCACGACGTGGTACAGGACCTGCTGAATTCCGCCGATTTTCGCGGGCTCACCATCCCGGAGGAGTTTTCCGGCAGCCCGGTCGAACTCCAGGCCGATATCAACCGCCAGACCGGGCAGGCGGAAAATCGCATCCGCGAGGCGGAACAGGAGTTATCCAGCCTGATCGACGAAAACCGGCAGACGCTGCAATCCGCCCATGATTTATTGCTTCAGGCAAGGCCCTATGCCAGCCTGGCAACGGTGCTCAGGGGCAAGGGAGGGCTGGTATTCCTGCAGGGCTGGGTGCCGGCAGGTCGCGTCGAGGAAATCAGGCAGCAGCTCGAACGGCATCTCAACTTTGCATTCCACCTGGAAATTTCGGACCCCGAACAGCAGGAGTTCGATTCGGTGCCATCGTTGCTGCAACAGTCCTGGCTGCTTAAACCGTTCCAGGGCCTGGTGAAGACCTTCGGGATACCGGGTTACCGGGAGGTCGATCCGAGCGGGTTGTTCGCGCTCAGTTACGTGATCATGTTCGGCATGATGTTCGGCGATATCGGCCATGGTGCGGTAATCGCCTGCGCCAGCCTGATATTCTGGCGGCGCTATCCCGGCGCGACCATAATCGGGGTGCTGGCGGGCAGCTCGTCGGTGGTTTTCGGCTTCGTCTACGGCAGCCTGTTCGGCTACGAGCATGTGGTGCCGGCGTTATGGATGTCGCCGATGCACGACCCGGTGCAGGTATTGCTGCTGGCGGTGCTCTGGGGCGCGGGGTTTATCCTGGTCGCTAATCTTCTGGCGATTCGGAATTTTATCGCCGCGGGACGAATGCACGAGGCAATCCACAGCGGCAAGGGAGTAGCGGGGCTGCTGTTTTACCTGGCTGCTTTTCATGCGGCTTATCAGGTTACGGTCCATGGCCGCTTCGGCTGGTTCGAGGGCCTGATGATCGTGCTGCCGTTCGGTATGATCGTGAATTTCCAGTGGCGGCAGTCCAGCGCCGGTCTGGCGGAGCGAATTCTGGTGGTATTTATCGAGGGACTCGAGCATGTCATCAGTAACGTTTCGGGGACGCTTTCTTTTCTGCGGGTCGCCGCATTCAGTCTCAATCACATTGCGCTGGCAGCCGCGGTATTCGCCATTGCCGGGATGCTGGATACCTTCGGTCACGGCGTCACGGTCGTGCTCGGCAATGTTTTTATCATCCTGCTGGAGGGTGCGATCGTCGCTATCCAGTGTTTGCGCCTCGAATACTACGAGGGTTTTTCACGTTTCTTCAGCGGCAAGGGGAAGGCCTTCGAGCCGCTGAAGTTCGAATCATGATATTGGATTATCGGAGCCTGCCATGTCGATTTTTACCATCCTGCTCACTGTAAGCGCATTGAGTATTTTTTTATCCGGATCGTATTTTCTGCTGTTTCCCGAAGCGGCCCGGCGGTTGCAACGGCGCTGGATCAGGGGCGGGGTGGCGATAAACCTGCTGTTGTTTGTACTGGGCATCGCCGGAATGCTGATCGTCGGTGTGCAGGATGTCATGGCGGCAGAGCAGGCCGCCGGCGTCGGCCGCGAGTATAGCCTGGGTCTCGGGCTTGCGCTGATCGGTATCGGTCTGCCCACGGGAATGGCGACGATCGGCGCCGGCATCGCGGTGAGTTCGGTCGGGTCCGCTTCGCTGGCCGTGATCACCGAAAAGCCGGAAATTTTCGGCCGCACGCTGATTTACCTCGGGTTGGCGGAGGGTATCGCGATTTACGGCCTGGTGGTAAGTATCCTGTTACTCGGGAAAATCTGATGAGAATCATTGCCATCGGCAGCGGGCCACTGATGGACGGGTTTGCGCTGCTCGGCATCGAGACCCATGCCGACTTGGATCCGGAACAGATCAATACGCTATTGACCGAGCTCGAGCGCAGCCGCGAGCGCGCCCTGGTTTACCTGCAGCAAGACCTGATGAGCGCCGATATCCCGATGATCCGGCATTTGCGTATTCAGGGCGGATCGATACTGATCTGTGAAATTCCGGGCCTGGGTACTGCCGGGGATTATCAACCGGAAGTGGAAAAACTGATAGGCAGGGTGCTGGGCAGCTCGGTCATGGAGCAACAAGTTGGCTAGCGAATCGGAGCAGGTCAAGGCGTTACAACAGGCCATACTCGAGCGCGCGCGGGAACTGTCCGACGAACATATCACGCAGGGCCGGATGACGCGCGACAAGATCCTCGAGGATGCGCATGAAAAGATCAAATTGCTGGAACAAAAGGAGCTGCTGGCGGCCAGGCTCAATTCGGAGCGCGAGTACCAGCGCGAAGTCCAGGCCAGCGAGCTCAGAATCCGGGCCGAACTCGACCGCAACCGCTGGGGCCTCGTGCAGTCGATGATGGATAAAATTACACGCCGGCTGGTCGAGTTGCGAAAGGATAATAAGGCTTATCGCCCGGTATTCGAGCACCTGCTCAGGCAGGGCGTCGAGCTCATCGGGCGGCCGCGCCTGGTTGCATCGCTCGGCAACGAAGATTTGTCGCGTTTTCATGACGACTGGCAATCGATGGTAAGGGCCTGTTGCGGCGACGAGGTGGAGGTCAGGTTGTCTCCCGAGGCCTGCCAGTGCAGCGGCGGCCTCAGGCTGATGTCGGAGGAGGGCGACGTGATGATCGATAACACCTTCGAGGGCATTATTTCACGCCGCGAAAACGAACTGCAGCAGTTGATTTTCGAACGCCTGTTTTCCAGCCTGGAAACCCAGGGGAGCGTATTCGATGGGTGAAGTGGTCGAGGTCAATGGTCCCATAGTAACCATCGATGAACCGGGTATTCGTAACGGCGACCAGGTCCGGATAGGCCGCATGGGGTTGATCGGCGAGGTGATTCATATTCGCGAAAATGACGCCCTGGTGCAGGTCTACGAATCGACCGAGTCGTTACATCCCGGCGAGCAGGTTACCGGGCTCGGGCATCCACTGTCAGTGGAGCTGGGTCCCGGTCTGCTCGGGCAGATATTCGATGGGGTGCAGCGGCCCCTGGACAAGATCATGGCGTTGAGCGGCGATCACATCAGTCGCGGACTGGATATATCGGCGCTGGATCGAGATCGAACCTGGCACTACGTGCCGAGAGTCGATCTGGTGGTCGGAAACGTGCTTCGCGGCGGCGAGGTGCTGGGCACGGTCAAAGAAACTGCAACCATCGAGCATCGTATTCTCGCACCGCCGCACTGCGCCGGGGAAATTATCGAGCACGCCCCGGAAGGCGATTACAGCATCGATGAAGTCATCGTCCGTTTGCGTACCGAGTCCGGGGCGATTGACGGCCTCAAAATGTTCCACCATTGGCCGGTGCGCCTGCCCAGACCCTATCGATCGCGCGCCAATTCGGGCCTGCCGCTGATCACCGGGCAGCGCATCCTGGATACCTTTTTCCCGATGCTAAAAGGTGGCAAGGCCGCGGTCCCCGGCCCCTTCGGCGCGGGCAAGACCATCGTGCAACAGCAGATAGCACGCTGGTCCAACGCCGATATCGTCCTCTACGTCGGCTGTGGCGAACGCGGCAACGAGCTGGTCGAAATACTGCAGACCTTTCCACGATTGTCCGATCCAAACAGCGGCCGGTCCCTGATGGAGCGGACTTTCCTCGTCGCCAATACGTCGAACATGCCGGTGGTGGCGCGCGAGGCCAGTATCTATGTCGGCGTAACCATGGCGGAGTATTACCGCGATCAGGGCTACGATGTCGTCATGGTAGCGGATTCGACCAGCCGCTGGGCGGAGTCGTTGCGCGAGGTGGCCGGTCGACTCGGGCAGATGCCGGTAGAAGAGGGTTACCCGGCTTACCTGGCTTCGCGCCTGTCGGCCTTCTATGAGCGTGCCGGCACCGTAAACACACTCTCCGGGGTGCATGGCTCGGTGAGCCTGATAGGCGCCGTATCCCCTCCCGGCGGAGATTTTTCCGAACCGGTGACCAGTCACACCAAGGAAATTATTCGCACCTTCTGGGCGCTGTCGAAACCGCTGGCCGACGCAAGGCATTACCCGGCGATTTCCTGGTTGGAAAGTTTTACCGATTATACCGATCGGGCGGCCAGGTGGTGGTCCGAAAACGTCAATCAGCAATGGGCCGGACGTCGGCAGCAGGCCCTCGCGGTGCTGACCGAGGCCGATGAACTCGAACGTATCGTCAACCTGGTCGGCCCCGAAGCCCTGTCGGCAGCACAGCGCTGGGTACTGGAAAGCGCGGGTCTTATCAAGGAAGCGGTATTACAGCAAAGCGCGCTCGACGAGATCGACAGCTACTGTTCGCCGCAAAAACAGTTTCAGTTGCTGGACCTCGTGCTGCAGTATCACCAGGGTGGAACCGAGCTGATCGATCTCGGCGTGCCCATCGAGGAACTCACCGCGCTTCCCTTCGGCGCGCAGCTCAAACGGCTCAAGTCAACGGTTGATAACGCCGATTTATCTCCGCTGGAGGAATTCGCACAAACGATCCGGCAATCATTCGACGCGACCCGCGCCGAATACGGCAGTCAGCGGGGAACGGCATCGTGAGCCAGCTCGAATACCGCAAGGTCAGCTCGATACACGGCGCCCTGCTGTTTCTCAGGGCCGTCGACAAGGTGGCTCTCGGCGATCGAGTCGTCATTCGCGATCGGGAAGGCCGCCGCCGAAACGGGCAGGTAATCCGGACTTCCAGGGATATCGTCATGGTGCAGGTGTTCGAAGGCACCGAGAACCTGGACCTCGAAAATACCTGGGTGCGTTTTCTCGACGAGCCTTTCGAGTTGCCGCTTTCGCCCGACCTGCTCGGGCGTAACTTCAATGGCCTCGGCGAACCGCGCGACGACCGACCGCCGATTATTTCGGCCCTGCGAAGAAATGTTAACGGCACACCGGTGAACCCGGCCGCACGCGCCTATCCGCGCGAATTCATTCAGACAGGAATTTCGACCATCGATGGGCTCAACTCCCTGGTGCGCGGGCAAAAATTACCCGTATTTTCCGGTTCCGGCCTGCCGCATAACCGCCTCGCGGCGCAAATCGTGCGCCAGGCGAAACTACCGGGCGACACGTCGAATTTCGTTATCGTGTTCGCGGCGATGGGGGTATCTTATTCCGACGCCCGTTTCTTCGAACAGGAATTCGAGTCGAGCGGTGTGTTGCGTAACGTGGTGATGTTTATCAATCTGGCAAACGACCCGCCGATGGAGCGGCTGATCCTGCCGCGTACCGCACTGACCGCGGCCGAGTACCTGGCCTACGATCTCGATCATCACGTTCTGGTCGTGATTACCGACATGACCAACTATGCCGAGGCGCTGCGCGAGGTTGCTACCGAAAAGGGCGACGTGCCGTCACGCAAGGGATATCCGGGGTACCTGTATTCCGATCTTGCCGAGATTTACGAGCGTGCGGGAAGGCTGCGCGATCGGCATGGCTCGATCACCATGATCCCTATTCTGTCGATGCCGAGTGACGATATCACCCATCCGATTCCGGACCTGACGGGATATATCACCGAGGGGCAGGTCGTGTTGAGCCGCGAGTTGCACGGCAAGTCAGTCTATCCGCCGGTAAACGTGCCGCCGTCATTGTCGCGACTGATGAAGGACGGTATCGGCAAGGACGATACGCGCGAGGATCATCCGCGCGTTGCCAGCCAGCTGTATGCCTCGTACACGCGCGCGCTGGAAGCCAGGAACCTGGCCTCGATTATCGGTGCGGAGGAATTGTCGTCGCGCGACCGGCGATACCTCGAATTCGCGGCTCGTTTCGAGGCGGATTTCGTGCGCCAGGGTATAGACGAAGAGCGAGGTATCATCGAAACCCTGGACCTGGCCTGGGAATTACTTTCGTTGCTGCCGCCGAGCGCGCTAAGCCGCGTCAGCGAAGAAGATCTACGCAAGTATCATAGCTGGGAGGACCCGGCCTAGATGCAGGACCGGCTGGACATACCGCCTACCAAGAGCTCGCTGCTCGAGCTGAAACGCAGGCTGGTATTTTTGAATGAAGGTCATCGCCTGCTCGAACGCAAGCGCGAACTCCTGACGCGCCTGGTCTATGAAAAGCTGGCCGAGTATCGAGAACTGAATGCATCGACGCGCGCGGCAATGGTCACGGCGTACCGCTGGTTGAGCATTACCCAGATGCGAATGGGAAGCCATCGGATTCAGCAACTGGCCATCGGCATGCCGCCTGCAGTCGAGGCGAAAGTACTGCCGCGGCGTAACATGAGCGTGCAATATCCGTCCGTAGAAATTCGTAAATTCCCCCTCGCTCCGGTCGGAATTCTCGCCACCGACGCGAGCCTCGACGAAACCCGATCCAGCTTTATCGATATGATCGTCCGGGCCGCGCGACTGGCCGAGGTCGAGACCGCCCTGTGGCGGCTGCTCGAAGAGCAGCGTAAAACCCAGAAGCGGGTCAACGCACTCAGGTACAACGTCATCCCTCGATTCGAACGCACCATAGGCTATGTCGAATCGGCTCTCGAAGAGGAGGAACGCAATACCCTGTTTCAGCTCAAGGTGCTTGCCCAACGGCATGGCGCCTAAGGCGGGCGATCAACCCTGCGATTGTTTCGGGCGTCGGTTCGCCGATATGGGGCCCGGCGGACGCAACAGGTGAGTCGCCGGATCCCGATAACCACGGGTAGCGGCAGGATTCGGTCCCGGCACGGTACCGGTGAGTCGAACAGGGCTCGCCGTCCGGGCGCGGCATGGCCGTCAGTGCCGCGAAATCGCAAGCACTCATCGTTGCGAGAGACTTGTTCGCGGGTCAGCGGCCCCCGCAGCAGATCGAGCGGTTCGTCGGGCTTTTCCGGCTACCGGCGAACCGGGAATTTCGGGCTCAGAAATTCGAATAGCTTGCGTAGAGACTAACAGGCGAGAGGATTTCACGCGGGCCATCCGTGGCCCGCGCCCCTGCGGGGCGGCGCTGCGCGCGCCGTGCAAATCGGCAGTCCCTGCCGATTTGTGAACCTCTGGCACGCTTCCAAATTCCCGCCCAATTCACAGAAAAAAATTAGGCCTCGAGCACGTGGCAAGA
>JASFKL010000164.1:0-8899 GCA_050118655.1 Gammaproteobacteria bacterium | reverse complement strand
GCGCTCGGCCTACCCGTGATCAGGGTGCGGACAGGCTGCCGGCGGTGACGGTCTTGACCCGGGTGAGCGCGCCGATGTCACCGTCCGGAAACGCCCGGTTCAGCAGTCTGAGCATGCTCTCGGCATCGTAGGAGATCGCGCTTTCGCGGGCCAGCGACTCGAAAGTCTGCGTTCCCCGGTCGACGATATGCAGCCGCGGCGCCTGGATGGCCGCGATCTGTGCCGCCGACAGGTGCGCGAAGCTGCGGTTCACGCCGACCAGGTCGCGGTCGGTTTCCGCGAAGGCATCCGCCGGCGAGGTCCCGAGCAGGGTGAGCGCGCGCTTGCCGTCGATCTGGATCGCCGAGAGCCGGGCCGGCTGGCGCGCGCCGCCCGTGGTGCCGACACTGACCAGCGCGGTCGCCCCGTAAGCCGCGGCCGTGATCTCGAGTTCGTCCCTGTCGGTGAGCCGGCGCAGCAGTTCGGCCGTCGATTCTTGGTCGGCGAGCTCCGACAGGCCGATCTGCAGCTTGGCGCCGGTTTGCGGATTCGAAGCGGACAGGTAGTCGAGATTGTTGCGCACATCCCAGCCCGTCGGCAATTGCAGCTCGAAGGCCAGGCCGGGATGCGAGAAGCGGTTGCCGACGACGATACCCTGGCGCGGGCCGGGTCCCCATAGCAGGCCGTCGATCATCGCCCGGTAATCCTCGCGATCGTCGTCTCGGTAGCCGCGGCTCGACAGGTTCTTCGCCGCCCGGACCACGGTTTTCAGACGCTCGTCGTTTTCCGGGTGGGTGGAAAACACGCCGTGGTAAATATTCGGTTCGCGGTTTTCCTTTTTCGCCAGCGCGCGCTCGTAGATTTCCTGGTCCTTGAGCACGCTGATGACCTGCAGCATGTTTTCCGGGTTGTAGCCGGTCCTGTGCAGGTACTCGGCGCCGAGGCGATCCGCCTCGAGTTCGTGATCGCGGCCGTAGCCGCGGACCAGGCCGGTGCCGATTTGCTGGCTCAGATCGCCGACCGCCGCGCTGCCGGTGACCGCGGTAATCAGCACGCTGAGGATGCCGGATGCGACTTGCCCGCCTTGCTGGCGCACCGAATGTCGGGCGGTGACATGGCCGATTTCGTGTCCGAGCACGCCGGCGAGTTCGGCCTCGGAATCCAGGTAGGCCATGATCCCGCGGGTGATATAGACATAGCCGCCGGGCAGCGCGAAGGCGTTGATCTCCGGGGAATCCAGCACCGTGAAGGTGAATTCGAGATTGGCGCGATGGCTGACGCGAGCCAGCTGCTGACCGACCCGGTCGACATAGCGCTGCAGCGCCGGGTCGTCGTAGACGCCGTAGCGGGCGACGATCTGCGGATGGTATTCGCGTCCCTGCTGAATTTCCTCGGCTTCCGAGGTCAGCGTGAAATCGCTGTTTCCGGTCACCGGGTTGGTAGCGCAGCCACTCGATAGCACGCAGCACGCGAGCAGGCCGGTGATGACGAACTTCATGGCTGGATTATTGGCCCGGGCGGGTAACTATTCAAGGCAAAAAAAAGGGTGCCGGAGGCACCCTTTTTCCGAAAATTCGAGCGACGGTCTACTTGCCGTAACGCTGGCGGAACTTGTCGACCTGCTTGGCGGTTTGCAGGATATGCTGCTTGCCGGTATAGAAGGGATGCGACTGGCTCGAGATCTCGAGCTTCACGAGCGGGTACTCGTTGCCGTCTTCCCACTTGATGGTGTCGCGGGTCTGCACGGTGGAGCGGGTTAGAATCGCGAAGTCGGAGGAAATGTCCTGAAATACGACTTCTCTGTACTCGGGATGGATACCTGATTTCATAGCGCTGTGGTTCAACCGGGTCGGGAACTTAAAAGGCCGCGAATTTTGACCTTTTAGCGGCCAAAGTGCAAGTGTTTTTTGGCCCGCATGCCTTTCTCGCCAGGGGTAGTTACATGCGTCTCTTAAAGTATTTTGTAATTAAGATTTGATAAAACCTTGAGCAGATTATCGGCCGCCGGTTTATCCACAAAAACTGTGGATAACTTTGTGAATAAACCCTATTCCGTTTCCCCAAACCCTGTAGAACACTGGGGTTTTGTTAGATTAGTCATTTTTTAACCAACATGAAAAATTTAAATTAATCAATAACTTACCAATTTGCCCCGAATAGGTGAAAAATTTCTCAAAAAGGTCTTGACATTTTCGGCCGAAATATTTCAGTTGTGCATAATTTTCTCTGAAGTGTCGAAAATCGGCCGTTTCAAACGCTTTTCGGTGGTTAAAAACAGCTCCTGCAGGTCGTTCAGATGGCGAAATCCGGCCTCGGTGGGGCGGATTCGGGCCGCGTCGAAGTGGAGCAACCCCTTGTCGCGCGCGGTTTTCAGCTCGCCGAGCAGCATCTCGAGCCCGAGCCCGGTGTTGTCGTGGAACAGGCGAGTCGGAAATCCCTCCTTCAGCCTGAGCGCGTTCAGCATGAACTCGAAACAGAGGTCCGCGGGGCTGAGGTCGGTCTCGCTGACGATCGTGTCGCGCCCCGCGTTTTCGAGGTAAGCGCGCGGCTGGCGCTGTCGGACCCGGCGCAGCACGCGGTTTTCGCCGCCGAGGGTAATCTTGCCGTGCGCGCCCGCGCCAATGCCGAGATAATCGCCGAAATGCCAGTAATTCAGGTTGTGCCGGGATTCGCGCCGCTCGCGCGACCAGGCCGACACCTCGTACTGGCGGTAACCGCCGGCATCGAGCAGCGCCTCGCAGGCGGTTTGCTGTTGCCAGCTCGATTCGTCGTCCGGCAGGTCGGCGGGCGGGCGGTGGTGAAACAGCGTGTTGGGCTCGATCGTCAGCTGGTAATGCGAAATATGCTCGGGGCCGAGGGCAATCGCCTGCTGCAGATCGCTGCAAGCGCCGCTCACGTCCTGCGCGGGCAGGCCGAACATCAGGTCGAGGTTGATGTTTTCGAAGCCTGCCGCGCGCGCGGCGGCAAATGCCTGCCTGGCCTGGTCGCTGCCGTGCACGCGCCCGAGCGTTTCGAGCATCTGGTCGTCGAAACTCTGCACGCCGATCGACAGGCGGTTGACGCCGGCTTCGCGATAGCCGCGGTAGTTGGCCGCATCGGCGCTGCCCGGGTTCGATTCGAGGGTGATTTCGATCGCCGGCGCGAAATTGACCAGCGCGCGCAACCCCGAAAACAGGCGGTCGATCGCGGCTGCCGAAAACAGCGACGGGGTGCCGCCGCCGATGAAAATCGATTCTATGGATCTTCCCCAGACCAGCGGCAGATCCTGTTCCAGGTCGTTGAGCAGCGCATCGACGTATTCCCGTTCGGGTATCGAATCGGCCTGGTGCGAGTTGAAGTCGCAGTAGGGGCACTTGCGTTCGCACCAGGGCAGGTGGATGTAGAGCCCGAGCGGTGGATTACTGCTGAACACGAGCTTCGCCTAATCGGCGCCGGAGTTCGGCGGTTGCCTGGCCGCGATGACTGAGGCGGTTTTTCTCCTCGGCACTCAACTCCGCGCTCGTACAACCTCGATCGGGCAGGTAAAAGTAAGGGTCGTAGCCGAATCCGCCCTCGCCACGGGGTTCGAGCTGGATCACGCCTTCCCAGCTGCCCTCGCAAATCAGCGGCGACGGGTCGGCCGCGTGTCGCATCAGGACGATTACCGCCCGGTATCGCGCGCCGCGCCTCTCGACGGGGACGTCGCGCAATTTTTCGACCAGCAACGCGTTATTGGCGTCGTCGCCGGCATCCTCGCCGGCAAAACGAGCGCTGTACACGCCCGGCGCGCCGTCGAGTGCATCGACCTCGATGCCGGAATCGTCGGCCAGTGCGGGCAGACCGGTTTCGGCGGCGGCGTGACGCGCCTTGATGATCGCGTTTTCGACGAAAGTGGTGCCGGTTTCGGGCACCGGTTCGACGCCGAATTCGGACTGGGCGCGCAGCCGGTAGCCGAAGTCGGCCAGCATCGCGGCGAGCTCGCGCAGTTTACCCGGGTTACCCGAGGCGAGTACCAGATCGGTCACGCGTTCGCCTGTAATTCGAAGATGCGTTCGATGCCGCCGCGCGCCAGCGCCAGCATCGCGTTCAGCTCGGTTTCGCTGAAGGCCGCGGACTCGGCGGTGCCCTGGACCTCGATGAAACCGCCTAGGCTGTTCATGACGATATTCATGTCGGTACCCGCGGTCGAGTCCTCGGCATAGTCGAGATCGAGTACCGGCTCGCCGTCGACGATGCCGACCGAGATCGCCGCGACCTGGCAGAGCATCGGGTCTTCGGCGAGGTCACCGGCGGCGATCAATGCGCGCACCGCGTCGGAAAGCGCAACCCAGGCGCCGGAAATGGATGCCGTACGGGTGCCGCCGTCCGCCTGGATGACGTCGCAGTCGATGGTCACGGTGCGTTCGCCGAGTTTGCGGGTGTCGATGCTGGCGCGCAGCGCGCGCCCGATCAGGCGCTGGATTTCCATCGTCCGCCCGCCCTGCTTGCCGGCATTGGCCTCGCGGCGCATGCGATTACCGGTGGAGCGCGGCAGCATGCCGTACTCGGCGGTGACCCAGCCGACGCCCTTGCCGCGCAGGAAGCCGGGCACCGAGTTATCCACCGACGCGGTGCAGATCACCCGGGTGTCACCGCATTCGATAAGCACCGAACCCTCGGCGTGCTTGATGTAATTGCGGGTGATGCGGATGGCTCTGAGCTCGTCCGCGGCGCGGGCGCTGGGTCTCATGGCTTGTCTCCGTGAAAAAGCCGCAATTATACGCATCCTCACAGATGCAGGTTAAGGGAATTTGTAAAATAGGCTATTATGCCGGCTGCAACCATGGGGATTTCAGAGTGATACGAAGCATGACCGCCTTTGCGCGGGTGGAAGACAGTAACGAGATGGGTTCGATTACCTGGGAATTGCGTTCGGTCAATCACCGTTACCTCGAACCCGGCATCAAGCTGCCCGAGGATTTCAAGCAGCTCGAACCCGAAATTCGCAAGCTGTTGCCGAACTACCTGAATCGCGGCAAGGTCGACATCGGTCTGCGCTACAAGCTCGATCGGCAACAGCAGGGCGAGATCGGCCTCAACGTCGAAATCGTGCAAAGTCTGCGCGTGGTCGAACAGCAGGTTCTCAATATCGTTCACGAGGGCAGCAAGTTGTCGGTCGCCGACATTCTCGGCTGGCCCGGAGTGATATCCGACGTCGAGCGGGATTTCACTTCGCTCAACGAACTCGCGATCAAGGGCCTCGAACAGGCGCTCGAGCAGTTGCAGCAGGGGCGTGAAACCGAGGGCAAGGCACTCGGGGAAATGATCCGCGGACGCTGCGCGCAAATCAGCGAAATCGTCGCCGAACTGCGCAAGCACCGGCCGCAAATGCTGGCCGCGTTGCGCGAAAAATGGGAAACCGCGCTCGACGAAAAGCTCAAGCAGTGGCGCGAAACCGCGAACGAAAACCGCCTCGAGCAGGAGCTGGTCATGCTGGCGCAAAAACTCGACGTCGCCGAGGAGCTCGATCGGCTCGATACCCACGTCGACGAAGTCCTGAAGGTGCTGGACCGCGACGAGCCGGTCGGCCGGCGTCTCGATTTCCTGATGCAGGAACTCAATCGCGAGGCCAATACGCTGGGATCGAAATCCCAGGACGGCCAGACCACCCAGTATGCCGTCGACCTCAAGGTGCTGATCGAGCAGATGCGCGAGCAGGTGCAAAACATCGAGTAGCCGCGTGCCCGCTTTCAAACTCAATATCTCGGTTTTCAGCCTGCTGGTGGTCGTCGGCATGACGCTGGCGATGTTTCTGCTCTGGTGCGTTTCGCTGCTGGTGATCGTCGACCGGCAAAATATGCAGGACGCGGCCTCGCTGCGGCAAAACCTGCACGGGCAGGTGCTGCAGCTGCAGCAGAAACAGCGCCTGTGGCTGCAGTCGCAGTACTATTTGCTCAATACGCTCGCCGAAACTTCGTCCCGGCGCGGTAATTTTCATACCTTCCTGTGGGATTATTACCAGCGCAACCCGAGTATCTGGTCGGTCAACCTGGTGGAGTTCGACGCCAGGGGCAACCCGATTTCCCGCTCCAGCAAACCCGGTTGCCTGCAACCCGCGCAAATGCGCCGCGAGGATTTCGACGATTACCTGCTGCCGGAAATTTCCAGCTGCCGGATCGACGACAAGGCGCTGCTCGAGATCGCCGGGCCGGTGTCGAGCAGCGAAAATGCGGTAGTGCTGCTTGTCAGCATGGATTACTTCGATTTTCTCAACGAATTCTCGACGCTTACCGGCCGCCGCCTGCAGCGCGTGACCGATAGCGGGGACGGCTTCATATACGAGGAGTTCGGCCTCCATTCCGCCGTCGGGGCCGTCAGCATACCGGTCGGCAACAGCGACGGCGTGACCGGCGAGGTGCGCCTCGCGTTGCAACCGCTGTCCTTCTGGGGCCTGTTCGCGGGGCAGGCGCTGGTGGTCATCGCGGTGCTCGCCGGGCTCGCGGTGCTGGCCCTGCTGCTGTTGCAGTACAACCTCATCGGTCCATTGTTGACGCTGGCCGAAAAAATGCGCGTCGCCGCCAACAGCCAGCAGGATAGCCGCAAGGTACGCGCCGGCGGCGTCGGTCTCGGGCTGCGCGCGTTGAACGAATATTTCGCCGTGCTGCAAAAAATGGCCAAGCGGGACCCGGTAACCGGCCTCAACAACCGCGTCATCTTCGAGGATCACCTGGCGCAGGCGATACGCGAGGGCAAGCGCAGCGGCCGCCGCTACGCGCTGGTGATGATCGATATCCGCGGTCTCGAGGAATTCGCGATGCAGCGCGGGCAGTACATCGTCGACGGGCTGCTGCGGCAGGTAGCCAACGGCTTGCGCGAGGCGCTGCGCGAGACCGACCACGTCGCGCGTTTCGAACGCAACCTGTTCGCGCTGTTGCTCGAAGTGCAGCAGCGCGAACAGCTCAATACGCTGGTCGAAAAGATTTACCTGTCGGTGGTGCGCCGTTACCAGGTCTACGGGCTCGAAATCGATCTCTCCGCGTTTTTCGGCGTCGCGCTGTATCCCGATCACGCGCTCGACGCGAACGCGCTCTACCAGGCGGCCAGTAACGCGCTGGTGCGCGCCGAGCAGAGCGAATGGCCGATCGCCTTCTTCCCGGATGCCCACGACGATACCTCGGGTTTCACGATGATCCAGGCGCTGCGCCGCGCCATCGATAGAGACGAACTGAAACTGGTGTACCAGCCGGTGGTCGATCTCGAAACCTACAGGACCGTCTACCTCGAAGCGCTGCTGCGCTGGCGCGACCCGGAGCGGCACGACCATCCGATCGAGCATACGATTCGCCTGGCCGAGCAAAATCACCTGATCAAACCCCTGACCAACTGGATCATCGAGGCAGCTTGCCGCTTCGTCGGCGAATCCGGCATCGACGATCTCGTCGTCGGTATCAACCTGTCGATGATCGACCTGCACGACCGGCACCTTCCGGAGCGGATCGAGACCAACCTGCGGCGTTTCGGCGTGCGGCCGGCGCAAATCGTGGTCGAGATCACCGAGGGGCAGATCATGCAGGAACCCGAGGAAGTGGTCGAAGTCCTCTCGCATCTCGGCGTCATGGGGCTGTCGCTGTCGATCGACGATTTCGGCACCGGCCAGGCGTCGCTGACCTACCTGAAGGAATTACCGGTCGAAAAGCTCAAGATCGACCAGTCTTTCGTGCTCGACATGGTCAGCAATCCCGACGACCAGCTGATCGTAAAAGCGACCATAGAACTCGCTCATACGCTGGATATCAAGGTCGTCGCCGAGGGTGTCGAGACGCTCGCCGCCTGCGAGATGCTGACCGAGATGCAATGCGATCACGTGCAGGGCTACTACGTCAGCAAGCCGCTCGAGGCCGGGCAGGTGGCCGAATGGTTCTCGACCTCGATCAAACCGGACCTGGTTCGCAAAGGCCGCTAATCCCGTAACAAAATAGGGGTCAGACCCCGTTTTTTCCGTTGGAATCGGCTATTTCTGCTTCGCCAGGGGTCGGCCGGGCTTTCCACGACTCGTCCGGCAATTCAACGCTTCGGCGACCCGGGAGCGAAATCTCGTGCTCCCGAGAACGTAATTGCCATTCGTCGCCTGTCGGATTTCCTCGATCGATTCTGGTTTGAGCTGGTTCTCGAACAGCAATCGATAACATTGTGCGCGGCTCGCGTCGCTCGGTCCCAGACTATCGTAAACCGGGTGTGCGGTGACTAATGCATCGGGTTCTCCCTGGGCGTTTGCGCGATAGCTGGACCACCTGTAATTGGCAGGATCAGAAACGATACCCCCTCTGACGGGATTCAATTCGATGTAGCGATAACAGCGTAAAAGATAGGTTTCCTCGCATACGAGGCACGATCTAAATCGGCCTTCCCATAAAGTACCGCTTCGCTCGTAGGTTCGATTTATATACTGCACATATCTTTGGCCCAGACGTTTCATCAATCTGCCGGGGCTGTCGTCGTACTTACCGGTCAGCAACAAGTGCACGTGGTTAGTCATCAGCACATATGCATGTACCTGGCAATGACAATCGATTGCGTACTCGCGAAGCCAGTCGAGGTAATTGAGGTAATCGGCAGACTCGAAAAAACAGGCTTGCTTGTTATTGCCTCGCTGGATGATGTGCATTGGAACATCGGGTAATACGAGCCTTGGTCTCCTTGGCATGGTGATTCCTCCTTGAATCTGTCGAAATAAACGTGGTCTGTCCCCGGTTTTGTGGGGGGCGGGGGTTGTCGGCGGCCGGATTCGATTTCGGTCAGACCAGGCCTCGTTCGGAAAGGCAGGTAATTTCATCGCCGACGATGACGTGGTCGAGCACGCGGATGTCGACCAGCGCCAGCGCCTTTTGCAGTCGCTCGGTGATGCGGATATCGGCCTGGCTCGGTTCACTGACGCCCGACGGGTGGTTGTGCGCGAGGATGA
>JASFKL010000163.1:0-8944 GCA_050118655.1 Gammaproteobacteria bacterium | reverse complement strand
GAAGATGGAAGTGCAGTTGATCGCGCCGATCGCGATGGAAGACGGGCTTCGGTTCGCGATCCGCGAGGGCGGACGCACGGTCGGTGCCGGCGTCGTTTCCAAGATTCTGGAATAGCGCGCAGATTGGCATTGCATCGGGGCGGGAGATGGGCTACCATCCCCGCCCTTTGTTTGATGGCAGGGGCAGTGTCCTGTCAGCAAGATTAGGACAGTAGCTCAATTGGCAGAGCAGCGGTCTCCAAAACCGCAGGTTGGGGGTTCGATTCCCTCCTGTCCTGCCATTATTGTGGAAGTTCGAGGTATTTAGTGGTCACCAAGACCGAACAGTCAACGTCAGCGATCGATACATTCAAACTAATGACAGCCGTACTGGTGTTGATCGCCGGTGTCGTCGGCTTTTATTACTTCGAAGACCAGTCGCATTTGCTGCGCGTGCTCGGCATCCTGGCCGTGGCGGTAATCGCATTCCTGATCGCCGCGACTTCGGAGCCCGGACGGCGCGGCCTCGGATTTATCAAGGATGCGCGGGTCGAGGTCCGCAAGGTTGTCTGGCCGACCCGGCAGGAAACGGTTCAGACCACGATTGCGGTACTTTTCATGGTTCTTCTGGTCGCTATCATGTTGTGGTTGTTCGACATGTTTCTCGGCTGGGGCGTCGGCGCATTGCTGGCATAGATAAAGATGGCAGATCAAGACGAAAATACTGATATCCCGGTAGCCGAAGAGACTGCCGGAGAGCAAGCGGTTCCACAGGAATCGCAACCGGATCAAGCGGTTACGGAACAGTCGGCCGCGCAGGAATCGCCCGTGGACGAAGCGGCGGCCGAGCAGGAGCCGCCCGCGGACGAAGCGGCGGCCGAGCAGGAGCCGCCCGCGGACGAAGCGGCAGCCGAGCAGGAGCCGCCCGCCAAACCGGTCAATCCGAACCAGCGCTGGTACGTGGTGCACGCTTACTCGGGTTTCGAGTCCTATGTCAAAAAGGTGCTCGAAAGCCGGATTTCGATGTCCGCGCACAAGGACAAGTTCGGCAACATCATGGTACCGACCGAGGAAGTGGTCGAAATGCGGGAAGGCAACCGCCGCAAGAGCGAGCGCAAGTTTTTCCCGGGATACGTACTGGTGCAGATGGAAATGGACAACGATACCTGGCACCTGGTCAAGGAAGTGCCCAAGGTGCTCGGTTTCATCGGCGGCACCAGCGATAAACCGGCGCCGATTACCGAGGCCGAAGCGGACGCGATCCTGAATCGCGTGGAAGAGGGCGTCGATCGCCCGCGGCCCAAGGTGCTGTTCGAGGTCGGCGAAGTGGTGCGCGTCAACGACGGCCCGTTCAACGACTTCAACGGCGTGGTCGAGGAAGTCAACTACGAAAAGAGCAAAATGCTCGTTTCGGTGCAGATTTTCGGTCGTTCTACCCCGGTCGAACTCACCTTCGGCCAGGTGGAAAAAGGTTAGATTTTAGGTTTCCGGTCCGAGAGGGCCGGAGTTTTTGAATTCGAGGCGGTTTTAAAGGAAGTTCCTTGAAATTGCCCCGGCGATGGGGAGGGTATCCTTTGAGGTATCCGCTTGCACCCGGGAGATAGCTTGTTATGGCTAAAAAGTTAGAAAACTACGTCAAGTTGCAGGTGCCCGCGGGCGCCGCGAACCCGAGCCCGCCGGTCGGCCCCGCGCTCGGCCAGCACGGTCTGAACATCATGGAGTTCTGCAAGGCGTTCAACGCCCAGACCCAGGATGTCGAGAACGGCTTGCCGTTGCCGGTGGTGATCGCGGTATATTCGGACAAGAGCTTTACCTTCGAAATCAAGACCCCGCCGGCGGCAGTGCTGCTGAAAAAGGCGGCAGGCGTATCCAAGGGCAGCGGAGTGCCGAATGCCGAGAAGATCGGCAAGGTCACGCGCGCCCAGCTCGAGGAGATCGCGACCACCAAGATGGCCGATCTGAACGCCAACGATATGGATGCAGCGGTACGCATCATCGCCGGCAGCGCCCGCAGCATGGGCATCGAAGTGGAGGGCGTTTGAGATGGCTAAAATGTCCCGACGCGTAGCGGAAATCCGCGCCAGGTTCGACAAGACCCGCCAGTATTCTATCGAGGAAGGCCTGAATCTGCTCAAGGAATGCAGTAACGCGAAATTCGATGAATCCGTCGACGCGGCGATCAACCTCGGCATCGATCCGCGCAAATCCGACCAGAACGTACGCGGCTCCAGCGTGTTGCCGAACGGCACCGGAAAACAGGTGCGGGTAGCGGTTTTCACCCAGGGCGACAATGCCGAGAAGGCGAAGGCGGCAGGTGCCGACGTGGTCGGTATGCAGGATCTTGCCGAAGCCATGAAAGGCGGCGACCTGAACTACGATGTGGTGATCGCCAGCCCCGATGCGATGGGAGTCGTCGGACAACTGGGCCAGACCCTGGGTCCGCGCGGCCTGATGCCCAATCCCAAGGTCGGCACGGTTTCTCCGGATGTCGAAACCGCGGTGAAAAACGCCAAGGCAGGCCAGGTGCGTTATCGCACCGACAAGGGCGGTATCATCCATTGCACGATCGGCAAGGCGAGCTTCGACGTCTCGCAGCTGCGCGAAAACCTCGAGTTTTTGCTCAACGACCTGAAAAAGGCCAAGCCGAGCACGTCCAAGGGTGTTTACCTGAAGAAAATTTCGATCTCGTCCACGATGGGGGCGGGATTCTCGGTCGACCAGGCTTCGTTGTCGGTCAAGTGACTTTCGCCTTTAGGCGAAAGTCATCCGGGAAGCTGTGCAGCAGCTATCCGGGATCTCGCGAGGACACGGTCGTTTCTGCCAATTCGGCGGAATGTCGAACGAATAGCCGAGATATCGGTCTTTAAACGGTATCGAGGATTGTAATATTCCCGCCGGGCCGCGAACGGCTTGTGCGGGGATGACGGTTTAGGGAGCCGATTTCCGCGCTGCGGAAATCGGCGGATAGCAGGAATCTTTGAGACGGCCGGGTGCGAGCCCGGCCACTCGTCAAAGACCGCGGGTGAGGCATGAAAATGCTTCTTAATTTCCTGCGTAGACGATCTTCTGAGACAGGGGTACCTGGTTGAGAAGTCGTTAAGGATTACGGCGTTATGCCGCAAAGGGACTTAAGGTCCGGGCCCAGGCCCGGTATTTAACTTAATCAGGAGAAGTCAGATGCCTTTAACTCTCCAGCAAAAACAGGGTGTTGTCAGCGATGTCGCCGAAGTTGCGGCACAGGCGCACTCGGTGATTGCGGCCGAGTATCAGGGCTTGACTGTCGGCGAGATGACCGCGCTACGGGTCAAGGCTCGCGAGTCGAACGTGCAGATGCGGGTGGTCAAGAATACCCTGGCCAGGCGAGCATTTGCGGGGACCGACTACGAGTGCATGCAAGACGCGTTGCGGGGCCAGATGATTTACGCCTTTTCGATGGAAGAGCCGGGCGGCGCCGCCAGGGTGATCAAGGATTATTCCAGGGACAACCAGAAACTGGTCGTCAAGTTGATCGCCTTCGGCGGGGAGTTGCTCGATCCCTCTGAAATCAAACGGCTGGCATCGCTGCCGACCTACGATCAAGCTATCAGCATGCTGATGGCCGTGATGAAAGCTCCGGTGGAGAAACTCGCCCGCACCATGAACGAGGTGCCCGGCAAGCTGACCCGTACCGTGGCCGCGATTCGCGACCAGAAGTAAATCTAATTTCTGTATCAGGAGACAACTAATGGCAGTTTCAAAAGAAGATATTCTGGAAACTTTATCGAACATGACGGTAATGGAAGTCGTCGATTTAATCGCCGCGATGGAAGAGAAGTTCGGCGTTTCCGCCGCCGCAGCAGTCGCTGCAGCGCCGGCCGCCGCCGCAGCGGGTGAAGCCGATGCGGGCGCCGCCGCGGAAAAGGACGAATTCGACGTCGTACTGACCGGATTCGGCGACAAGAAAGTCGGCGTAATCAAGGCAGTTCGCGCGATTACCGGACTCGGCCTGAAGGAAGCCAAGGATATGGTGGAAGGTGCACCGACCCCGATCAAGGAAGGCGCTTCCAAGGACGAGGCAGAGGAATTGAAAAAGCAGCTTGAAGAAGCTGGCGGCAGCGTAGAACTCAAGTAGTTCGAGGTTGTTCGCAACAATTGGGTACTCGTACCCATAACTTACAGTGGGGGCTGATGACTGAAAAGTCATCGGCCCGCACGTGCTTCCCGCTTTTCGAGGCGCGGAATGGCGAGATGAAAACGTTATTAGTGGTGACTATAAATGGCATACTCTTTTACTGAGAAAAAACGTATTCGCAGGGATTTCGGCAAGCGGCCCGCGGTTATCGACGAGCCCTACCTGCTGGCAATACAAACCGACTCTTACAAGCGTTTTCTAAACCCGGACGGGGAGCAGGAAGGGACCGGTTTGCAGCGGGCCTTCGAGTCGATCTTTCCGATCGTCAGCTTCAGTGGCAACGTCGAACTCGAATACGTCAGTTATCGCATCAGCGAGCCGGCCTTCGACGTCAAGGAATGCCAGATTCGCGGCCTGACCTATGCCGCGCCGTTGCGCGTTCTCGTGCGCCTGGTGATTTACGACAAGGAAGCCGCCGCCAAGAACCGCTCGGTCAAGGATATCAAGGAGCAGGAAGTCTACATGGGCGAGATGCCTCTGATGACCGAAAACGGTACCTTCGTCATCAACGGCACCGAGCGCGTTATCGTCTCGCAGTTGCACCGTTCGCCGGGCGTGTTCTTCGATCACGACCGCGGCAAGTCGCATTCTTCCGGCAAGCTGTTGTTTTCCGCGCGGGTGATTCCCTATCGCGGTTCCTGGCTCGATTTCGAGTTCGATCCCAAGGACTCGCTGTTCGTGCGCATCGACCGCCGGCGCAAGCTGCCGGCCAGCATCCTGTTGCGCGCGCTCGGTTTCGATAACGAGCAAATGCTGGAAATGTTTTTCGATCACAATGTCTTCAAGATCAAGAAGACCGGGATCGACATGCAGCTGCAGCCGGAATGGATGAAGGGCGAAACCGCGACCTTCGACATCAAGGTCAAGAACAAGGTGCTGGTGCAGCAGGGTCGCCGTATCACCGCGCTGCACGTCAACCAGCTGAAGGCGTCCAAGATCAAGCTGCTGGCGGTACCCGACGAGTACCTGGTCGGCCGCATTTTGTCGCAAAACCTGGTGGACGAAAAAACCGGCGAAATCTTCGCCAACGCGAACGACGAAATCACCGAGGAAACCCTGGCCTCGATCCGCGAAAAGGGCATCAAGCAGGTGCGCACTATTTTCACCAACGACGTCGATCGCGGACCTTACATTTCGAACTCCCTGGCGCTCGACCCGACTACCAACGACCTCGAAGCCAAGGTGGAAATCTATCGCATGATGCGTCCCGGCGAGCCGCCGACGCGCGAATCGGCCGAGAACCTGTTCCAGAACCTGTTCTTCAACGAGGAGCGTTACGATCTCTCCGAGGTCGGCCGGATGAAATTCAACCGCCGCCTCGGCCGCGACACTATCGAGGGCGAAGGCGTGCTGTCGACCGATGATATCGTCGACGTGATGAAGGTGCTGATCGATATCCGCAACGGCAACGGCCACGTGGACGACATCGACCACCTCGGCAACCGGCGCATTCGCAGCGTCGGCGAAATGGCCGAAAACGCATTTCGTACCGGTATCGTGCGCGTCGAGCGCGCGGTGCGCGACCGCCTCGGCCTGGTCGAGTCGGAAGGCCTGATGCCGCAGGACATCATCAATGCCAAGCCGGTGGCCGCCGCGGTCAAGGAATTTTTCGGTTCCAGCCAGTTGTCGCAGTTCATGGATCAGAACAACCCCCTGTCCGAGGTGACTCACAAGCGCCGCGTTTCGGCGCTCGGGCCGGGCGGCCTGACGCGCGAGCGCGCCGGGTTCGAGGTGCGCGACGTGCATCCGACCCATTACGGCCGCGTCTGCCCGATCGAAACCCCCGAGGGTCCGAACATCGGCCTGATCAATTCGCTGTCGGTTTATGCCCGCACCAACCACTACGGGTTCCTCGAAACCCCGTACCGCAAGGTGGTCAACGGCAAGGTCACCAACCAGGTCGAGTACCTGTCGGCGATCGAGGAAAGCCAGTACCAGATCGCGCAGGCCAATGTCACGCTCGACAAGAAGGGCGCGATGACCGACGACCTGGTTCCCTGCCGGCACCAGAACGAATCGATCCTGTCGACCGCCGACAAGATCGATTACATGGACGTGTCGCCGAAGCAGATCGTTTCGGTGGCCGCGTCGCTGATCCCGTTCCTCGAGCACGACGACGCCAACCGCGCGCTCATGGGTTCCAACATGCAGCGCCAGGCCGTGCCCTGCCTGCGCGCCGAGAAGCCGCTGGTCGGCACCGGCATGGAACGCGCCGTGGCGGTCGACTCCGGCACCACGGTCAAGGCCTTGCGCGGCGGCGTGGTCGATTCCGTCGACGCCAGCCGCGTGGTCGTCCGGGTCCATGACAAGGAGACCAGCGAGGGCGAGCCGGGTGTCGATATCTACAACTTCACCAAGTACACGCGCTCCAACCAGAACACCTGCATCAACCAGAAACCGCTGGTGCGCCCCGGGGATGAGATCGAGGCCGGCGACGTGCTCGCCGACGGCGCATCCACCGACATGGGCGAACTCGCCCTGGGTCAGAACATGCAGGTCGCGTTCATGCCCTGGAACGGCTACAACTTCGAGGATTCGATCCTCTTGTCCGAGCGCGTGGTCAAGGAAGACCGGTTCACCACGATCCACATCGAGGAGCTTTCCTGCCTGGCGCGCGACACCAAGCTCGGCGCCGAGGAAATCACCGCCGACATCCCCAATGTCAGCGAGGGCCTGTTGTCCAAGCTCGACGAGTCCGGCGTGGTTTACGTCGGTGCCGAAGTCAAGCCCGGCGACATCCTGGTCGGCAAGGTAACGCCCAAGGGCGAAACCCAGCTGACC
Source organism: Gammaproteobacteria bacterium (assembly GCA_050118655.1). Lineage (GTDB taxonomy): Bacteria > Pseudomonadota > Gammaproteobacteria. The sequence continues at coordinate 2,013 of JASFKL010000163.1, read as the reverse complement.
CCGGAAGAAAAGCTGCTGCGCGCGATCTTCGGCGAAAAGGCGTCCGACGTGAAGGACACCTCGCTGCGCATGAAGTCGGGCGTTACCGGCACCGTCGTCGACGTGCGCGTATTCACGCGCGACGGCGTCGAAAAGGATGCCCGCGCGCTCGACAACGAACGCATCGAAATCGATGCCCTGAAGAAGGATCTCGACGACCAGTTCCGCATCATCGAGGAAAACATCTACCAGCGCGTGGCGCGGCTCGCTACCGGCAAGAAAGCCAGCGGCGGTCCCGGCGGGATGAAGAAGAACGGCGTGATTACCGCCGATTACCTCGAATCCATCGGCCGCGACCAGTGGTCGAAGATTCGCGTCATCGACGACAAGCTCGCCAAGCAGATGGAATCCCTGAACGAGCAGCTCGAATCGCAGCGTGCCGAGTTCGATCGCCTGTTCGAGGAAAAGAAACGCAAGGTTACCGCCGGCGACGATCTCAAGCCCGGCGTGCTGAAAATGGTCAAGGTCTACGTCGCGGTCAAGCGCCGCATGCAGCCCGGCGACAAGATGGCGGGACGCCACGGTAACAAGGGTGTGGTCTCGATGATCGTCCCCGAGGAAGACATGCCTTACCGCGAGGACGGTACCCCGGTCGACGTGGTGCTGAATCCGCTCGGCGTGCCGTCGCGGATGAACGTCGGCCAGATTCTCGAGGCGCACCTTGGCTGGGCCGCGGCCGGGCTCGGTCACAAGATCGGTGAAATGCTCGATCAGCAGCGCAAGGTCGAGGAGTTGAAAACCTTCCTCAGGAAGATTTACAACCACAGTTCCGAAAAACTGAAACTCAAGGACCTGAGCGACAAAGACGTATCGCAGCTGTGCGAAAACCTGCGCGGCGGCGTGCCGATGGCGACACCGGTATTCGACGGCGCCGAGGAAGAGGAAATCAAGGCCATGCTGGAGCTCGCGGACCTGCCCGAGACCGGCCAGACCACGCTCATCGACGGCCGCACCGGTGAACCCTTCGATCGTCCGGTCACGGTCGGCTACATGTACATGATGAAGCTCAACCACCTGGTCGACGACAAGATGCACGCGCGCTCCACCGGGCCTTACAGCCTGGTCACCCAGCAGCCGCTGGGCGGCAAGGCGCAGTTCGGCGGCCAGCGTTTCGGCGAGATGGAAGTCTGGGCGCTGGAGTCTTACGGCGCGGCTTACACGCTGCAGGAAATGCTCACCGTCAAGTCGGACGACGTCAACGGGCGCAACAAGATGTACAAGAATATCGTCGACGGCGATTTCAGCATGGAAGCCGGAATGCCCGAATCGTTTAACGTTCTGCTCAAGGAGATTCGCTCTTTGAGCCTGAACATCGAACTCGAACAGGAATAAACATGAAAGACTTACTGAATCTGCTCAAGAAACAGGGTGCGGACGAGGACTTCGACCACATCCGGGTCGGGCTGGCCTCGCCAGACATGGTTCGTTCCTGGTCCTACGGCGAAGTCAAAAAGCCGGAAACCATCAACTACCGGACCTTCAAGCCCGAGCGCGACGGCCTGTTCTGCGCCAAGGTCTTCGGACCGGTCAAGGACTTCGAATGCCTTTGCGGCAAGTACAAGCGCCTCAAGCATCGCGGCGTAGTCTGCGAGAAGTGCGGCGTCGAGGTCACCCAGACCAAGGTGCGCCGCGAGCGTATGGGCCACATCGAACTGGCCTGCCCGATCGCGCATATCTGGTTTCTGAAGTCGCTGCCCTCGCGTATCGGCCTGTTGCTCGACATGACGCTGCGCGACATCGAGCGCGTGCTTTACTTCGAGGGTTTCGTGGTCATCGATCCCGGCATGACGACGCTCGAAAAAGGCCAGTTGCTGACCGACGAGGCTTACCTCGAGGCGATCGAGGAATTCGGCGACGATTTCAACGCCAAGATGGGTGCCGAGGCGGTTTTCGAACTGCTGCAGGACGTGGATCTGAACCACGAGGCGGCGCAACTGCGCGAGGAAATCGAAAACACCAAGTCCGAGACCAAGT
>JASFKL010000162.1:0-8987 GCA_050118655.1 Gammaproteobacteria bacterium | reverse complement strand
GCGTTCAAAGGGACACCCACCGTTAAGAATGGCGCAAATCAAATCCGACACCGGCCTGAATCCAACTAACTTTTATCTATTAAATAGAGCCGAAACCCGGCAAAGCCGGCTTCCAGGTGCTAAATTTCGGCGGGACCTGGAATCCGAAAAAATAGTAATCCGCTCCGGTGAGTAAACTTCCAAGGGGAGCCTCTTTTATGCGGGGGAAGTCTATCCCGTTTTTAACTGCGAAGTCTCGCGATTGAATCGCCTTCGATGAATGGTTTCGAATTGTGTGCTGTTGATGCGCCATTGCTCCGGCGAGATTCGTAGTCGATCGAGAATCGGGGGCAGTTTAGCGTCGATGTTACCCCGCTTGTCACTGCGAATGATACGCCCGGTCCAGTCGACGAGCGCCAGGTAGTCCTCGAAGCCGAAGGGTATGCCGGTCTGGGGTTCGGCCGAGGTGTTGTTGAAATGCAGCAACGGCTTCAGCGGCGATCGAAATTCCAGGATATCGCCACAGGCAGTCTGCTCGTCGATCGCATCCTTCAGATCGAATTCGTTGGTCAGTCTTTCCCTGATACTGGTGTAGTCGGAGGTCTCCGGTTTGTCCGCGATGCCCGCCCGCACCGGGTTGAGATCGACATAGACCATGCTGGAGAGCAGGGCCTCTTCGGACTTTAACGCCTGCGAGTTGAAGCGGGATTCCCAGAACTTGCCAGTGCAGCCATCCTCTTTATTCGCCTGGCGAGCGATGGGCTGGTTCAGGCAACGCATGAACCAGCTGATGCTGAAAAGCCGTTTTCGAAAGACCTCGACGATGTCGGACAGGGATTTACGCTCGAAGGGCTTCAAATCCTCGCCGTTACGATAGTTCTGCACCAGTAGCGGCCCTTTGAAGAGCGCGCACCAGCGGTCGAGGATCTCGTCCTCGGAGAGCCCCTCGAGCTGTTCCGGGCAGACCTTGAGGGCCAGGTGATAGTGGTTGCTCATGATCGCGTAGGCGCAGACATCGATGGCAAATACCGAAGAGAGCAGTCGAACCCGGTCGACGATCCACTGTCTTCGGTGTTCGTAGCTTTTACCGGAATAGTGATCCTCACCGCACAGAAAAGCGCGGCGCACGCAGCGCGAGGTGATGTGGTAGTAGGGGGTATCCGCGAGAGAAATCAACGCCTTCCTGGGCCGTGTCATCAGTTAAGTCCGTTTAGCTGATAGTGCTAAAAGCCTACCCCCGTCGACTACAATTAGTCAATCGGAAAGTGAGTGTCCCTTTAATACTGGTGATCGGAAAGTGAGTGTCCCTTTAATACTCTGCCTTAATACTCTGGAAAGTGGGTGTCCCTTTAATACGACTAATCGGAAAGTGGGTGTCCCTTTAATATTTATATCCCTTTAATACGTTCGCGCCCCGACCTTGCTGTCGATCCGGGCTTTTTTCGGAAAAAAAAACCCTGCCAGGGCAGGGTAACAAGCGGGATGCAAGGTCTTTCGACCCTTGACCTTTGATGCCGGTGATCAGGCGGGGCTGTCGGGGACAGGGTTCACCGGGGCGATGATGTCATCAAGGCCGGGAGGGAGGACTGCAATCGCACAATGCGGGATCGTCGCTCCGCCGCATGGCTTTCGAACGATAATTTCCTGTAGATCGTCGTATCTTGCCGCGATTTCGAATTCATCGACGACGATGCTAGCGGGCCAATGTTTCAGCAAGATTAAGACATGGCAGACAGTTGCCGGTCGCGGGACTACTGTAGCGCCGGCCAATGGCTTAAAATTGTCGGATGAACCAGGAAACCGAAATCGATCCGGAGCTCGAGTACGACTACAACAACATGGCCCGGCGGCCCGATGCGCCCGAATTGCTGCAGGGGCTGGCGGAACGCAGCGCGGCTTACCGGCAACGGGCCGATGCCGCGCTCGATTGCCGTTACGGCGACGGCGAGCGCGAACGGCTCGACCTGTTTCGCTGCGGTGCGCGTAATGCGCCGCTGTTCGTCTATATCCACGGCGGTTACTGGCAGCGCGGCGACAAGTCGATGTACAGCTACCTCGCCGAGCCGTTCAATGCCGCGGGAATCGACGTCGCGATCGTCGGTTACCCGCTCTGCCCGCAGGTCTCGATGACGCAAATCGTGGCCAGCATCCGCTCTGCGCTGGCCTGGCTTTGGCGCAACGCCGGCGAACTCGGCGTCGATGGCAGGCGAATCAACCTCTGCGGTCATTCCGCGGGCGGGCACCTGACGGCGATGGCGCTGGCCACGCGCTGGCCCGATCTCGGCGACGACCTGCCGGCCGATCTGCTCAAGAGTACGATCCCGATCAGCGGACTCTACCGGCTCGAGCCTCTACTGGCGACGACGATCAGTCACCTGTTGCAGCTGACGCCCGAGGAAGTAGAAACACTGAGCCCGGTGAACCTGGCCGCGAGCGGCAACGCGAAGATGCTGATAGTCGTCGGCGGCGGCGAAACGCCCGCTTTCTTCAGCCAGGCAGACGACCTGGTCGCGGCCTGGTCGAGCCCGGGACTCGAGATCGAGCGCCACGACGATCCCGGGGCCGATCACTTCGACGTGGCCGTCAATCTCGGCGACCCGAAGAGCGCCTTGTTCCGCCGCGTGCTGGACTGGCTGAGGTAGTTCACGCGACTTGCAGGCCGGGCGCGCGTGTCAGCTGCCTCCCGCCCTGCTTTCGAGATAGTTTTGGTAGTCGGCCATGAAGCGCGGCGACAATTCACGCAGCCGCGCGTCGTCGATCCGTCCCGAACGGGTCAGGTAACTGTAGGCGAATTCCATCGGCGGCAATGCCATGCGCGCGGCGAAATCGTCGTACCAGCGTGCCGAGGTGTTGGCGGCGTCGACGATCTTGCGCGCGATCGGCTGGCGTTGCCGCTGAAATGCGGCGAGCGCGGGTTCGAGTTCGTCCCGATCCCGCAGTGCCGCGGCCAGCGCGATCGCGTCCTCGAGCGCCAGCCGCGTGCCCGAACCGATCGAAAAGTGCGCGGTGTGCGCGGCATCGCCGAGCAATACACGCTTGCCGGCGACCCAGTTCTCGCACCACAGGCGCGGAAAGCGCCGCCAGTGCGACTGGTTGACCAGCAGCGGCGCTTCGTCGAGCACGGAAAAAAACAGCTCGCCGCAAACCCGCGCACTCTCGCCTTCGTCCATGTCGCCGAAACCGTAGGCCTCGAACCCGGCCGGGTCGCATTCGACGATGAAGGTGCTGCGGCCCGGCGCGTAGCGGTAGTGGTGGGCATTCAAAGCCCCCTTCGGCCCGTCGAGGAAGGATTGCGTCAGGGTCGGGAATTCCCGCGGCGTGCCAAACCAGGCGAAATGGTTGTCGAAATGCTCCAGCGTGGGTGCGAACGCGGCTTCGTCGCTATTCCGCAGTATCGAATTGAGGCCATCGGCGCCGATCACGAGGTCCGCATCGCGTTCGATATCGGCCAGGCCCTCGATGCGCCGCTCGAAACGCAGCTCGACCCCGAGGCCGATTGCCCGGCGCTGCAGGATTTGCAGCAATTCGAGCCGCCCGATGGCGGAAAAACCGACGCCGTCGAGGGTGATGCGCTGCCCGCCGATCGCGAGCGTCATGTCGCGCCAGCGTTCCATGCGCGGCGCGATCAGGTCGTGGGTGGCGGGATCGTCGGCGCGCAGGAAATCGAGCGCGGTATCGGAAAACACCACGCCGAAGCCGAAGGTCGCGGCAGCCGGGTTTTGCTCGCTGGCGCGCACCCGGGCGGCCGGAAATAAAGTCTTCAGCAGGATCGCGGCATATAGCCCCGCCGGCCCGGCGCCGATGATCTCGATATGATCGAGTGAAACCATTGATATCGTTAACGTCTAATTCCAGTCTGGTCCGCTGAAGGCGTCGCAAAAGTGTCGCGCGACACGGATGTCGCGTACCAGGCGCCGTCATGGACCTTCCGGCCGGCCCCCGGGCCGGCCGCAAAGGTTTTTCCCGGGGCCTTCAGCAGGCAGGCAATGCCATCGCTCATGACGATCAGATTCCCAGGTAACGGGCCTTGAGTTCGGAGTCGGCCGCGAGTGCATCCGAATCGCCTTCCCAGACCACGCGTCCCTTTTCGATGATGTAATGGCGATCAGCGAGCTGCGTCAATTCCTCGATGTTCTTGTCGATCAGCAGGATGGTGAGCCCGCTGTGCTTCAATTGCTCGAGGCGACGCCAGATTTCCTGGCGGATCAGCGGCGCGAGACCCTCGGTAGCCTCGTCGAGAATCAACAGCCGCGGGTTCAGCATCAGCGCGCGGCCGATGGCCAGCATCTGCTGTTCGCCGCCCGACAACTGGCTGCCCAGGTGGTCGAGACGCTCGGCCAGGCGCGGAAAAAAATCGAGCACTTTTTCGAGCGTCCAGGGGTTTTCGCTGCGGCTGTAGTTGGCCGCGGTGGCGATCAGATTTTCGCGCACGCTCAGGTTGGGAAACACCTGGCGTCCTTCCGGCACCAGGCCGATGCCGAGCTGCGCGATCTGGTAAGCGGGCCGGCCGTTGATCTTCTCGCCCTGAAAACGAATCTCGCCGCCACTGCTCGACAGGGTTCCGATTATCGACCCCACGGTAGTCGTCTTGCCCATGCCGTTGCGCCCGATCAGCGTCGTCACCCGCCCTTCCTCGCAGCGCAGGCTCATGCCGAACAGAGCCTGGATGGTGCCGTAACAGATCTCGACGTCGGTCAGCTCAAGCATGGCTGTCACCCAGGTAAGCCTTTTGCACTTCGAGATTGCCGCGAATATTTTCCACCGTATCGGTAGCGATGATATGACCGTCCACGAGCACCGACAGCCGGTCCGCGAGACTGAATACCGCGTCCATGTCGTGTTCGACCAGCAGGATGGTCTTGTCGCCCTTCAGGCGGTTCAGTATTTCGACCATCATCGCGCCCTCTTCCTTCCCCATGCCGGCCATGGGTTCGTCGAGCAGCAGCATGCGCGGCTTCATCGCCAGCGCCATCGCGACTTCGAGCTGACGCCGTTCGCCATGCGAGACATTGGCCGCGACCCGCCCGGCGCGGTCGTCGAGACCCACCTCGGTCAGGCTGGCCATCGCGGTATCGCGCATGCTCCGGTCGCGATGCACGGGACTCCAGAATTTGAACGAGTGGCCGCTCGTGCCCTGCACCGCGAGCATGACATTTTCCAGCAGGGTCATCGGCATCACCACGCTGGTAATCTGGAACGAGCGCGCGAGGCCCTCTCGAGCGCGCCGCGCCATGCTGTAATCGATGATGCTGCGCCCGCCGAATTCGATATCGCCGCTGTCGGGTTTGATCTGCCCGGAAAGCTGTGCGATCAGCGTGGTTTTGCCCGCGCCGTTGGGGCCGATGATGGCGTGAATCCGGCCGCGTTCCACGTCCAGGTTGACGTCGTCGGTGGCGTAAATACCGCCGAAGTGCTTGTGCAGACCCTTGACCCTGAGCAGGTAATCAGTCACGACTCGCCCCGTTGCGGTCCAGCAGGCTCAGCCAGCCGTGGATCCCCCCCTTGCCGTACAGCACCAGTGCGACCAGCATCAACCCGAAGATCAGGTGCCAGTATACCGTGATCGCCGACAGAAATTCCTCCAGCATAATGAACACGATGGTCCCCACCAGGGGCCCGAAAAGCGTTGCGACGCCGCCGATGATAACCATGAAAATCAGTTCCCCGGAGCGCGCCCAGCTGATCATGTCGGGGCTGATGAAGCCGGCGAAGTTTCCCAGCAGCATGCCGGCGAGGCTGCAAATCATCGCCGAAATTACGTAACAGGTCAGTCGATATCGATAAGTATCGAAGCCCAGGGCCTGCATGCGCTGTTCGTTGAACCTGGATCCGACGATGACCCGGCCGAAGCGCGAATCGACGAGACGATTGATCAGGAACATCGACAGCAGCAAGAGGATCAATATCCAGTAGTAGAGACCGGTCGCGCTATCCATGCTTATCCAGGCGGGGAACTCGCTGCGCGCGTAGATCACGAGGCCGTCGTCGGCGCCGTATTCCTCCAGGCTCAGAAAGATGAAATACACCATCTGGCTGAAAGCCATGGTGATCATGATGAAGTAAACGCCCCTGGTGCGCAGACTGACCGCCCCGGTGAACAGCGCGAACAGTCCGCTGACCCCGAGCGCCAGCGCCAGGTGCAGCCAGCCGTTATAGAAATCGTAATAGGATGCGATGCCGACGCAGTAAGCGCCGATACCGATGTAAGCCGCATGTCCCAGACTGACCATGCCGCCGTAACCGAGAATCAGGTTCAGGCTCGTGACCGCGATCGCCAGAATCAGCCCGCGGCTAAGCAGGTCGAGGTAAAAAGGCTGGTCGATCCACTGGAAAATAAAAGGCGCAACCGCCAGCAACAGCAACAATACCGCGTAAAACCTGCCGGATACCGTGCGTGGAATCGCGGCGATCATTACGCACCCGCCGGCGGGAACAGGCCCTGCGGGCGAAAGGCCAAAACCGCCGCCATCAGCATGTAGATCAGCATTGCCGATATCGCCGGCGCCGCGGTTTCGGCATAGTTCACCGGCATGACCAGTCCCAGTACGACATCGAGATAGGAGCGGCTCAGGGTATCGATCATGCCGAGGATCAGGGCGGCGTAGAAAGCGCCCTTGACCGAACCGATGCCGCCGACGATGACCACCACGAAGGCGACGATAATGATGTCGTTACCCATGCCGATACTGGCCTCGGTGATCGGCGCGATCAGCATACCGGCGAAACCGGCCATCGCCGCGCCGAGCGCGAACACGACCAGGTAGAGGCGGTTGATGTCGACGCCGAGCGCTTCGACCATGGTGCGATTGGAGGCGCCGGCGCGAATCAGCATGCCGAGACGGGTGCGCACGACGAGCACGTAGAGCAGACCGGCGACGAGCAGGCCGCAGCCGATGATCAGCAGGCGATAGGTCGGCAGCACCAGGCTGCCGATTTCGATCTGCCCGTTCAAGACATCGGGAAGCGGAATCGCCATGCCCTCGGCTCCCCACAGCAGGTGGACCAGGGTATCGAAAATCAGGATCAGGCCGAAGGTGACGAGTACGTGGTCGAGGTGATCGGAGCGGTACAGTTTGCGGGCGATCAACCATTCGACCAGCGCGCCGACCGCGAATACCCCGATCAGACCGAAGAGCACGCCGAGCAGGAACGAGCCGGTTTTGGCGACCACGGTGCCGCAAAAATAGGCGCCGATCATGTAGAAGGAGCCGTGCGACAGGTTGATGAAATCCATGATGCCGAAAATCAGCGTCAGTCCGGAGGCGAGCAGGAACAGCAACAGCCCGAGCTGAAGCCCGTTCAACAATTGCGTGATTAGCAAGCTCCAGTCCATGCGCGGCAGCCAGGTTCGGAAATCGGGTGGAATCGGCATACCCGGCCCGTGACGGGCCGGGTTCGCGCATCAGATCACATCTTGCAGTCTTTTGCGTAGATGTCCTGGTGATTGGTGTACACGGTCGAAACGATCTTGGTCGTCCAGCGACCCTCGTCGTCCTCGACCACTTCGCGCAGGTAGAAGTTCTGGATCGGCATGTGGTTGTTGCCGTAGGTGTACTTGCCACGCACCGAGTCGAAGTCGGCTGCCATCAGCGCCGCGCGCACCGCGTCCTTGTCGGCGAGATTGCCGTTGACCTTCTCCACCGCGCTCTTGATCAGCATGATCGCATCGTAGGCCTGGGCGCCGTAGAACGAAGGATACTTGCCGTATTTTTTCAGGTAGTCGCCGACGAAACGCCGATTGGCTTTATTGAGAATGTCCGGCGACCACTCCTGGGTGTTCTTCGAGCCGAGCACCCCGGACAGACCCGCGGCCTGCAACTTGGGCAGCGCGATCGAGTCGACCGTAAACACGGTGTACAGGTCCATGACGCCCTGCAGGCCGGCCTGCTGGTACTGCTTGATGAAAGCGCCGCCCGCCTTGCCCGGGTAAAACACGAAAATTCCTTCCGCGCCCGAGGCCTTGGCCTTGGCCAGCTCGGCCGAGAAGTCGAGCTGCGCGTCCGCGCCCCACTTGGTCATGTCCTTGCCCAGGACCTTGCCCTTGAAGGTCCTTTCGACACCGTTGACCATGTCCTTACCGGCCGCGTAGTTCGGCGCCATGACGTAAAGCGACTTGACGCCCTTCTGGTTCAGGTACTCGCCCATCGCCATCGGCGTCTGGTCGTTTTGCCAGGAAGTCGAAAAGAAATTCTTGTTGCAGCGCTTGCCGGCGAGCTGCGAAGGTCCGGCGTTGGCGCTGATCAGGAACTTGTCGGCGTCGAACACCGACTTCGCCGAGGCAAGCAGCACGTGCGACCAGATATAGCCGGCAACGAAATCGACATCGTCCTGCTTGACCAGCTTGTCGGTCTTCTGCTTGCCGATGTCGGGCTTGAAACCGTCGTCTTCCATGATCAATTCGACGTCCAGCGGCCCCATCTTGCCGCCGATATGCTCCATCGCGAGCTCTACCGAGTTCTTCATGTCCTCGCCGATAACCGCGGCCGGAGTCGTCAGCGTGGTGACGAAACCGATCTTGACGCTAGCCGCCTGGGCGGCACCCGTCACGACGATCGCGCTCGCGATGATGGTTGTACGAATTATTTTGACTAACATGTTTTTTCTCCTCTGGAGTCTGCTTGCTATGCCGATGGCTCAAGCCACCGGGTTTAATACAATGGCAACGGCATCGCCATGCCAGGTTCGTTTAAAACCGGTTCAAGGTTCGCAGGCGTTATTTTATTTTGTGCAACCGAACGCCAGATGAACGTCCGGTCGAACCCGAACAGCCTACAACTATACATTCTAAGCGCCCCGGAACCATAATATTTCATCTCAGGCGCAGTCATGGACGGCGTGTTCCGCAAGCCTGGAGCCGGCCGCGGCCATAAACCGCGAGGTCACGCCAATTACCTCTTCGCCGCGATCGCGGTGCGGCGAATGCCCGCAATCGTCGAGCTCGACGGTCGCTGCCTGCGCGACCCGCCGCGCAATCCCGTGAATCTGTTCCAGGGTACCGTATTGGTCGG
>JASFKL010000161.1:0-8999 GCA_050118655.1 Gammaproteobacteria bacterium | reverse complement strand
ATCCCGGACCGCGCTGGTTTACTTTTGATAAAACACGGTGGAGTAGTCGGACGGATTGACGGGTGGCAGCTCGGCGCCGAAGCTGTCCTCGATAACTTTCATGATTTCGTTGGCGATGACCGCGTAGCCGCGAGCGGTCGGGTGAACGCCGTCTGCCGAAAACGCTCCGCCCTGGACGAAGGTCGAGGAAATGCCGCCCGAACCGTAACTGATGCCACTCTCGTTAAGTTCCTCCAGCAAACCGGCTGCATCGAACAAAACCAGGTTGGGTTCGACATCAACAATGCCCTTGATGTGCGCATTGTAAGCCGTGCGTGCAACTTCGATCTGGTCGACTTCGCTTTCAAGCAGTACATCCGCATCGGGCAAGGGAGCAGAAACCCCCCACAGCAATCCACCGCCTGCATCGGTGCCGAGTTTGGAGGCGGTCGGCAGTACGATAAAATCTTTCGCAGTCGTCTGTCTCATGCTCGCGGTGAAGGGATTTACTCCCAGACACGGGGTGAGATCGGTCAGGGTTTCGTCGAGGATAAGAACCGGGTTTTGACCTTCCTTGAAATTGACCTTCCTTCGGTCGGCCTCTTCCTGAGTGATCGTACAGGTCATCGACGTTACCTGCCCCTGTACGAGTGCGTTATAGGTATTGAACAATCCCGACATCAGGGCGCTCGCCTGGGCAGCTGTCAAGGGGATCGCATCGAATGGCACAGTCGTAAAGTACGGAATCGTCGTCGCGTCCGGAATATTTACCAGTACTCCTTTCGCATTGGGATTAGTCGATTTCAGGTTGCCGATCAGCAGATCATAGGCGCCGGCAAACGTCATCGTGGGAGTAACCGACTCACCGCTGACAGTCGGGTCACCACCGTCGATTGCATAGAGCAGGATATCGTTGTTGCCGATCCAGACAGTGTAAAAAGTCGGCACCTGGTTGAGCGCATCCAGCATCACGCTGGTACCTGTACTGCTGGCAAAACGGACGAAAAAAGGATTCGCGGTTGTGCCGAGACCGGCAGGATCGCCGTAACCGCCGGCTGGCAGGTGAAAGGATTTTGCACCCGGCACACCAAGATTATTGAATGGACCTGTTAGTGCCGGCAGGATCTCGGTGGACACTGGTGGCGCAATAGGCAACGGAGTAACCGGCTGATCTGGATCACCGGTACCGACCAGAACCAGACGATCATTGACGCCCGGGATCGGCGCAGCCCCGATGGTCAGGCTGCCGGTTGCGGATACGGGCATCAACGGCTGCCGGAATGCGCCACCTCCGGCCTTGGCGAATTGCTGAGCCAGGATGGCCGGATACGAATCCATTTGTCCCTCGCGGTAAAGCGCGCCATCCTTGTATCCCGCGGTCAGCGAGTCGCCCAGCGCGACGTAGGTCGAAAAGTCGGCGGTGCCCGGGTCGGCGTCCTCGTCGAGGCTGTCGGAAATATCGGTGCCGCAGGATGCCAGCAGCAATGACAGGACCGTCAGAAGTAGATAATGGAGAACAGGCGTTTTCATTTCACATCACCCTAATACTTGTACGACAGGCCGAAGCCGATCGAGTTGGCCGCCGAATCGTAAGTGCCGCCGAACGGGATCGCGAATCCGCCTTCCTCGTAGTAGTCGTAGGAATTGTCCGTCTCCTCGAAAGTCAGGATCAGCAGCGAGAAGTCGAGCTCCAGGTTCTTGGAATAGCGATAGGTCGCGCCCGCGGTATAACCGATCGAATCGTTGCGCGGGGTTTCCGGCGCGAAGTACCCGTCCGGCACCGGCGACTCGTCGAGGTAAATGCCGCCGCGCAGCGTCCACTTGTCGTTATAACGATACTGGAGTCCGAAGCGGTAAATATTCGCGTCCTTGTAATTACGCGGATTCTCCGAGGTGATGCCGTTGTCGAACTCGATCACCAGTTCGTCGTAAACGTCCCAGAAGGTATGGTTGATGTCGAAGGCGAGCGTCAGATCGTCGCTGTACTCGTACGCGATACCGACGGTCAGCTCCGCCGGCAGCGGCAGGTCGGCGTCGAATTCTCCGTCCGCGAAGGTCGACTCGAGGGCAGCCGGTATATCCATGAAATCCGCGTCTCCGCCGCGCGCCTCGACGATGACTTCCGAGCGGTAATTCAGGCCGAGGGAGGTCTTGTCGTTCAACCGGTGTAACAGGCCGAGATTGTATCCCCAGGCGATCACGTTGTCGGCCTTGATGGTGACGTTGGACCGGTTGCCGTCCTCGTCGGTCAGCGAGGTGGAGAGATTACGATTGAACTCGACCGCACCGATGACCATGTTGGGGCCGATGCCGACGCTGGTCCTGTCGTTGATCTGGTAGCCGATGGTGGGCTGGACGAAAATCGCCTGCAGCTCGATATTGTTGACCAGGTGGGATCCCACCCAGTCGGTGGGCCATTCCACCTTGTTGCCGAACGGCGTGTAGATACCGAGGCCCCAGGATACCTGCTGGTTATACTTGCGCGCGTAATAAACATTGAGCGGCGTGCCCAGAGAACTGTCGGTTTTCTCGTTGACCAGCGTATCCTGGTTCTGATACTCGGTCTCGGCCGCCAACAGGTTGATACCCGCGGTGAAGTCCGCATTGGCCTCGAGCTGCGTCATCGCACCGGGATTGAAGAACACCACTTCGGAGCTGTCGGTCATCGCCACCCCGGTATGTCCCATGCCCAGGGCCTTTTGGCCCTGCTCCGCAACCCGGTAGCCCCCGGCATGTAATGCGCCGCTGGCCAGCAGACACACGAGTGTCGTTATTGTTCTGTTCATGATCCCCTGAGACCCTCCTGGTGCGGGACGGTCGACCCGCGGGTAAACTGTCATTTTTTTCGTCGCGGGCGTCGCTTTGCGCCCGCTAACTTGTTATTGTGGTTTTCTATTAGTTTCAAAATGATACTCTCAACCCTGGAAAATTCAAAACGCTAAATGCAGGTGACTACCTTCGTCGCGGACAGCGAAATACACGGCAAGGGACTGTTTGCCGGTATCCGGATCGCCGCCGGTACCCTGATCGGCCGGTTGCGGGTCAAACCCGCCGAGCGCGACGGCAGTTACGTGCTGTGGCTCGACGAGACCCGCGCCGTCGAGGTCACCTGCGACCTGAAATTCATCAACCATTCCGATAGCCCCAACGCGTGCTACTATGACGACCTCAGCGTGGTCGCCCTGCGGGATATCGAAGCCGGCGAAGAGATCACCCACGATTATACCTGCGGCGACTGGTGATTTAGGGCGCCGCAATGCTATATTATGCGCGCTCCAGGCCGAGGGAACCGATACTTCCATGACCACTACCGCAGTCGCCAAATTCAATATGATCGAGCAGCAGATCCGACCCTGGGAAGTGCTCGACCACCAGGTGTTGAACGCGCTCGACGAAATCGACCGCGAAGACTTCGTTCGCGAACCCTACAAGGGACTCGCTTACGCGGATTGCCAGATACCGGTTGCCGACAGCGTACGCATGCTGCCGCCGACGGTCGAGGGCCGCATGCTGCAGGCGCTGGCCGTCGTTCCCGGCGATCGGGTGCTGGAGGTCGGTTCCTGCAGCGGCTACCTGGCCGCCTGTCTGGCAAAACTGGGGGGCCGGGTTACCAGTATCGACACGCGCAGCGAGGTGATCGAATTCGCCGCCGACAACCTCGCCGCCTGCGGTATAGCAGGCGTGGAATTCGGGCAGCGCTCGCTGTCCGAGGTCGAGGCAGAGCCGGTCTACGACGCGATCGCCGTAACCGCGTCGCTGGCCGAGGTTCCCGATAACCTGCGCAAGGCACTGAAACCGGGCGGCAGGCTATTCGTTATCGTCGGACAGTCGCCGGTCATGGAAGCCGTGCTGGTGACGCGTGTCGGCGAGTCGGAATGGACGACCGCATCATTGTTCGAAACCGATTTACCCCGACTGCAGGTATAGGCGCCGGAAATGCGCCGAATGAACGCGCCGCAACTGGCCGAGTATCTCGCGGATGCCGACCCGCTGCTGCTCGACGTGCGCGAACCCTGGGAATTCGAAATCTGTCATATCGACGGCAGCATCAACCTGCCGATGTCGCAGATTCCCCGGCTGCTCGACCGGCTCGACGACGCCGACGAAATCGTGGTGATCTGCCACCATGGGGTCCGCAGTCTGAAAGTGGCGGGTTTCCTGCAGCAGCAACACGACGCCGAGTTGATCAATCTGGACGGCGGCGTGGATGCCTGGGCGCGCGAGGTCGATCCCGCGATGGACTTGTATTAATCGCCAACCAGTTTCTTTATAATCCGCGCACGAGTAGAAACATGATCCCCGGAATGCATAAACTGCGATTGAAATTAGCGATGCTGGTGTTGCTCGGCTGTTGGCAATCCGCGCACGCTCAGGAAGACTTGTTGGCAATCTATCAACTGGCCCTCGAGAACGATGCGCAGTTACAGGTAGCGGAAGCCAATTACCTGGCCGCGATCCAGTCGCTGCCGCAGGCGCAATCGGGCCGCAAACCGCAGGTATTTTTCAATGCCAACGGCACTCACCAGGAAACCGACGATTCGCGCATCGGCGACAATACCACCGATACCGTCGGCTACAGCCTGAACCTGACGCAGTCGCTGTACAACAACGAGACCAGCGGTAATATCAATTCGGCCGAGGCCACCAGCCGGGCCGAGCTCGCCCGCCTGCAGTCGGTTCGCCAGGCCGTCGCGCTGCGCGTGGCGGAGGCTTATTTCGCAATTCTCGCCGCGCACGACAACGTCGACTTTGCCTATGCAGAGCGTACCGCGATCGCGCGCCAGCTCGAACAGGCGCAGAAACGCTTCGAAGTCGGCCTGATCGCGATTACCGACGTGCAGGAAGCCAAGGCGCGCTTCGACAGCGCCGAGGCGCAGGCGATCCTGGCCGAAAACGTTCTCGAAAACGCCTACCAGGCGCTGGTGGTGATCACCGGGGACCCGTCGATCAGGAGCCTGGCGCGGCTCGAAAAAAAGCTGGATCTGTCGCTGCCCCAACCCGCCAACCCCGACGACTGGGTCGAGCTGGCGCTGAAGAATAATCGCGACCTGATCGCCGCCCAGGAAGACCTCAACGCGGCGCGCTACGAGCGCGACAAGCGCAACCGGCGCGGCTATCCTACCGTCGACCTGGTCGCCAGTTACGGCGACCGCAGCGTCGACGACGATTTGCTCGGCGATTCGGACCAGGAAGACCTGACCGTCGGCATCGAGCTGGAAATACCGCTCTACACCGGCGGCCGCATCACGGCCGAGCAGGCCGAGGCGGAAGCCCAGCTGGTCGCCGCGAAAAACAACACCCTGCTGCAGAACCGGCTGGCCTCTCAACGTTCGCGTATCGCCTTTCTCGACGTGGTCTCCGGCGTCAGCCAGGTCAACGCGCTCAAGCAGGCGCTGGAATCGAGCAATGTCGCCCTCGAGGCGACCCAGGCCGGCTTCGAGGTCGGCACGCGGACCTCGGTGGACGTGCTGATTTCGCTGCGCGAGACTTATCGGGCGCAGCGCGATTACGCAAGTTCGCGCTACGATTTCCTGCTCAATAAACTGCGCCTGAAGCAGGCCGCCGGCACCCTGACCGAAGACGATCTACGCGAAATCAATCGCCTGTTGATTCACTCGTGATCGATGGGTGCAGATAGCTCCGTAAGCTTCAGGGCGCGCGACTACCTGTCACCTAGATTCTGGCCGATGTGGATTACCATCGGCCTGCTGCGGCTGATCGCGTTTCTGCCCTATTCCGCTGCCATGGCCTGCGGCCGAATCCTGGGCCAACTCATCTATCTGGTCTCGGGTTCGAGGAGACGGGTCGTGGATACCAACCTGCAGCTCTGCTTCCCGGACAAGCCGCCCGAGGAGCGCGAACGGATCAAGCTCGACTGCTACCGGAACATCGGCATTTCGATCATCGAAATGGCGCTATGCTGGTGGTGGCCCGACCGGCGCCTCGAGCCGCTGGTCGAGCTCGAGGGCAAGGAGCATCTCGATACCGTAATCGACGCCGGGCGAGGAGCGATTCTGCTCTCCGGACACTACACCAGCCTCGAAATCGGCGGCCGCCTGCTGGCCCTGTACCTGCCGTTCCAGTGTATGTACCGCACCCAGCGCAACGCATTGTTCGACAGCTACCTCTATACCAGGCGCTGCAGCTACCTGGCGGCCGTGGTATCACGCAAGGATACCCGCCAGCTGATCCGCGGAATTCGCAACAAGATACCGACCTGGTATGCGCCCGACCAGGATTTCCGGCGCGAGAGGAATGTATTCGCTCCCTTCCTCGGTGTCTCCGCGGCCACCATCACGGCCGGATCCAGACTCGCCCAGGCCACCGGGGCGGCAATGCTGCCCTACTACCCCGAGCGCAAGCTCGACGGCAGCGGCTACGTGCTGCGAATCGGTCCGCCGCTGGAAAATTTTCCCAGCGGAGACGACGTCGAGGACGCCACCGCGATCAACCGTTCGATCGGCGAATACGTGTACCTGCACCCCGAGAATTACATGTGGATCCACCAGCGATTCAGGACCCGACCTCCCGGTGAGGCGCCGATTTACACATGAGCATCGCGCCATGACCCCGGAGTCGCCGCCGTTCGGTTATCGCCTGCTAAGCATCTTGCTGTACCCGTTGTGGATCCTGCACGCGGCCAGGCACGGCATCCGGCACGGCTTGCGGGATTACCTGGCGATGCGATTGTTCGGCTTTGCCAGCCGCCGGTCCGAGCAGGTCTGGGTGCACGCCGCCTCGGTCGGCGAAGTGCGCGCGGTCACGCCGCTGGTGGAGGCCCTGCTGGCAAGCGGTGAAGCGGTTATCTTCACGAGCTTTACCGCGACCGGCTGTCAGGCTATTCGGCGAGCCTTTTCCGCCAGGGTCTCGACCGGCGTGATCCCGATCGATACCAGCTGGAGCTGCCGGCGTTTTTTTCGGCGCCACGAGATAAAACTCGGCCTGGTAGTGGAAACCGAGCTGTGGCCCGAATTGCTTTACCAGGCCCGCAGGCAGCGGATCGCGCTGCTGCTGATCAATGCCCGGCTGTCGGCCAGATCGCTGCGCGGCGGCCGCTTCGTGCGTGGCGTTCTGAAGCAGGCGCTCGCTTGCTTCGAGCATATCCTGACACGCAATCGAGGCGACCGCGAGGCGCTGATCGAGCTTGGCGCGAGGCCGGAAAAAGTCGACATCGTGGGTAATCTCAAGTCGCACCGCGAGCCGCCGGACAAGCAGCCCCGCCTGATCGAGCGCGACTACCTGATCCTGGCCTCGAGCCACGACGGCGAAGAACGGCAATTTCTGGAGACGCGCCCGGCGGACCTGGCTGGCGTACTGCTGGTGCTGGCGCCGCGCCATCCCACGCGCGGCGAAGAAATCGAGCAGCTGATCCTGCGGCTGAAGATGAAATACGCGGTGCGCAGCAAGGCGGAGCCGATCGCCGAAGATACCGAGGTTTACCTCGCCGATACGCTCGGCGAGCTGGCTCCGCTCATGGCCCACGCCCGCGTCGTGGTCATGGGCGGATCCTTCGACGACACGGGCGGACACAACCTGATCGAGCCGGCGAGCCTCGGCCGCGCAATCATTACCGGACCCTCGGATACCAATATCGCCGGGGATATCGAAATGCTCGGCGCCGGCAGCGGTGTGTTGCAGGTCGCGGACATGACCGCCTGCTGGCGTAGCATTGCCGATCTGCTCGACCGGCCGCAATACGCCGACGAACTGGGTCGGGAGGCGCTGGCCAGGCTATCCCGGCAAGCCGACGTGATCGAGCTTTACCTCGCTGAAATCAGGCCTTACCTGTAGGTATTCACTACACTCGGCATGGCTCGCGGAGGTCAGGACTGGTAGCCGTCCATCAATGCCTGCCAGTCGGATTCGTTGTAATTCAGCGCGCGATTGCGATTGCGTTTGACCATCGATCTCTGGAACCGGTAAAGCGGTTGCCATTGCCAGTCGTCGAGTCGCTTCATGATGCGAGCGCGGTCGAAATCGATCAGGTAAAAGCGGTTCCCGGAATCGATCAACACGTTATCCGAGGTCAGGTCGGCATGGCGAATACCCTTTTCGTGCACGCGCCTGAACAGCGCGCCTAGCTGCCGCCACAAACCGGGTTCGAGCTGTTCGCGCTCGAGCCGCTGCGTCAGCATCTCGGTATCCTCGAGATAAGCCGTAACCAGCGCCGCACGGTACCAGAAAAGCGTGCGGCAGGCGCAGGCGGCGATCGGTTCCGGCACCGGCAGCCCGGCCTGTCGCGCGTATTCCAGTACCCGCCATTCCCGCCAGGGCCGGGTCAGGTTCTTGCCGAGCCAGAAGTATTGATTGCTCAGCAGGTTACCGACGAATCCACCGCGATGGTATTGGCGCAACACCGCCTTGCCGCTGTCGATCTCGATCAGGCAGCTTCCGCCTCGTCCGCCGATACGATGATCGAATCCCGGGCCGCCTTCCCAGTAGCCGGGACTGAATTGCTCGACCTCGAGCGCCGGACCATCCTGCCGCAGCAGAATATGGCAATTCCCCGGGCTAGCTTCCCGCGGCATGATACCGGAGGTCGACAAGCTCGACCTGCGCCCGTGCAGCCCGGCTGACGAGCATCGTGCCGTCCGCCGAAATCGAGTCGATACCGACCTCGGTGACGCGAGCCGGCTCGAGGTCGGTTCGCGGTGAGCAAATCTTGTGGTAATGCGGCGTATATCCGATCCAGTGACCCGATCCGCCAGCCAGGCGGCGCTCCCACAGGACCTCGGCGCGGCTGCCCAGGTGCAGTCCCAGTTCGCGGCGCTTCAACTCGGCTGCCAGCGCATGCATCTCCTGACAGCGCGCCTTGCGGGTCTCGCCGTCGATCTGCCCGTCGAGCCTGGCCGCCTTGGTGCCGGCGCGCGCGGAAAACGGAAACACGTGTATGTGGCCGAACCCGGTGTCGGCCACGAATTGCATCGTTTGCCGCCATTCCTGTTCGCTTTCGCCGGGAAACCCGACGATCAGGTCGGTGGTTACGTTGAAATGCGTAACCGCGCCGCGGGCGCGTTCCA